>NZ_CDRVFO010000017.1:0-107503 GCF_977070485.1 Lelliottia jeotgali
GGCTGCGCAGCAGCCCCAAATCACCCCGCATAACCCAGCAGGTACAACAACCCGGTCAAGGTGACTAAGGAAGCCACTGTCGACAACAGTATCGTCCGCGATATCAGCCCCGCTTCCCGGTTGTAATACTCCGCCAGCATGAATGGCCCGGTCCCAGTCGGCAGCGCCGCCAGCAGTACCGCTGAAGCAGCCCACATGTTCGGCAGGCTGAATACCTTGAACGCCAACACCCAAGTCAGCGCTGGCTGCCCTACCAGCTTCATCGCAACCAGTGGCCATGGGCTGGCCTGAGCGCCGCTGCGTTTCTCTGCCAGAAACGCCCCCAGCGAAATCAATGCACACGGCGTGGTGGCCAAGGCCAGCATGTCGAGAAAATGCATCACCGGCTCCGCCAACCCCAACCCGGACATTGCCCAAGCGGCCCCAGCCACGGGCGAAATCACCAAGGGGTTCTTCGCCAGCGCCTTGCACACCACCCACATGGCGCGGCCGATCCGCTTCTCTTCCTGTAGGCCAATTTCGATCAGCGTCAGCGATATCGCGAACACCAGGCAGACCACGATCAACGAAGAAATCAACGCAGGCTGCAGTCCGGCCTGACCGAACAGCAGCAAACACAGCGGGATGCCGATATAGCCGGTGTTGGCATACCCCGCGCTGAGCCCGTCGATACTGGCCGCGACCAGCCCGTGGCCGCTGAACAGACGCCAGGCCAGCGTGGCCACGAACATCGCCAGCGCCCCTGCGCCAAAGGCCACGATGAACCCTGGATGCCATACCTCGCTCCAGGTTGCGGTGGCTGTGACCTTGAACAGCAGGGCCGGCAGGCACAGCCAGACCACCATCTTGTTGATCTCGGCCGCTGCCTTGTCGCCAAGCTTGTTGGTCCGGCGGCAAAGATAACCGACCAGGATCAACGCAAAGATCGGCGCGACGATGACCAGGATGGTGTGCATGTCAGGCCCTGCGCACCAGCGGTGCCTCCGTGCGGCTGCCCAGGCGGCTCAGCCATACGGAGCCCAGGATGATCGCGCCACCGATGAGCAAGCGCCCCAATGGCTCGTGCTGGTTCCAGATCAGCAGGTTGAGCAGCAGCCCCACCGGCACGTGCAGGTTGTTCATCACCGCCAGCGTAGCGCCGGACACCATGCAGGCCCCCTTGTTCCACCAGTACAAGCCCAGTGCCGTCGGGCACAGCCCGAGGAACAGCAGCACCAGCCATTGCACGTCGGTGCTCGGCAAATGCTGGGTGTTGCCAAACAGCAGGAAGGCCGGCAGCACGACGATCAACGCCCCTAGGTAGAAGTAGCCGAAACGCTTGTAATGCGGCAGGTCGCTGGGGTGGCGGGCAACCAGATGGCGGTATAGCACCTGGCCGGCAGCGTAGGTGAAGTTGGCTAGCTGCAGCAGCAGGAAGCCGATGAAGAAGTCGCCACTGATGCTGTCGAAGCGGATCACCGCCGCACCTGCAACCGCCACCAGGGCGGCGAGCAAGGCCCAAGGATTGAAACGGCGGTTCAGCGCATCCTCGATCAGGGTCACGTGCAGTGGCGTAAGGATCGTGAACAGCAGCACCTCCGGCACGGTCAGCACGCGGAAACTCAGGTACAGGCAGACATAGGTGATGCCGTACTGCAACGCACCGATCAGCAGCATCGAGCGCATGAAGCGCGGCTCGACCTGGCGCCAGCGGGTCAGCGGCAAGAAAACCAGGCCCGCCAGCACCACGCGTGCGAGCACGGCAAAGTAGCTGTCGACGTGCCCGGCCAGGTACTCGCCGATCAGGCTGAAGGAAAACGCCTGGATCAGCGCGACGATTATCAGGTAGCCCATGGTTGCCTCTCGTAAATCAAGGCCGCGACCTTAGCGGGTTGCGACCGATGTGTTCAACCATGCGCTATGTGGGGGCTGCGCATTTCATGGGCGGGAGTGATTCACACACAAAAAAGCCCGGCCATCGAGGCCGGGCAGGTACACCCAAAGGAGCAAACAAGGTGTCAGGGTTGGGAATTCGTTGACGCTCAGGCCACCGCAGCCAGCTTGGCCTTGGCCTGGTTGATGCCTTTCTCGTGGAAGTCACCGCTCATGTTCAGGCCTTCGGCATGGATGAAGTTCACATCGTGAATACCGATGAATGCCATCACCTGGCGCAGGTACGGCTCCTGATGGTCGCTGGTGGCGCCGGCGTGGATGCCGCCGCGGGCTGTCAGGACAATGGCGCGCTTGCCGGTCAGCAGGCCTTGCGGGCCGGTCGGGGTGTACTTGAAGGTGATGCCGGCACGCAATACGTGGTCAAGCCAGGCCTTGAGCGTGCTGGGGATGGTGAAGTTGTACATTGGTGCAGCCATCACCAGCACGTCGGCCGCCAGCAGCTCATCTGTCAGCTCGTTGGAACGGGCCAAGGCGTCCAGTTCAGCGGCATTGCGCTGCTCTTCAGGCTTCATCCAGCCACCGAGCAGGTTGCCGTCCAGGTGCGGCACCGGGGTCACCGCCAGATCGCGCACGGTAATCTCGTCGGCAGGGTGCGCTGCTTGCCAGTGTTCGATGAAGTCACGGGTCAGTTGACGGGAAACGGAATCCTGCTGGCGGGCGCTGCTTTCGATGATCAGTACGCGGGACATGGGTGCCTCCATCGGCAAAATGGGTTGCGATTCGATGGAGGTGAGATTAAGGCTTGACCTATCGATAAAAAAGCGTAAAAAGTGGGTGCAATCTATCGATTAATCAGTTTTATTCCGCTTTGCAGTTCACTGCGATACGTAGCTTGATGATCTGCCGGTTGAACTTGGCCGTGACATCCACACTTTTGCCCGCCGGCACATTCACCCGGCGTACCCGTGGCGCCTCCGGGCCGTTGCGGAACGTCACCTTGCAGGCCGCCGGCACTTGCCCATAGTTGTTCAGGGTGATGGCTCCGATGTCGTACGCGGTGTCGTAGGCGGTGTAGTCCAGCTTGACCCCGGCCAGTTCCTTCTCCACGTCGATGGGGTAAGCCATGGCCCCGAGGGGCAGGCACATCAGTATTGCCACACAACATTTCTTCATGGGGCGCTCTCCTTGAAAGAGCGCAGCTTAGGTCAACAGGAGCCAAAGATGAAAGCGCCGCGCGTAACCCTGGATCAGTGGCGAACCTTGCAGGCAGTGGTCGATCACGGCGGGTTTGCCCAGGCAGCCGAAGCTCTGCACCGCTCGCAGTCATCGGTCAGTTACACGGTGGCGCGCATGCAAGAGCAGCTCGGCGTGCCACTGCTACGCATCGATGGCCGCAAAGCCGTGCTGACCGAGGCGGGCAACGTGCTGCTGCGCCGCTCCCGGCACCTGGTCAAGCAGGCCAGCCAGCTTGAAGACCTGGCTCACCACATGGAGCAAGGCTGGGAAGCCGAGGTACGTGTAGTGGTGGATGCCGCCTACCCCAGTGCCCGCCTGGTACGTGCCCTGGCCGCGTTCATGCCGCAGAGCCGCGGTTGCCGGGTGCGCCTGCGCGAGGAGGTGCTGTCCGGCGTCGAGGAGGTGATGCATGAAGGTATCGCCGACCTTGCCATCAGCAGCTACAGCATTGGCGGCTATCTGGGCACCGAACTCAGTGCCGTGGAGTTCGTGGCTGTCGCCCACCCCGAGCACAGCCTGCACCGCCTGGGCCGGGAGATCACGTTCCAGGACCTGGAAAGCCAGTTGCAAGTGGTAATCCGCGACTCCGGCCGCGCCCAACCCCGCGATGTCGGCTGGCTCGGCGCTGAACAGCGCTGGACAGTCGGCAGCCTGGGGACCGCCACGACCTTCGTCAGCAGCGGGCTGGGCTTTGCTTGGCTGCCGCGGCACATGATCGATCGTGAACTGCGCGAAGGCGTGCTCAAGCCGCTGCCACTGGACCAGGGTGGCAGCCGTCATCCACTGTTCTACCTTTATTCGAGCAAAGAGAAGACCTTGGGCCCGGCCACGCAGATTCTCATCGACCTGCTGCGCAATTTCGACACCGCGCCACTGGACGTGCCCTTCGCAGCCCCCCCGCAAGCCTGAGAGAACCGCGCCCATGGCCTATTTCGAACATGAAGGATGCTCGCTGCATTATCAGGAATACGGCCAGGGTGAACCCCTGGTACTGCTGCACGGCCTGGGCTCCAGCAGCCAGGACTGGGAGCTGCAGGTACCCGCGCTCAGCCGCCATTACCGGGTGATCCTCATGGACATCCGGGGCCACGGCCGCTCCGACAAGCCCAATGATGGCTACCAGATCGCCACATTCAGCGAAGACCTGCTGGCCCTGCTCGAACACCTGCAGACCGGCCCGGTGCACTTCGTGGGGCTGTCGATGGGCGGCATGGTCGGGTTTCAATTCGCCGTCGACCATCCGCAGTGGCTGCGCAGCCTGTGCATCGTCAACAGCGCCCCCGAGGTCAAGCGCCGCACGCGCAACGACTGGGTCTGGTGGGCCAAGCGCTGGGGCCTGGCACGCATCCTGAGTGTCGAGACTGTCGGCAAGGGCCTGGCCCAGCGCCTGTTCCCCAAACCGGAGCAAGCCGACTTGCGCCAGAAGATGGCGCAACGGTGGGCGCGCAACGACAAACGCGCCTACCTCAAGAGTTTTGACGCCATCGTGGATTGGGGCGTGCAGGAACGCATCGGCCAGATACACTGTCCCACGCTGGTGGTCGCTGCCGACCACGATTACACCCCGGTACAACTCAAAGAGCGCTACGTTGCCCTGATGCCGCAGGCAAGGCTGGTAGTCATCGATGATTCCCGGCACGCTACACCTCTCGATCAACCCGAAGTCTTCAACCAGACTTTGCTGCAGTTCCTCGCAGCCGCTTCCACCTCTCAAGGATCTTTGAGCCCATGCTGAAAAAACTTCTGCTCACCGCCTGCTCGGTCGCCTTTGCCACCACCGTCATGGCCTCCGACAAGACCCCTCACGTAGTGCTCGACACCAGCTTCGGCCAGGTCGAAATCGAGCTCGATGCCGAGAAGGCGCCGGTCAGTACCAAGAATTTCCTCGAATACGTCGACAGCGGTTTCTACAACAACACCATTTTTCACCGTGTGATCCCGGGCTTCATGGTCCAGGGCGGCGGGTTCACCGAGCAGATGGTGCAAAAGCCGACGCGTGACCCGATCCGCAACGAAGCCGGCAACGGTCTGCAGAACACCCGTGGCACCCTGTCGATGGCACGCACCTCCGACCCGAACTCGGCCACCAGCCAGTTCTTCATCAACGTGGCCGACAACGACTTCCTGAACCCGGGCCGTGACCGTGGTTATGCGGTGTTCGGCAAAGTGACCAAGGGCATGGAGGTGGTCGACCAGATCGTCAACTCGCCCACTACCGTCAAGAAAGGCATGCGCGATGTGCCGGCCGATCCGGTGTTCATCAAGTCCGCCAAACGCATCGACTGACTGCAGGCTTCACAAGGACGTGAAACCGCCTGAGGGTCGGGTTGAACAGGAGTGTTGTCACCCATGCTGTACCGCCGTTTCGAGCAACTGATCGACATTTTCCGCGACGCGCCCAGCGAGTCGCCGCCCACCCAGGTGTGGCCCTTCTACCTTTACTACCTTCGCCAGGTGTGGCCGAGTTTTCTCGCCCTGCTGGTGGTCGGGCTGGTTGCCTCGCTGATCGAGGTGGCGATGTTCAGCTACCTGAGCCGCATCATCGACCTGGCCCAGGGCACGCCCAATGCCAACTTCTTCAGCGAGCACAGCGGTGAGCTGATCTGGATGCTGGTGGTGATCCTGCTGCTACGGCCGGTCTTCTTTGGCCTGCATGACCTGCTGGTGCACCAGACCATCAACCCGGGCATGACCAGCCTGATCCGCTGGCAAAACCACACGTATGTGCTCAAGCAGAGCCTTAACTTCTTCCAGAGCGACTTTGCCGGGCGTATCGCCCAGCGCATCATGCAGACTGGCAACTCCCTGCGCGACTCGGCAGTACAGGCGGTGGATGCGTTGTGGCATGTACTGATCTATGCGATCACCTCGCTGGTGCTGTTCGCCGAGGCTGACTGGCGCCTGATGCTGCCATTACTGGTCTGGATTGCCAGCTATGTCGCCGCGCTGTTCTACTTCGTGCCGCGGGTCAAGGAGCGCTCGGTGATCTCCTCCGATGCCCGCTCCAAGCTGATGGGGCGCATCGTCGACGGCTACACCAACATCGCCACCCTCAAGCTGTTCGCCCATACCGATTACGAGCAACAGTACGCCCGCGAAGCGATCCGCGAGCAGACCGAAAAGACCCAGCTGGCGTCGCGAGTGATCACCAGCATGGACGTGGTCATCACCAGCCTCAACGGTTTGCTGGTGGTCGCCACCACCGGCCTGGCCCTGTGGCTGTGGAGCCAGTCGCTGATTACCGTCGGCGCCATCGCCCTGGCCACCGGGCTGGTGATCCGTATCGTCAACATGTCGGGCTGGATCATGTGGGTGGTCAACGGCATCTTCGAGAACATCGGCATGGTGCAGGACGGCCTGCAGACCATCGCCCAGCCTGTCACCGTCACCGACAAGCCCAAAGCAGCGCCGCTGAAAGTGACCCGTGGCGCGGTGCGTTTCGATAACGTCGACTTCCACTACGGCAAGGCCCGCAACGTCATCGACGGGCTGAACCTGGACATCCGCCCGGGCGAAAAGATCGGCCTGATCGGCCCCTCCGGCGCTGGCAAGTCGACCCTGGTCAACCTGCTGCTGCGCCTTTACGACGTGCAGGGCGGGCGTATCCTGATCGACGGGCAGGACATCGCCGAGGTGAGCCAGGCCAGCCTGCGGGCGCAGATCGGTATGATCACCCAGGACACCTCACTGCTGCATCGCTCGATCCGCGACAACCTGTTGTACGGGCGCCCTGATGCCAGCGAGCAAGCGCTGCACGAGGCGGTGCGCCGGGCCCGTGCCGACGAATTCATTCCACAGTTGTCGGATGCCCAGGGCCGCACGGGCTTCGACGCGCACGTGGGCGAGCGTGGGGTCAAGCTCTCCGGTGGTCAGCGCCAGCGCATCGCGATAGCCAGGGTGCTGCTCAAGAACGCGCCCATCCTGATCATGGACGAGGCCACGTCAGCATTGGACTCCGAGGTCGAAGCGGCGATCCAGGAAAGCCTGGAAACCCTGATGCAAGGCAAGACGGTGATCGCCATCGCCCACCGCCTCTCCACCATTGCGCGGATGGACCGCCTGGTGGTGCTGGACAAGGGGCATATCGTCGAAAGTGGCAGCCACAGTGAACTGCTGGCGCAACAAGGCTTGTATGCCAGGCTGTGGCATCACCAGACGGGCGGGTTCGTCGGGGTGGATTGAGGCCTGTCCGGTCTCAATCCCGGCGATAAGGCAACATCCCCCGCGCCTCTTCGGCATAGCCCATAACCCCTGCCCGCTCCTGCTGCAGGAAATCGTCCACCGCCCGGCGCAGCCCTGGGTGAAGCAGATAATGCCAGGAGCGTGTAAGCACCGGCTCGAAGCCACGAATCAGCTTGTGCTCGCCCTGCGCCCCAGCATCGAAGCGCTGCAAGCCTTCGGCAATCGCAAAGTCCATGCCTTGGTAGAAGCAGGTTTCGAAGTGCAGCCGGTCGAACTCATCCAGGCAGCCCCAGTACCTCCCAAACAGGCTGTCGCCACCCACCAGGCTCAGGGCCATGGCGACATCGCGACCGCCTTGACGCGCCATCACGACCCTTAGGGCCTCGGGCATGCGCTGCGCCAGCAGGCTAAAGAATTCGCGGGTCAGATAGGGCGTACGCCTGCGCACTGCGTAGGTATTGGCGTAGCAGAGGTAGACGAAATCCCATTGGGCCTCCTCCAGTTCCTCGCCACGGTACCAACGGAAGTCGATGCCCTGCCCTGCAACCTGCTCACGTTCCTTGCGCATCTGTTTGCGCTTGCGCGAACTCAAGCTGTCGAGAAAGTCCTGAAAGTCGCGGTAGCCACGGTTGCGCCAGTGGAACTGACATCCCAGGCGCTCCATCCAGCCCGGCAGGCCGGCCATCTGTGCATCCAGGCCTGGGTCGGTGAAGTTGATGTGAGCCCCGGATAGCCCGCCTTTGCCCAGATACTCAGGCAATGCCTGGAGCATGAGCAGGCCATCGGCCGGGTCAAGGCTGAGCAGGCGCGGCCCGCTGACCGGGCTGAACGGCACGGCGCCGAGCAGCTTGGGGTAATAGGCAATACCGGCGCGCTCGCAGGCGTCGGCCCAGCCATGATCGAACACGTACTCGCCGTACGAGTGCCACTTACGGTACGCCGGCAACAGCGCACGCACTTGCCCGTCACGCTCCAGCACCAGGTGTTCCGCCGCCCATCCGGTGGCTGGCACGACACTGCCGCTGTCCTCCATGGCGCTGAGGAACGCATGGCGCAGGAACGGTTGGCCGGCAGGCACCAGGGCGTCCCAGGTCGCGGCAGGCAGGTCACGCAGATGGGCAAGGCTGTAGAGGCTGGTCACGATGTCGACTCGCGGAGTGAGGGCATCAGTATCAGGGAATACCGGCCTCTCACTCAAATGCCGAATGCCGGCCCGATCCTTTCATTCTCAATTACTTAACGGCAGTGCCACCAAATAGACATTATTCTGTCATTCGCCCCCGCAATACTTGCGCCTGTTTTCCGGAACCCTAGAACCTGTCTATTCAGGCCCTTTCCGAAGACATGCCAACATGGGGGTGGACGCTGAGCCTCCCCAATATTTTTCAGTAGGGAGAACCTTATGCGTCTTGTTTCTACACTTACCGGAGTGAGCCTCACCGGCATGATGCTGGCTCTGAGTACTCCGGCCAGTGCGGCTGTCGACGCCAAGCTGCTCGAAATGCTCCGCGCCAATGGCTCGATCAACCAGGCGCAGTACAACGAACTGCAAGGTGACCTGGCAAAAGAAACCAAGGAAAAGGCCGACCAGAAAGCTCAGTCAGAACGCATGAGCTCCTTCGAACAGAAAGTGGCATGGGCCGCCAAGACCCAGGTCAAAGGCGACATACGTCTGCGCTACGAGGACGTCAACGTCGACGACCCGAACAGCAGCAGCGGCAACCAGGACCGCCAGCGCGTTCGCGCCCGCGTCGGTTTCTACAGCGAGATCAACCCGCAAGTCGACGCAGGCATCCGCATCGCCACCGGCAGCAGCGCAGACCGCCGTTCGACCAACCAGAGTTTCGATAACTACTTCGACAAAAAATCGCTGTGGGTCGACCAGGCCTACCTCGACTGGCACCCGACCGCAGTACCGAACCTGCACCTGATCGGCGGCAAGATGGCACAGCCTTGGGTGAGCATGGGTGACATCATCTGGGACGGCGACATCAACCCGGAAGGCGTTGCCGCCACCTACAAGACAGACCTCGGCGGCGCCGAAGTCTTCGCCAGCGCGGGCCAGTACACGCTCAAGGACAACGTGGACGGCGACGGCGTGCAGTACAAGCACGACGCCCAGGTCTACCACGGCCAGTTGGGCGCCAAGTTCGCCCCGGCCGATGTGCTCAAGCTCACTGTCGGCGCGAGCATCTATGGCTACGACAACGACAAGGAAGCGACCATCCTGCAGTCGTTCGGCAATACCACCAACGAGTTCAACCTGGTGGAAGGCTTCGGCCAGCTGGACTTCACCGGCCTCGCCATCCCGTTGTCGGCGTATGGCCAGTACGTGAAGAACACCGAAAGCACCGATGGCGAAGACCAGGCCTGGCTGGCTGGCCTGAAGACCAAAGTCGGCGCCTGGAGCCTGGATTACAACTACCGCGATGTTCAGCGCAACGCCGTGGTCAGCCTGTTCACCGACTCCGACTTCGGCAACGGTTACACCGGCTCGCGCGGCCACAAGTTCAAGGTCGGTTATGAAATCGACAAGAACTTCTCGCTGGGCGCCGCTTACCTGATGGCCAAGACCGACCTGTCGCAGTTGCCGAACAGCGATGCCGATGTCGACACGCTGCAGGTGGACCTGGAAGCCAAGTTCTAAGCTGCAACGCCTTAGCTTCACTCAAGGCGGGAAATGCCGACCCCATCCGGCATTTCCTGCCTTTTTTTGCCTGCGAGAAACGCACAGGCCCCACCGCCGGCAAGCCGGCGCAGGGCCTGTGCCAACTGTCAGCGTTTACGCAGGATCACACTACCAATCGAATAACCCGCACCAAACGAGCTCAACACGCCCAGCGAACCCTTGGCCAGGTCATCCTGGTAGAGGTGGAAGGCAATCACCGACCCTGCCGAGCTGGTGTTGGCATAACGGTCGAGAATGACCGGTGCATCTTCCTCAGCCACTTCACGCCCCAGCAGCTTCTTGACGATCAGGTGGTTCATGCTCAGGTTGGCCTGGTGCAGCCAGAAGCGCTTGACGTCGGAGGGCTGCAGATCGTTCTCGCCCAGGTGCTTGCCGATCAGCTCGGCGACCATCGGGCAGACTTCCTTGAATACCTTGCGGCCTTCCTGCACGAACAACTTGTCCCGCGTACCGACGCCCTCTTCCGCAGCACGGTTGAGGAAGCCGAAATTGTTGCGGATATTGTTGGAGAACGAGGTCTGCAACTTGGTACCGAGGATATCGAACTGGTGTGCCGAGGTGGCCTGGTCGGCACGCTCGACCAGCACGGCAGTGGCGGCGTCACCAAAAATGAAATGGCTGTCGCGGTCACGGAAGTTCAGATGCCCGGTGCAAATCTCCGGGCTGACCACCAGCAACGCACGGGCCTGGCCCAGTTGCACGCTGTTGGCTGCGGTCTGGATACCGAAAGTGGCCGAGGAGCAAGCCACGTTCATGTCGAAGGCGAAGCCCTGGATGCCCAGCGCCTGCTGCACTTCGATGGCGATGGCCGGGTACGGGCGCTGCAGGTTGGAGCAGGCGACGATCACACCGTCGACATCGGCAGGTGTGCGGCCGGCGCGCTCAAGCGCCTGACGGGCAGCGGCCACGCCCATCTCGCAAAGGATCGACTGCTCGTCATTGGAACGCTCCGGCAGGCGCGGCTTCATGCGCTGCGGGTCGAGAATGCCGGCCTTGTCCATGACGAAGCGGCTCTTGATGCCCGAGGCCTTCTCGATGAAGGCGGCGTCGGAGAGCGGCGCAGCTTCGACCTCGCCGCGCTCGATGGCGGCAGCGTTGTCGCGGTTGAACTGCTGCGACCAGGTGTTGAAGGATTCCACCAGTTCTTCGTTGGAAATGCTCTGGGCCGGGGTATACAGGCCGGTGCCGCTGATCACGACGTTATGCACGATCGTTCCTCTGGTCAAAGGCCATCGCCACAGGGCGCTGGCTGGAGTAATAGCACTTTAGTACCAAGTTCATGGCGCAGGTTGAACCCGCAAGGGGCCGCAATGCGCCCCCAAATTGCCTCAATATTGCCACAACTTGCGGGGTTTAGGCTTCCACCTGAGACCACTGTTTGCTGAGACGCTTGTCAGAAATCGGTACTTTCGTGCCCAATTGCTGGGCAAACAGCGACACCCGATATTCTTCCAGCAACCAGCGGTACAAGGTCAGCTGCTCGTCGCGCTTGCCCTCTTGGGCGTGCTTGTCGGCCCGGGCCTTGTACTGGGCCCAGAGGTTGGTCAGCTCGCCACTCCACACCCGGTCCTTCTGCACCTGGGTGCCGAGCTTCTCCAGGCGCAACTCCACCGCCCTGAGGTAGCGCGGCAGCTCCTTGAACCAGGCCGAAGGCGTCTCGCGCACGAAGCCCGGATACACCAGGTTGGCCAACTGCTGCTTGATGTCGTTCAGCGCCACCGCCTGGCTCAGGTCGATCTTGCCTTTGAAACGCTTCTGCAGGCCGTGCCACAGCTTGAGCACTTCCAGGGTCTGGCGGGCCAGGCGCTCGGCATGCTCGGCCCAGCTGCCGCGCTTACGCTCGGCAAGCCCGGCCAATGCTGCGCCATCGCGCGGTAGCGTGGCCTCACCTTCGAGGATGCAACTGTCGAGGCTGGCCAGCAGGATATCCTCCACCAGCGCCTCGACGCGGCCCAGTTCGCGGTACAGCAAGCCCAGTTCGGTCAGCCCCGGGAGCTTGCCGCGCAGGAACTTGGCAGGCTCGGCCAACTGCTGCAGCAACAGGCGCTGCAAGGCACGGCGATGCTGAAACTCGGCTTCGGCCTGGGTCGAGAAACGCCCCTCGCGCACGCTGCCGCTCTCTTCCACCAATGCCGGGTACACCGTCATCGACAGCCCGGCGATCTTCTGCTGGGCGGTCTGCTTCACTTCACTGAAGGCCTTGGCCTGCACCGGCTGCGCGCCCTTGTCGTCGCGCGGCACCGCCAGCGCTGCCTGGCTGGCGGCGGCAAAGCGTGCGGTCAACTCGGCCAGGTCGCGGCCCTCGCCGAGGAACTTGCCCTGGCCATCGACCACCTCGATATTCATGCGCAGATGCCCTTCGACCAGGCCTACCGACTCTGCCCAGGCCTCATCGGACACACGGGCACCGGTCATGCGCAACAGCTCCTGCCCCAAGGCCTGAGGCAAGGCCCCCTGGCCGAACGTCATGCGTGCCAGCGATGCCTTGACGAAATCCGGTACCGGCACGAAGTTCTTGCGCAGGGCCTTGGGCAGGTTGCGCACCAGCGCCACGCACTTGGCTTCGAGCAAGCCCGGCACCAGCCACTCCAGGCGCTCGCCTGGCAGGCTTGGCAACAGCGGCGCGGGCACCCTTACAGTCACGCCGTCGCGTGGGTGGCCTGGTTCGAAGTGGTAGCTCAGCGGCAGGCGCAGCTCGCCGACCTGCAGGCTGTCCGGGTATTGCGCCGCAGTGACTTCGCTGGCCTCACGGGCCAACACGTCTTCCTCACGCATGATCAGCAGGCTGGCATCCTTCTGGCTGCCCATGCGGTACCAGCTGTCGAAGGTCGCGGTCTGGTGGATCTCCGCTGGCAGGCGCGCTTCGTAGAAGGCGTAAAGGGTTTCTTCATCGGCAAGAATGTCGCGCCGGCGCGCCTTGGCTTCCAGCTCGTCGAGCTCTTCAAGCAGGCGCTTGTTGGCGGCCAGGCACTTGGCTCGCGACTGGATTTCGCCCCCAACCAGCCCTTCGCGTATGAACAGCTCACGCGAGGTAACCGGGTCGATCGGACCGTAATGCACTGGGCGGCGGCCGACCAGGATCAGCCCGTACAGGGTGATTTGCTCGTAGGCCACCACCTGCCCGCGCTTCTTCTCCCAGTGCGGTTCGAAGTGGTTCTTCTTGACCAGGTGAGTCGCCAGCGGCTCGATCCAGTCGGGCTCGATCTTGGCCACCATGCGCGCATACAACTTGGTGGTCTCCACCAGCTCGGCGGCCATGACCCACTGCGGGCGCTTGCGGCCAATGCCTGAAGACGGATGCACCCAGAAACGCCGCTGACGCGCGCCCTGGTAGTCGCCGTCTTCGGTCTTGTGGCCGATCTGGCTGAGCAGCCCGCTGAGGATGGCTTTGTGCATCTTCTGGTAGTCGGACGGATCTTTGTTCACCGTCAGTTGCAGGTCACGGCAGATCAGCGCCAACTGACGATGGGCGTCGCGCCATTCGCGAAGGCGCAAATAGTTGAGAAAATTCTTGCGGCACCAGTTGCGTAGCGGGTTGGCCGTCAGCGCCTGGCGCTGCTCCTCGAAGCCACGCCACAGGTTGACCAGTGCGGCAAAATCGGAATCCACATCCTTCCACTGCGCATGCGCCTGGTCAGCCGCCTGCTGACGCTCCGGCGGGCGCTCGCGCGGGTCCTGCACCGACAATGCACTGGTGACGATCAGCACTTCCTGCAGGCTGCCCTGACGGGCGCCTTCGAGCAGCATCCGGCCCAGCCGGGGGTCGATCGGCAAGCGCGCCAGCTGACGGCCCAGGGGCGTGAGCTGGTTCTCGCGGTTGACCGCCGACAGCTCCTGCAGCAGGTTGAAGCCGTCGCTGATGGCCTTGCCATCCGGCGGCTCGATGAACGGGAAGGCATCAATGGCGCCCAGCCGCAGGTGCAGCATCTGCAGGATCACCGCCGCCAGGTTGGTGCGCAGGATCTCGGGGTCGGTGAAGGCTGGCCGGCCGTTGAAGTCTTCTTCGCTGTAAAGGCGTATGCAAATGCCAGGCTCGACACGGCCGCAACGGCCCTTACGCTGGTTGGCGCTGGCCTGGGATACCGCTTCGATCGGCAAGCGCTGGACCTTGGCCCGGTAGCTGTAGCGGCTGATGCGGGCGGTACCGGTGTCGATTACATAGCGGATGCCTGGCACGGTCAGCGAGGTTTCCGCCACGTTGGTGGCCAGCACCACACGGCGGCCAGTGTGCGACTGGAAGATACGCTGCTGCTCGGCCGGAGACAGGCGCGCATACAGCGGCAGGATCTCGGTATGACGCAACTGGGCCTTACGCAGGATCTCGGCGGCATCGCGAATCTCGCGCTCGCCCGGCAGGAACACCAGCACGTCGCCGGGGCCCTTGCCCTCGCTGCGCTCGTGGTGGGCGATCTCATCGAGGGTGGCGAGGATCGCCTGGTCGACGGTGAGGTCGTCCTCGACCTGGTTGCCTTCTTCGTCCTGTTCACTGGTCAGCGGGCGATACCAAGTGTCCACCGGATAGGTACGGCCGGACACCTCGATGATCGGCGCACCATCGAAATGCTTGGAGAAGCGCTCCAGGTCGATGGTTGCCGAAGTGATGATCAGCTTCAGGTCCGGGCGGCGATGCAGCAGGGTCTTGAGGTAGCCGAGCAGGAAATCGATGTTCAGGCTGCGCTCGTGCGCCTCGTCGACGATGATCGTGTCGTAGCGCTCGAGGAAGCGGTCATGTTGGGTTTCGGCCAGCAAGATGCCGTCGGTCATCAGCTTGACCAAGGTGTTGGCGTCGCTCTGGTCCTCGAACCGTACCTGGTAACCGACCAGGGCGCCCAGCGGTGTACCAAGCTCTTCAGCCACACGGGCAGCAACGCTGCGCGCCGCAATCCGCCGTGGCTGGGTGTGGGCGATCAGGCCGTGGCTGCCGCGGCCCAGCTCCAGGCAGATCTTGGGTAGCTGGGTGGTCTTGCCCGAACCGGTCTCACCGGCAATCACCAGGACCTGGTTTTCGGCCAATGCCTTTTTGATCTCGTCACGCTTGGCGGCAATCGGCAAGCTGTCGTCGTAGCGGATGCGCGGCACACTGTGCTGGCGCGCGGTCACCTGGGCGCAAGACGCCTGGACCTTTTCCACCCACTGCGCGAGCTTGGCCTCGTCGGGGCGCTTGCGCAGCTCATGCAGTTGCCGGCGCAGGCGATGGCGGTCGGCGATCATGGCGTGGTCGAGGTTTTGCAGCAGTTTGTCGATGGCGTGGTCAGTCATGGGGCTTTTTAGTGATGCAGGTGAGCCTGCTTTTGCATGATCGGCATTCGAAGGATGCGCGATTGTCGCAGATTTGCCGGCTTTTTGCTGTCTGTACCGCCCCCCGCGAATGTTTAGCCGATACCAGAGTGAAGGTTGCCATTCACTGCTTTAATCAACCTGACGCCGCATGTGAGTATCCAACGCATGATCCCCTTCCAGCCCATCGCCCCGCCGCTGTCGCGCCCTTCGCTACCGAAGGCCCGCATCTGCGCCGGTGAAAATCCGCTGGTCCATGTGATCCTGGCCTTCTGGGCCCTCTGGCATTGCCGCCACGCCCGCCCACCGGACACTTCACTCGCGCATCTGACAAAGCCCGGCCACCTTTCGGCCGATTGACTCAGCCGGACCGCCGCCAAGCTGCGGTCCTGTATGCACACGAGCGAATCCCTCATGCACTTTGCACCTGTTGAACACGCCCGACGTTTCCTTGCCGAAAACCCCGATATCGAGCTGTTCGAACTGTTCATCCTCGACGCCAACGGCGTGCCGCGCGGCAAGCTGCTGCACCGCGACGAGCTGCTGGCGGTTTACCAGAGCGGCCGCCCGCTGCCCAGTACCATCCTGGGCCTGACCCTCAACGGCGATGACGTGGAAAACTCCGGGCTGGTCTGGGACGTCGGCGACATCGACTGCCGCGCCTACCCCTTGGAGGGCAGCCTGGTGCGCCTGCCGTGGCGCCGCGTGCCGACCGCCGCCGTGCAAGTCAGCATGCACCCCAGCGAAGGCCTGCCGGCCAGTGTCGCCGACCCGCGCCATGTGCTGTTGCGCACCATCGACGCGCTCAAGGCCGATGGCTACCACCCGGTAATGGCATGCGAGCTGGAGTTCTTCCTGCTCGACCAGCAGCGTGACGCCCAGGGCCGTCCGCAACCGGCTCTGGACAACGACGGCGGCCGCCCGCGCAGCACCCAGGTGTATGGCCTGCGTGAGCTGGAGCAGATAGAGCCGTTTCTCGCCGACCTTTACGCGGCCTGCAAAGCCCAGGGCATCCCGGCCCGCACGGCGATTTCGGAGTACGCCCCCGGCCAGGTGGAAATCACCCTGGAGCATGGCGATGCCCTGGAAGCGATGGACCAGGCCGTGCGCTACAAGCGCTTGGTCAAAGGCGTGGCGCACGCCCACGGCATGCAGGCGTGCTTCATGGCCAAACCTTTTGCGCAACTGGCCGGCACCGGCATGCACATGCACCTGAGCCTGGCCGACAGCGCCGGCAACAACCTGTTCGCCAGCGAAGACAAGGCCGGCACCCCGCTGCTACGCCAAGCGGTTGCCGGCATGCTGCGCCACCTGCGCGACTCGCTGCTGCTGTTCTGCCCCAACGCCAACTCGTTCCGTCGTTTCCAGGCCAACAGCTATGCACCGCTGGCGCCAACCTGGGGTGTCGACAACCGCACAGTCAGCTTGCGCGTGCCCGGCGGGCCGGCCAACAGCCGCCATGTCGAACACCGCATCTGTGGCGCCGACGCCAACCCGTACCTGGCCGCTGCGGCGATTCTCGCTGCCAGCCACCGCGGCATCCGCGAACAACTCGACCCGGGTGCTCCGGTCGAAGGCAACGGCTATGCCCAGGCCACCGAGCACCTGCCCACCGACTGGCTGACTGCCCTCGACGCACTGGAGCGTTCGGCGTGGGCACGCGAAGCACTCGGTGCGGACTTTCTCGGGGTGTACCTGAAGGTCAAGCGCGCCGAGTATCGCCAGTTCATGGCCGAAGTCAGCGAACAGGACTGGCGCTGGTACCTGCACCAGGCCTGAGCCTCACCCTATTCAAAATAAGGAACACCCATGAACGCAGCAGTGAACCACGGCCCGGCCCAGCGCGCGCCGTCCTACTACAGTGCCTCCCTCAACGACCACACGCAGTACCCGCAGCTCAAGGGCACCGTGCAGGTCGACGTAGCCATTATCGGCGGCGGTTTCACCGGCGTAGCCACCGCCGTGGAGCTGGCCGAGCGCGGCCTGAAGGTGGCGGTGGTGGAAACCAACCGCATCGGCTGGGGCGCCAGCGGCCGTAACGGCGGCCAGGTTACCGGCAGCCTCTCGGGCGACGAAGCCATGCGCACGCAGATGCGCGACCGCCTGGGCAGCGAAGTGGATGACTTCATCTGGCACCTGCGCTGGCGCGGGCACCAGATCATCGAGCAGCGGGTCGAGCGCTATGACATCGACTGTGACCTCAAGCGCGGCCACCTGCATGCAGCGATGAAACCGTCACACCTCAACGAGCTGCGCGCCTTCGAAGCCGAAGCGCAGCGCCGCGGCATGGGTGATCAGGTCCACATGCTCGACCGCAACGCGGTTGCCGAGCACCTGCAAAGCCCGTTGTACCTGGGTGCGCTGAAAAACCTGCGCAACCTGCACCTACACCCGCTCAACCTGTGCCTGGGCGAGGCGCGTGCAGCCCATGCACTGGGCGCGCTGATCTTCGAGAATTCCGAAGTGCTGGACATCGTGCACGGCCCGCGCCCTGCAGTGGTCACTGCCCAAGGCCGAATCGAAGCACGCCAGGTGATGCTGGCCGGCGACGTTTACCACAAACTGGAAAAGCGCCAGCTCAAGGGCAAGATCTTCCCCGCCATGGGTGGCATCGTAACCACCGCGCCGCTGGGTGAACTGGCCGAACAGATCAACCCCCAGGACCTGGCGGTGTACGACTGCCGTTTCGTCCTCGACTACTACCGCCTCACTGCCGACAAACGCCTGCTGTTCGGCGGCGGCGCCAACTATTCGGGCAAGGATTCACGTGATATCGCAGGTGAACTGCGCCCGTGCATCGAGCGCACCTTCCCGGCCCTCAAAGGGGTGCCGATCGAGTTCCAGTGGAGCTGCGCGATGGGTATCGTGGTCAACCGCATACCGCAGCTGGGCAAGCTTTCGGACAACGTCTGGTACTGCCAGGGCTATTCGGGGCACGGCATCGCCACCAGCCACATCATGGGCGAAATCATGGCCGAGGCGCTGACCGGGACACTGGAGAAGTTCGATACCTTTGCCGGGTGCAAGCACATCAAGGTGCCGATGGGGGACCTGCTGGGTAATCCGCTGTTGGCGGCGGGGATGTGGTACTACCAGATGCTGGAAAAACTGCGCTGATTGCGCTCCCCCTGTAGGAGCGGCCTCGTGTCGCGAAAGGGCCGCAAAGCGGCCCCAGATTTTCAGCATGCTGCAAATATAGCCAGGCAATGGTGAGCGATCAGGCGATCTTCTTCAAACCCTGCTTTTTCAGCTCTTCATCACGCAACTCGCGGCGCAGGATCTTGCCCACGTTGGTCGTTGGCAGCGCATCGCGGAACTCGATGTAACGCGGCACCTTGTAGCCGGTGACGTTGGCACGCATGTGCTCCATCACCTGCTCCTTGGTGACGGTCATGCCCGGCTTGACCACAATGAACACCTTGATCAGTTCGCCCGACTTTTCGTCCGGCACCCCGATCGCAGCGCACTGCAGCACACCCGGCAGGGCAGCCAGTACGTCCTCCAGCTCGTTGGGATACACATTGAAGCCCGAGACCAGGATCATGTCCTTCTTGCGGTCAACGATGCGCATGTAGCCATCCGGCTGGATCAGGGCAATGTCCCCGGTCTTCAGCCAGCCGTCACTGTCGAGGATCTCGGCGGTGGCATCTTCACGCTGCCAGTAGCCTTTCATCACCTGCGGCCCCTTGACGCACAGCTCGCCCACCTCGCCCAATGGCAGTTCGCTGCCACTGTCATCGATGACCTTGCACAGGGTCGAGGGCACCGGGATACCGATGGTGCCGACCTGATTGGCTTCGGACGGATTGACCGCCGCTACCGGGCTGGTCTCGGTCATGCCATAGCCTTCGCAGATGGCGCAACCGGTGACGGCTTTCCAGCGCTCGGCCACGCTCAGTTGCAGCGCCATGCCACCGGACAAGGTGATCTTCAATGCCGAGAAGTCCAGCGCACGGAACGCCTCGTTGTTGCACAGGGCAACGAACAGGGTGTTGAGGCCGACAAAGCCGCTGAATTTCCACTTGCCCAGCTCCTTGACCATTGCCGGCAAGTCACGCGGGTTGCTGATCAGCACGTTATGGTTGCCGATCAGCATCATCGCCATGCAATGGAAGGTAAAGGCATAGATATGGTACAGCGGCAGCGGCGTGATGAGGATCTCGCAACCTTCTTGCAGGTTCGAACCCATCAGCGCCCGGCACTGCAGCATGTTGGCCACCAGGTTGCGGTGCGTCAGCATTGCGCCCTTGGCCACACCTGTGGTGCCGCCGGTGTACTGCAGCACGGCCACATCATTGGCTTGCGGGTTGGCCTCGGCCACCGGCTGGCCCTTGCCCAGCGCCAGGGTATCGTTGAAGCGCACGGCCTTCGGCAGGTTGTAGGCCGGCACCATCTTCTTCACGTACTTGATCACGCTGTTGATCAGCAGGCGCTTGAGCGGTGGCAACAGGTCCGCCACTTCAGTGACGATGACGTGCCTGACCTGGGTCTTGGGTACAACCTTCTCGGCCAAGTGAGCCATGTTGGCCAGGCATACCAAGGCCTTGGCACCGGAGTCGTTGAACTGGTGTTCCATCTCACGCGCGGTGTACAGCGGGTTGGTGTTGACTACGATCAGCCCGGCGCGCATGGCGCCGAACACCGCTACCGGGTACTGCAGGACATTCGGCAGCTGGACGGCAATGCGATCACCCGGTTTGAGGTCGGTGTGCTGCTGCAGCCAGGCCGCAAAAGCGCCCGACAGGGCATACAACTCGCCGTAGGTGATGGTCTTGCCCAGGTTGCTAAAGGCCGGTTTGTCGGCAAAGCGCTGGCAGGATTGCTTGAGTACCGCCTGGATATTGGGAAATTCGTCAGGATTGATTTCCGCCGTAATCCCGGCTGGGTATTTATCCTTCCAAAAATGGTCGATCATGCAAGCCCACTCCTTCAGCAACAGCGAAGTTCGATTTACGCGTCGATGCGTTTATTATTGATATGAGATGGCGGTTCGTTGCAAACCGAATCATCTGAAAGCGGGCCGAGAGTAACAGCTTTGCCAAGGGTCGCCTAGAGGCCAAATCAGGCCTTATAGTCACAAAAATGACTCAATGAACAATACAAGTCATTTTTAGAGTATTTGACTTAGATCGCCAAGTTTCAAGCGGCAAGCTGCAAGCTAGAGCGGCGCACGCCCCCTCTTGCAGCTTGAAACTTGAAGCTTGAAGCTCGCCCTCCCTTACGCGATGTCGCGCAGTTCGCGACGCAGGATCTTGCCCACCGGTGTCATCGGCAACGACTCGCGCAGCACGATGTGCTTGGGCACTTTGTAACCTGTGAGGTTGGCCTTGCAGTAGGCCTTGAGTTCATCGACGCTGAGCCCGCCCTCACGGGCCACCACGAACAGTTTGACGGCCTCGCCCGAACGCTCGTCCGGCACGCCGATGGCGGCGCAGTTGGCCACCTTCGGGTGACCCATGATCACGTCTTCGATTTCGTTGGGGTACACGTTGAAGCCCGAGACGATGATCATGTCCTTCTTGCGGTCGACGATACGCGTGAAGCCGTCCGGGTCGATCACTGCAATGTCGCCGGTTTTCAGCCAGCCATCGGCATCCAGGGTCTGCGCCGTAGCCTCGGGTTGCTGCCAGTACCCCTTCATCACCTGCGGGCCCTTTATGCACAACTCGCCCCGCTCACCGAGCGGCAGTTCATTGCCCTCATCATCGATGACCTTGAACGCGGTGTCTGCAACCGGTATGCCCACGGTACCCAGGCGTGCCAGCTCGCCATAAGGGTTGGTGCTGGCCACTGGCGAAGTCTCTGTCAGGCCGTAGCCCTCGACAATGCGGCAGCCGGTCAGGCTCTCCCAACGTTCGGCGGTGGCCTTGACCAGTGCCGTACCGCCAGAGTTGGTCACCTTGAGCGCCGAGAAATCCAGCTGCCTGAAGCCCGGGTGATCCATCAGCGCCACGAACAGTGTGTTCAACCCCAGCAGTGCGGTGAACCGCCATTTGCCCAGTTCCTTGATGAAGCCAGGGATATCGCGCGGGTTGGTGATCAACACATTATGGTTGCCGGTGACCATCATGCACATGCAGTTCGCGGTAAAGGCATAGATGTGGTAGAGCGGCAGCGGCGCGATCATCACCTCCTGGCCTTCCTTGATCAGCTTCTGCCCGTCCGGGCCATGCTGCGAAAAGCACGCCAGCACCTGCAGCATGTTGGCCACCAGGTTGCCGTGGGTGAGCATGGCGCCCTTGGTCAGGCCCGTGGTGCCGCCGGTGTACTGCAGCACGGCGATGTCGTCGAGGCTCAGCGTTACCGGCTTGTGGCTCAGCGCCGCGCCCTCGCGCAGTGCCTGCTTGAACGAGATGGCCTGCGGCAGATGATAGGCCGGGACCATTTTCTTTACCTTGTCGACCACGGTGTTGATCAACCAGCCCTTGGCCATGGGCAACAGGTCGCCCATCTTCGCCTCGATCAGGTATTCGATGCCGGTATCGGGCAGCACCTCCTGGACCCGCTTGCCGAACATGTTCAGGTACACCAGGGCGCGGGCACCGGCATCTTTGAACTGGTGGCGCATTTCACGCTCGGTGTAAAGCGGGTTGGTGTTGACCACGATCAGCCCGGCGCGCAGGGCGCCGAACACCGCAATGGGATACTGCAGCACGTTGGGCATCTGTACGGCGATGCGGTCACCCGGCACCAGGTTGGTATGCTGCTGCAGCCAGGCAGCAAAGGCCGCCGAAAGGCGGTCGAGTTCGCCATAGGTCAGGGTCTTGCCCAGGTTGCTGAACGCCGGGCGGTCGGCGAAGCGCTTGCAGGAGCGCTCGAAAACCTCGACGACCGAGGTGTACGCATGGATATCGATGGTGGAAGGCACGCCCGCCGGGCGCTTGTCATTCCAGAAGTCGGCTTGCATTTATTATTGTTCCTCTGCCTGAACCCGCTCTTAGCCTGTAATCCCTTTGCCTGATGGCAAAAAGGCGTTCAACCGACGTTAGCAGGTAAGCCTGAGGTGGCATATATGCCAAGTGCCGCCATTAACATTGTGAATCTTATTTGTGCCCTTCCTGCAATCCGGCCACTTGCGCATACACTGTGCTCGTACCCAGCGCAAAGGATCCGCCATGCCTTACGACGCCTTCTGGCTGCCGGCCAGCGAGCATTGCAGCCTGTACGTGCACCAATGGCTGCCGGCCACGCCGGTCAAGGCCGTAGTGCTGCTGGCGCATGGCATGGCCGAACATGCCGGGCGCTACCAGCACCTGGGCCAAACGCTGAGCGCTGCCGGCTATGCGCTGCTGGCTCCGGACCTGCGCGGCCACGGCCGTACAGCTGAGCTGGGCGGCCTCGGCCTGTTCGCCCGGCAATATGGCTGGAATGCCGTGGTCAACGACCTGGCCCTGCTCACGCAGCACATCGGCCAGCAGTTCCCCTGCACACCGCTGTTCCTGTTCGGCCACAGCATGGGCAGCTATATCGCCCAGGCTTACCTGATGCATCACAGTGGCAGCGTGCACGGGGCGATCCTCAGTGGCTCCAATTTCCAGCCGCCGGCGCTGTATCGCATGGCGCGCCTGATCGCCCGGCTGGAGGCCTGGCGCCAAGGGCCCCTGGGCAAGAGTGCGCTGATCGAATGGCTGTCGTTCGGCTCGTTCAACAAATCGTTCAAACCCACCCGTACCGCCTTCGACTGGCTCAGCCGCAACCCTGAAGAGGTGGATAAATACGTCAGCGACCCGCTGTGCGGTTTTCGCTGCAGCAACCAGTTGTGGTTAGACTTGCTGCTCGGCCTGGCGCAGATCAGCCAGGCGAAGAACCTCGCGCAGATCGATCCGAACCTGCCGCTACTGGTGATTGGCGGTGAATGTGATCCGGTGAGTGCCGGCAAGCGTCTCACCCATCTGGCCGACGCCCTGCGCGCGACCGGCAATCGACATGTACAACTGCGCGTCTACCCCCAGGCGCGGCACGAAGTGCTCAATGAACTCAATCGGGACGAGGTCACCGCCGATATACTCGCGTGGCTGGAGCAGGCGCTGGCCCTTGGCCGCCCTGCCCGCAGTGAATGATAACGGCCTTGTCCGCCCATCAAGGAAGCGCCAATGACCCAGGTCACCAACACGCCTTACGAAGCTCTAGAAGTCGGCCAGAAGGCCAGTTACGAAAAGTCTGTGGAAGAACGCGACATCCAGCTGTTCGCCGCGATGTCCGGTGACCACAACCCGGTGCACCTGGATGCCGAATTCGCCGCCAAGAGCATGTTCCGTGAGCGCATTGCCCATGGCATGTTCAGCGGCGCGCTGATCAGCGCGGCAGTAGCCTGCACCCTGCCCGGCCCCGGCACCATCTACCTGGGCCAGAAGATGAGCTTCCAGAAGCCGGTGAAAATCGGCGACACCCTGACCGTGCGCCTGGAAATCCTCGAGAAGCTGCCCAAGTTCAAAGTGCGCATCGCCACCAACGTGTACAACCAGAACGATGAGCTGGTTGTAGAGGGCGAGGCAGAGATCCTGGCGCCGCGCAAGCAGCAGACGGTAGAGCTGGTATCGCCGCCCAATTTTGTCGCAAGCTGATGGGTTCAGGCAGTACCGGCGACAGGGCCGGTGCTGCCGGGTCATTCCAACGCCTGCAGCTTTCCCTCGATATGCCGCCGTTCCGGCGCCTGACGCGTCAACTCCAGCGCCTGGCGCCAGGCCGCACGGGCCTCTTCTATCTGACCCAACTGGTAATGCAGCTCCGCCCTTGCCGCATGCGCCAGGTGATAGTCGCGCAACTCGCCAGTCGCCAGAATTGTTTCAACCTGCGCCAACCCGACCTGCGGGCCATCCCGCTTGGCCAATGCCACCGCTCGGTTGAGTGCAACCACTGCGGATGGCCAATGCCGCTGCAGCACATCGTAAAGGCCGACAATCTGCGCCCAGTCCGTTTCACTGGCGCTCGCCGCCTCCGCATGCACCGCTGCAATCGCCGCCTGCACCGTATAGGCACCGAACGCGCGGCTGCGCAACGCCAGCTGCACCAATTCACAACCTTCGCTGATTTGCGCACCGTCCCACAGGCTGCGATCCTGCTGCTCGAGCAGCACCAGATTGCCTTGGGCATCGCTACGCGCGTGCTGGCGTGACGCCTGCAGCAACATCAGCGCCAGCAAACCGACCGCCTCCGGGTCCGGTAACAACTGCACCAGCAAGCGACCGAGGCGAATCGCTTCGTCACTCAACGCCTGCTGTACCAAAGCCTCACCAGAAGACGCCGAATAGCCCTCGTTGAACACCAGGTAAATCACCCGCAACACGCTTTCCAGGCGCTCAGGCAATTCGTGCAGCTCCGGCACCTGATAAGGAATGCGTGCGTCGCGGATCTTGGCCTTGGCGCGCACAATGCGTTGGGCAATGGCCGCCGGGCTCTGCAGGAAGGCACGGGCGATCTGCTCAGTGGTCAGGTCACAGACTTCGCGCAACGTCAAAGGCACCTGCGCATCGGCAGCCAGAGCCGGGTGGCAGCACGTGAAGATCAGCCGCAGGCGATCGTCGGCGAGCAACTCCTCATCACTGGGGTCTTGCCCCTGGCCCTCGATGAGCATGATCAGGTCAGCCTGCGAACGGTCGAAACGCGCACGGCGCCGCACCGCGTCAATGGCCTTGAAACGGCCGGTCGACACCAGCCATGCACGTGGATTTTGGGGGATACCGTCGCGCTGCCAGCGCTCGACGGCAATGAAGAAGGCATCATGCATGGCCTCCTCTGCCAGGTCGAAATCCCCCAGCAGGCGGATCAGCGTCGCCAGGATACGCCGCGAGTCCCGGCGGTAAACCCCCTCGATCTCGGCGCGTACCTGCACCAGCGTTGCCATCAGTCCGGCATCCGCTGGGTCACCACCTCCACCAGGCGGTCCAGGCTTTCTCCCCACCCCTGGTGAAAACCCATTTCTTCATGGGCCGTGCAGTCGGCAGCGCTCCAGTGCCAGGCGCGTGCGGTATAACGGGTCTTGCCGTGTTCCTCGTCAAAGGTCACCACTGCGGTCATGAAGGCCTTGGCAGACGGCACCCAGCCTGGCCCGAACGCATCGGTGAACACCAGCCGACGTGGCGCGGCGATCTCCAGGAACACACCCTGGGTGGGGTAGTCGGTACCGTCGGGGGCGCGCATCAAGGTGCGAAACAGGCCGCCGACCCAGAGCTGCATTTCACATTCCGGCGTGGTCATGCCATGCGGCCCCCACCACTGCATCAGCCAATGGGGTTCGGTCCAGGCACGGAACACCTTGGCGGGCGGGGCGTCGATCAGGCGGCTGATGGCCAACTCATGTTGCGCTTGCGCAGGTTGGGCAAGGCTCATTCTTGTTGTTCTCCGTTGCGGTCAGGGTTGCAGTTCGCGCACGGGCCTTACCTCAACGCTGCCGACCCGTGCGGCCGGGATGCCTTTGGCAATGTTCAATGCCTCGTTGAGATCGCGGGCATCGACCAGGTAAAAACCCGCAAGCTGCTCTTTGGTCTCGGCGAACGGGCCATCGGTCAGGCTCATGCGGCCACCGCGCATGCGTACCGTGGTGGCGGTCTGCACCGGTTTCAGCGCCTCGGCCGCGAGCATGCGCCCACAGCGCTGCAGCGACTCGGCGTAAGCCATGCATTCGGCGTCTTCGGGGCTGTCGGGCAGGCTGTGCAGCAGCCCCTCGTCACAATAGACCAGGCACAGGTATTTCATGGTGATCTCCACGGCATTGGCAAAGTGCGTTTGGCGATAGCTGATCAGGGTTTGAGATCAAACAGCGCTTTCTGGGTTTCCACGTCGAAAGGCGCAGACCAGTGTTCATGGATGACCCGCCACAGGCCAGCGGTCTTGCGATAGCCAACGGTGACACGCATGAAACCGCACTGGCTTTCGTCATCCGACGGACCGCAGCGGTTGAGCCAATGGGCCAGGCCCAGCTCGCCATCGGCGTACACCGTGAGTTCGGCCAACTCGAAAGTCATCGGGCCGGTGCAAAAGCCCATGCACATTTCCCAATGTGCCTGGTACACGGCCTTGCCCTTGAACTGCAGTTCCTTGATCGCATCGAAGGCGACGATGTCGTCGGCATAGGGGGCGGTGATACCTGGGATGTCACGATCACGCACCGCTTGCATCCAGCGTTCGATCAGTTCACGGATTTCGCTTTCGGCCTGAGTATTCATGAGGGGCTCTCCGAAGTGCTGGTGGCGCCGGTACTCGGCGCCTTCAACACTGGTCGAACGAGAGAGCGGGAAATCGACAACAGGGAGGAAAAAGACTGATAGGTGCGGCGGCACCCTGTAGCTGCCTACACGCCCGGGCTGGCCAGTATGAATTCGCGATAGCCCGAAACGATCACGTACACCGCGAAATAACAGAAAATCGCTGCCGAGAGCAGGTATGACCACGTCAGCAAACGGTCACCGAGCAAACGCCCACCATGGCTGGCGATGCCGCAAAGGCTCAGGCACCAGACCAGCCCTGCGGCGAAAAAGCCGCTGAGAAACAAACCGGCCTCCAGCAGGCTACCGCCACCGGAACGGGAAATCAGCACGCCACCGACGGCGGCGAACCATAGAATGGCGGTGGGCGACGACATGGCCAGGAAGATACCGCGCATGAATTCGCGCCAGGCCGATTCCGCCACCACCTCGCTGCGCGCTTCCATATGCCCGCCACGCCAGGCCGCCAGCAGCATCTTCAGCGCGAACCACACCAGCAGCGCCGAACCACCCAGCCACAAGGCCCAGCGCACGCTCTCGAACTGCAGCAACACGGTCATGCCGGCCAGCGCTGCAATTGCGTACACCAGGTCACCGACACACGTGCCCAGGCCGAGCCAGAAGCCTTGCAGGAAACCGCGCTGCATGGCCAGGGTGATCATGGCGATATTGGCCACACCGATATCAAGACACAGGGACAGGCTGAGGAGAAAACCGTTGGAGAAAGGCATTGAATACTCGATGGCGGGTAAATGAGCGCCGTAGAGCCTGCCATGAGTGATTGCGGGATTGGAAGAACAAGTGTTCGATCAGGCCAGCGCCGCCTGTTCAAACACCTCATCGGCCCACTGGTTCAGGCTTTTGCCTGCCGCACGGGCAGCAACGCTGGCAGCGGCATGGATTTCGGGCCGGATACGCAGCATGACCTTCCCCGATGCCGGCTTTTCGGGAGTGATGCCCTGTTCCGCGCAATCGGCCAGGTAGTCCTCCAACGCATGACGGAAGGCCTCATGCAGTTCCGGGACAGAACTTGCGTGGAAACTGATGATGTCGCGGATCCCCAGCACGCGGCCGACGAAAATATCATCACGCTCATCATATTCAATACGGGCGGCATAGCCCTTGTAGCGCATGCAACTCATCATTTCACTCCTGCCCGCAGCAAGAATTCGCGGGCCTCTTCAATCTGATACCGCCTGGCCTCCTTGCCTGGATGGGGACGATGGCACCTCCAGCACTGGCCGCCAAGCACCAGTTTGACCCGGGAGCCTTGCCGCTCCAGCACCTGCCCCCCCGAGGTGCAGCACCAGCGTTTCAATCTCGGAAAAGGCTAGTGACTACGTGGTTGGCGTCCTCAGGATAGCGTCGAGAATTTTTCGGTATCGAGTATTCATGGAAAAATGCTATCAAAATAAGATAGCACTTATTCCAAGATATTCATTCAGGATCTTTCATTACCCCCCAGAATCCGCGCATACCGCGCCCGGTCCACGTTCGCTCCGCTCAACACCACAGCCACGCGCTTGCCGGCCTGCTGTTCGCGCTCTTGCATCAACGCCGCCAGCGCTGCGGCGCCTGCACCTTCGGCAGTGTTGTGCGTGGCCTCGTGGTAAACCCGCATGGCTTCGGCGACTTCACTGTCGGTGACCCGCACGATCCGCGCAGCGTGCTCGCGCACCAGGGCAAAGGCTTGCGGATGGGGTACCCGGCAAGCCATGCCATCGGCGAAGGTTTCGGCAGTGGCAGTGGTGACGATATGGCCCTGCTCGAAGCTCTGGGCATAGGCATCGGCGGCGCTGGACACCACACCGACGATCTGGGTTCTCAAACCCAGCAGGTTACGCGCCTGGATCAGCCCGCAAATACCTGAACCCATGCCGATCGGCACGTAAACGCAGTCAAGGTCACGCACAGCCTCGAACAGCTCCAGGGCATAAGTGGCCACGCCCCGTACCAACTCCGGGTGGAACGAAGGCACCATGGCATACCCCAACACCTCAGCCAGCCGCGCGGCTTCCTCACGGGCCACATCGAAATCCACACCGTACTCGACCAACTCGGCACCCAGTGCGCGCATGGCGGCGTTCTTCTCTGTGGAGTTGCCCTCAGGGACTACGATGACCAACGCAATGCCTGCCTGCCGTGCCGCCAGGGCCATGCTTTGCCCGTGGTTGCCACGGGTTGCGGTGACCAGCCCGCGGGGTGGATCGCCGCCCGCCAGCAGCGAGCGCACATAGACCAGACCGCCCCGGACCTTGAAGGCCCCGGTGGGTGCGTGATTTTCGTGCTTCACCCACACCTCGCAACCCAGCCGCTCAGCCAGCAACGGCCAGGCGTGCTGGGGCGTGGCAGGTACATGTTGGTGAACGAAATCGGCGGCTTCGCGCAGGGCGGCAAGGTCGAACATGGCGATCATCCCTTTTCGGTAGGTGGTTGATCCGATCCTAAGCGCGGGGCATTGTATGGGTACAACCTTATATTGCATGGGTAGCAATTTCGTGTGGATCCCGCAGCTCGTCGACGATGATCAACCCCGGTATCTGGCACTGGTCGACGCTATAGGCAACGCCATCGAGAGCGGCGTACTCAAGGTCGGTGACCGCCTGCCGCCGCAACGGCGCCTGGCCTGGAAACTGGGCCTGAACCCCAGCACCACCCAACAGGCCTACCGTGAAGCCGCCGCTCGCCACCTGGTGGCGGGCGAAGTGGGCCGCGGTACCTATGTGCTGGCGGGAAGCAAGGAAGCGACCTTGTTTCGCCTCAAACACTGCGAAGGGCAAAAACCGCTGATCGACCTGTCGACCAATGTACCGGTTGCCGATCCGCACAATCATGACCTGCATAACAGCTTGCGCAGGCTGCTGGAAGGTCACGACCACGGCTTGCTCGACCATTACCTGGGCCCCGAACAGTTGCTGCTGGGGCGCATCCGCGGCGCCCACTGGCTGGGCAATCGCGGCCTGGCCCTGTCGGCCGACCAGCTGTTGCTGTGCGGCGGAGCCCAGCAGGCGCTGGCACTGGTGCTGCAGTCATTCTGCCAGGCGGGTGAGCCCGTCATGCTTGAAGCCCTGACCGCTCCGGGTATCAAGGCCGCCTGCCGGCAACTGCGTCTGCCCGTGCATGGCGTCGCACTGGACAACCAAGGCCTGCGGCCCGATGACCTGGACCGGGTAGCGCGCGCCAGCGGTGCCCGCGTGCTGGTGACCACGCCCACCCTGCACAACCCCACGGGCGCCTGCATGGATGATGCTCGCCGCGAGGCAATCGCTGGGGTAGTCAAACGCCTGGGGCTGTTGGTGATCGAGGATGATGTGTATGGCGCACTCAGCGACCGGCCGCCGCTCTACCCGCTATTGGGCGATCAAGGGATCTACATCAGCAGCCTGTCCAAGACCGTGGCTGCAGGCTTGAGGTTGGGGTGGATCGTGGCCAGCCCGAAGTTGCTGTCACAGGTCGACCCGCATGCCCAGGCAAGCCACTGGCCGGTGTCGCCATTGGGCTTGCATGTCGCTTGCCAATGGATCGATGACGGTACCGCCGCCCGGCGGCTGGCTTGGCAGAAAGCAGAACTTGCCGAGCGCTGGCGCCTGGCACGCAGGCTGCTGGGTGATGGGCTACACAACGCAGGTCAGCCTTCACCCCACGCGTGGCTGGGCACGCCGCAGGGGGCTGAGGCGGTGGTAAAGCAGTGTCGTGAGCAAGGTGTGGAAGTCGTCCCGGCGAGTGTCTTCGCCATTGGCGCAAGCGAGGTGCAAGCCGTACGCATCAGCCTGTCGGCGGCAGGCAGCCGGGCTGAACTGAAACGAGGGCTGGAGGTAGTACGGCAGGTCCTGTCCGGTCAATGAACAGAGGGTGAGGTAAGCAGCCTCTTCGCTACTGCCCGGTGCGAAAAGGCCGCTAACGCAGAACCATCAACCCTGCTGGCAACCTTCGCCCATGGCGCGGTACTGAATGGTGTGCACCTGGCCCTGATGGTCTTCATAGGTCATGGTCGCAGGCACCACTTCACAGACATTGGGGATGGTCGACAGGTTGATCACCCGTTTGATGTCAAGGTTCATGGAATAGTCGTACTGCTGGGCCACAGGCTCGGTGGAGACGGGTTTGGCCTCATCGGCAAGGGCGAACGAGGACATACCGACCAATGCAAGAATCAGTAATGGTTTCATGGATGTTTGGCCTTTAAATCAATCAAGCTGATCGATTGACTTCATATGCCGTCAATGGCGCGGAGAAGTTGTCATCAACTGCAAAGATGACACGAAGTACCGATCCCGCTTTGTCGTACTGCCAGGGGGGATACGTGAAATTCTACTCCCGGTCTGGAATAGTTGAACCCCGAACTCGGACATTCACCCTTGCAGCTTTTGCAACAATCTGCGACAAAGCGAAACGGGTTGATGGCCCGAAATCATTGGGCTAGAGCTGTTTGCCACCGGAATACCATGCCTCCACTCCTCTGCACCCCATTAACCGACCTTGAACGGCGGCTGCTAGACCACTTCTATCGCCAGCAGGGATCGCGCATGCGTGCGGCCGGCGACGGTGAGTTGTGGGTGGCGCGCAGCGGCGTAATCGTTGCTGGTTTGAGCTTGAGCGCTGTTGCCGGTGGCCGGTGGCTCACCGGCCTGCTGGTAGCCCCAGAGTGGCGAAACCAGGGTGTGGCCGCGCGCCTGGTCAACGCAGCACTGGGCGAAGGTCGTGGCCCAACGTGGCTGTTCTGCCACCCGGACCTCGAAGCCTTTTACCAACGTCTGGGGTTCTCCCCGGCGAACATGTTGCCTGAAACGCTGGGGTCACGCCTGGCACGCTACCAACGCAGCAAACGGCTGATGGCGATGGTGCATGGTCAGTCGTCGCTGGCGTCCAGCCCAGGGAACAGTACCTCGGTGTAACCGAACTTGGCGAAATCCTGAATCCGCGAAGGATACAGCCGCCCGATCAGGTGGTCGCATTCATGCTGTACCACGCGCGCATGAAACCCGTCGGCAACCCGGTTGACCGGGTTGCCCTGCGGGTCGATGCCCTCATAGCTGATGTGCTTGTAGCGAGGCACCACCCCGCGCAGGCCAGGCACAGACAAGCAGCCTTCCCACCCCTCCTCGATCTCGGTGGACAGCGGAGTGATCACCGGGTTGAGGAGAATGGTCTGTGGCACCGCCTCGGCATCCGGGTAACGCTCGCTGCGCTCAAAACCGAAAATGACCAGTTGCAGGTCGATGCCGACCTGAGGTGCGGCCAGCCCCACGCCGCCGACATGGCGCATGGTCTCGAACATGTCGTCGATCAACTGCTGCAGTTCGGCGCTGCCGATCAGGTGTTCTGGCACGGGTGCAGCGACGCGCAGCAAACGCTCGTCGCCCATCTTCAGAATGTCACGGATCATCGCGGGTTCGGCTCGGTAGGCTGGGGCTCGACCGGATGTTCATGGCCGAGCACGGTCAGGGTTTCCTTGGGTTTATCGCCCTCGAAATCCTTTTCGCCAGGGTCTTTGCCCTCAGCGGACATATGTTCGATCACAGCGTTCATCTCCGCGCCCAGCAACAATACGGCAGCAGAAATGTAGAAATACAACAACAACACGATGATCGCACCGATACTGCCATACATGGCGTTGTAGTCGGCGAAAGTCTTCACATAGTAAGCGAAGGCCAGCGAAGCGATGATCCAGACCACCACCGCCAGCACTGAACCTGGGGTGATGAAGCGAAACTTCTGTTTCACGTCGGGCATCACGTAGTAGATCACCGCCACCGCCACCATCATCAGGATGATGATCGCCGGCCAACGCAAGATCGTCCACACCGTGACGATCACTTCCTGCATGCCGATCTGCGCGGCGATCCACTCCATCACCTGAGGCCCCAGCACCATCAACGCTGCCGCCGCCAGCAGCATACCGGCAATGCCGACGGTATAGAAAATCGACAACGGGATGCGCTTCCACACCGGGCGCCCTTCGGGCACGTCATAGGCGGCATTCATGGCACTCATCATCAGCCGTACGCCTGCAGAGGCGGTCCACAGCGCGATGACGATACCCACCGACAGCAGGCCACCTTTGGACTGCTGCAACTGATCGATGACGGGGTTGACCTGTTCCAGCGCTTGGGGCGGCAATACCAGTTCCGATTGCATGCGCAGCCACGAGAAGAAATCCGGCAAGTGCAGAAAACCGATCAGTGCGATCAGGAACAGCAGGAACGGGAACAACGAAAACAGCATCTGGTAAGCAAGCGCAGAGGCGTAGGTGGACATCTCGTCGTCAAGGAATTCCTTGACGGTGCGCACCAGAATGCGGTGAAGGGGCAAGCCACCCAGGTCGGGAAAAATCATAGCGTCTCCTTTCGCCGCTTGATCAGTACATCAGGGAAGTCTAATAGACCACGCGACTGGTGTGCTGCTCCCTGCTGGACTTGAAGAAAATTCGCAGTCTTGATCAACAGCCCCATCACCGTCTGCTGGCGACGGGGCTGCAGTCATAACGTGATCAAGGCTTTTTCACAGCATCCTTGACGTCGCCCTTGATTTGCTGCCCTTCGCCCTTGATTTCCTGGGCCTTGCCTTCTGCGCGCAGCTTGTCATTGTCGGTGACTTTGCCAACACCTTGCTTGATGTTGCCCACTGCTTCGTTGGCCATACCTTTGACTTTGTCTTTAGTGCCGCTCATGGCAAATCTCCTGCAAATGGAGACACGTGATCCGTGTCGACAAAAGGTGGACCCAGCGGCCAGTTCAGGAGTTTCAAACATTTTTGCAATCTCAAGCCGAGCGGTAAATATGCGGGCGAATACCGCACTGAATCAGCAACCTACGTCTGCGCAACGCCGCCCTGCTGCCCTAGAATCGCGGGCAAACGGCAGCCCTATAGAGGCTGCATGCTTATAAAAACAACAGCTTACGGAACCCTGCACCCATGCGTTTGATGCCCCTGCTGGCAGCCTTGCTACCGCTGCTGCCCCTGTCCGCGCTTGCTGGCGCACCGGCCACCGAAACCCTGCGGGTCGACCGCTATACCGACGACGGCCAGCCAGGGACCCTGCGCTGGGCGATCGAAACCAGCAACCAGAACCCCGGCCACTACCGCATCGAAATCGACGCGGTCGGCAAAGCCCCGTTTGTCATCCGGCCGACCCGCGCCCTGCCTGAAATCAAAGGCCCGGTACAGATCACCGGCCTGCCTTGGGCGCGCGACGGCCAATACGTCGCCATTGACGGCGCCGGCTACATAAATGACCAGGGAGTACGCACCTGCCCCGGCGCCCTGCCCGGCCAGTTCGGCACCAACGTGCGCACCACGACCAACCCCGGGCTGGTGCTGCGCGACACCCAGGGCGTACACCTCAGTGGCCTGGAAGTGCGCAACTTCTGCATCGGCATCCTGGTCAACCGCGCCAGCAACAACGTTATCGAAGACAACCGCATCGTCGCCAACAAGGGCGGTGCCGGTATCATGCTGACCGGCGATGACGGTGCCGGTAACCCCACGGCCACCACCACGATCAACAACAAGGTGCTGCGCAACCAGCTGATCGACAATGGCGATGGCCTGGAGCTGACTCGCGGCGCGGCGTTCAACCTGGTGGCCGACAACCTGTTCCGTTCGACTGCAGCCAACCCGGAGCCGTCCCAGGGCATCGAGATTCTGCTGGGCAACGACAACAGCGTGGTACGCAACCGCTTCGAGAACTACTCCGACGGCCTGCAGATCAACTGGGGCAAGCGCAACTACCTAGGCGCCAATACCTTCAGCGGCAACTCGATCGGCGTCAGCGTCACCGGCCAAGGCAATATCCTCGACGGCAACCTGATCCACGGCAACCGCATCGGCGTAGCGCTGCGCCCGGAGCCGGAGGTCACCACCACGCGCCTGACCGGTAACCGGATCTGGGGCAACAGCCTGGATATCCGCCGCTGCGAAGCTGGCGGCTCTTGCGTACCGGATCAGCGCACGGGCGCCATCGTTTTTGGCGTGCCAGCCCAGGCCCATGCACTGTACGTAGGTTCACGCGGGGTCGGTGCAGACCTGCCGAAAAAGGACCAGGCAGTGATCTGCGATGCCAAGGGCCAGCCCAAACCCTGCCAGCCGCTGCCCAACCACAACCAGCAGGCACCACGGCTGTTGGCCCTGAACGACAATGTGCTGCGCGGCGAAGTGCAGGGGCCGGCATCGAGCCTGCTGCGGGTCGAGGTGTTTGGCAATGCCCAGGCACAAGGCACTGAGGCTGAGCAGTACCTGGGGGAAGTACTGGTGAACAGCGATGCCAAGGGGCAGGCGCAGTTTGCCCAGGTGCTGGAGAATGCAGATGGGGTGCGCAGCTTTACCGCCACTGTGACTACGGCCGACGGCGCGACCTCCGAGTTGAGCCAGCCGCTTCGCCGCTAGGGTAGCTGGCCTCATCGCCGGCACGCCGACGATGAGGCCATCAAACCTTGCTCCGCTACCCGCCACCCCTCACAATGCAGCCCTTTATAGCGTCACACCGCAGGAACCTGCATGAAACTCGACAAACCCGCCGCCATCGCCCGGCGCAACGAAGCATTGGCCAAGCCGGTGCTCACCAGTGCCAACACGCTGTTCGCCATCCTCGACCCCAAACGCAACCTGTGGTGGTTCGAAGTACCGGTGGCGCTGCTGCGCAAGGGCCAGCCCGACTGGGTCAACCTGCTGCTGCACACCCCTGAAAGCGACGAACTGCAGCACCTGAAGGTCCCGACCAACTTCCTCAAGGCGCATCAGGAGCAGATGGAGGTGCGCAATGCTGGCAAGCGCCGGTCGACCATCAGCCTGGCGCTGAGCGCCGACCGTGACTCGCTGCTGCGCGACACCCGCCCGGGCGGCGAGCAGCTCGACTTCAGCACATTCGTGCAGGCCTGACCTCAGGCCCGCTCGATGCGATCGTCATGGATGACGATCCGGCCCTGTTTGAACAACGCACCGATGGCCTTCTTGAAGTTGCCCTTGCTGACGTTGAACATGCGGCTGATCACCTCTGGGTCGCTCTTGTCGCACACCGGCAACACGCCCCCTTCGGCCTCCAGGCGCTGCATGATCTGCTCATGCAAGCCGTCCGCAAGCGCCTGGCCAACCGGTTGCAGGCTCAACGCGATCTTGCCGTCATGGCGCACTTCCTTGATGAAACCCTTCTCGTGCATACCCGAACGCATGAACTTGAAGATTTCATTCTTGTGGATCAGGCCCCAATGACGGTTGTTGATGATGGCCTTGAAGCCCATCGGCGTCTCGCCCGCCACCAGCAGTTCGACCGGCTGACCAACCTGGTAATCGGCCGGGGTGCGGTCCAGATAGCGGTCCAGGCGTGAAGTGGCGGTGATGCGCCGGGTGCGCTTGTCGAGGTAGACATGCACCACGCAGTAGTCGCCGATCTTCAGCGGCCGCGCCTCTTCCGAGTACGGCATCAGCAGGTCCTTGGACAGACCCCAGTCGAGGAAGATGCCCGCACCGTTGATGTCCTTGACCTTGAGGCTGGCGAATTCGCCAACCTGCACCTTGGGCTTCTCGGTGGTGGCGATCAGCTGGTCTTCGCTGTCCAGGTAGAGGAACACGTTGAGCCAGTCATCGACCTCGGTTTCGGCGTTCTTCGGGATGTAGCGCCCGGGCAGCAGGATCTCGCCGTCAGGGCCGCCGTCCAGGTAGAGGCCGAAGTCCACGTGTTTCACGATTTGCAAACTGTTGTAACGCCCAAGCAGAGCCATTTCCGATGTTCCTCAAGACAAGACGGCTATTCTACACCTGAAGCCAGCGCGCCGCCCGACCGCTGATTCGGCGGAACCGTCGTGGAGTACTCGCGTCTACCGTGTGGCCAGCCATCTGCAAGGGATCAGCACATGTTTCTACGCCTGTCCAAAGCCCTGATCATCGCCACGGCATTTGCGCTGGCACTGGTGGCCTGCAGCCGTATAGACCTGGCCTACCGCAACCTCGACCGGCTGGTCCCGTGGTCGCTGGACGACTACCTGGCCATGAACCGTGACCAGAGGTCATTGCTCGACGAACGGCTCAAGCAGCACCTGGCCTGGCATTGCACGACCGAACTGCCTGGGTACCTCGACTGGCTCGACCGGGTACGCAGCATGGTCGCCGAGGGGCAAGTGACCGACCAGGCGCTGCAACAGCGCATGAACGAAGCCCGCCAGGCGATCGGTCGCGTTGCAGAAGCCATCACCCCGTCGGCCGCCGAGCTGCTGCGCGGCATGAGCGATGCCCAGGTCGCGCAGATGGGCGAAGCTTTTCGTGAAGACATCAGTGAACGGCAAGAGAAATACGTCGATACCCCCCTATCCAAACAGGTCGCCCGCCGCGCCGAGCGTATGGAAAAACGCCTGACACCCTGGTTCGGCGAACTCACCGCAGCACAACGCCAGCGCGTGCAAACCTGGGCACAGGCGCTGGGCGACCAGAACCGCCAGTGGATCGCCAACCGTGCGCACTGGCAACAACAGCTGATGCTGGCCATGAACCAGCGCAGCGACGCAAGCTTCGAACCGCGCCTGGCGCAATTGCTGCAGCGCAAGGAAAGCCTGTGGACTGCGCAATACCGCGCTGCCTTTGAGAACAGCGAGCAGCAGACACGCAGCCTGTTGATCGACCTGCTGCAACAGAGCAGCCCGGCCCAGCGGCAGTATCTTCAGCAACGCCTGGCCAAGGTGCGTACCGACTTCAGTGAGCTCAAGTGTCTTAAGGGATAGGCAGGTCAATCGGTATCCGCCCGATAACCCGCCTCAGCGCCCTTTGCGCCGATACGGGAACACATCGATCACCTTGCCTTCGCGGATAGATGCCTGCAGCCCCTTCCAGTAATCCGCGTCATACAGCTCCCCATGCAGCCTGCTGAATAAACGCCGCTGGCCCATATCGGCAAACAGAAACGGCGGGAACTCCTCCGGGAATACATCGTGCGGCCCAATCGAATACCACGGCTCCCCCGACATCTCGTCCTCCGGGTAGCGCGGCGGTGGGATATGGCGAAAATTCACCTCGGTCAGGTAGCTGATCTCGTCATAGTCGTAGAACACCACACGACCATGGCGGGTAACCCCGAAGTTCTTCAGCAGCATGTCGCCTGGAAAGATGTTCGCTGCGGCCAGCTGCTTGATGGCCAGGCCATAATCCTCCAGCGCTTCGAGTACCTGGCCTTCGCTGGCCTGCTCCAGGTACAGATTGAGCGGGATCATGCGCCGTTCGGTCCAGCAATGGCGGACCAGCACCGTATCGCCTTCCACAGCCACGGTGGACGGCGCCACCTCCAGCAGCTCGGCCAGGCACTCAGGCTCGAACTTGCCCCGGGGGAAACGAAAGTCGGCGAACTCCTGGGTATCGGCCATTCGCCCAACCCGGTCGACACTCTTCACCAGGCGGTACTTGTCGATCACCGTGGCACGGTCGACCGTCTTGGACGGCGAAAAGCGGTCCTTGATGATCTTGAATACGGTATTGAAGCCCGGCAGGGTGAACACACTCATGACCATGCCGCGCACACCGGGTGCCATGATGAAACGGTCGTCGGTACTGGCCAAGTGGTTGATCAGCGCACGATAGAACTCCGACTTGCCGTGCTTGTAGAACCCGATCGAGGTGTACAGCTCGGCAATGTGCTTGCCTGGCAGTATGCGCTTGAGGAAACTGACGAACTCGGCCGGCACCGGCACGTCGACCATGAAATACGAACGGGTGAAGGAGAAGATGATCGAGACCTCGGCCTCGTCGGTGATCAGCGCATCCGCCTCTATGCCATGGCCCTCGCGGTGCAGCAGCGGGATCACCAGGGGCCACTGTTCATCGCTGTTGTACAGCCGGCCCACCAGGTAAGCGCCCTTGTTGCGGTACAGCACCGGCACGAACAGTTCAACGGCCAGGGCCGGGTCCTTGCACACCCAGTCCGGCAGGCAGTCGCGCAGTTGCTCTTCAAGGCGTGACAAGTCGTGCTCAAGGTCACCATACGCGAATGCATAGTCGCAGAAGATAGCCCGCAACAGGCCCTTGAGGCTGCCATCGGGCGTATAAGTGCGGGTCTGTGCAGCACGCTCATGGTTGCGAATCGAGGGCCGGGTGGTGTGGATGAACATGCAGCCATCGCTGATCTGATCATGGCTGAACAGGCTGCAGAACAAAGAGTTGTACCAGGTCTCCGCCAGTTCATCGTCCAGCCGCGGGTCGATCAGGCGTATATAGGCACTTTTCACCAACGGCCACTGTTCGACCTCCAGCAGCACTTCCTCATCGAACCCGTCCCGCAGCCAGCCGTTGACCTCACCGACCTTCTGCTCATAGAGGTTGATCCGCGCCGCCGCTGCGCGCTGAATGTCCTGCCAGCGCGCCTGCTCGAAGCGCTCTCGGGCGCCCAGGGTGATGCGGCGAAAGTGTTCGCGATAGTCGTCGAAGCCATCGAGGATCATCCGGGCGATTTCGCCGGCCGGCCAGTGCTGGGTCATGCAGGACACCTCGGTGCGGGGTGAGATAGACAGCTTAGTCGCCTGTGCAACTTTGCGGAGCTTCTACCGGCTTACACCGCAAGAAAGGACAAGAACCGCCCGTGCGCCATCGCGTACACTCGCGCCCTGCCCTGTACCCGGAGACCACCGTGAGCCCCATCGCCCTGACCCGCCTGCTGACCCTTGCCGCCGTCTGGGGGGCGAGCTTTCTGTTCATGCGCATCATCGCCCCCGAGCTGGGCACCGTGCCCACCGCCTTCTTTCGCGTGTCCATCGCCTGCCTCGGCCTGATCGCCATACTCGCCGCAGCGCGCGTACGCTGGAATTTCGAGGGCAAACTCGGCGCTTGCCTGGTCCTGGGCATGATCAACTCAGGCATCCCCGCCACCTTCTATTCAGTGGCAGCCCAGGTACTGCCGGCGGGCTATTCGGCGATCTTCAACGCCACCACGCCGCTGATGGGGGTGCTGATCGGCGCACTGTTCTTCCGCGAGGCCATGACCTTGCCCAAGTTGTGCGGCATCTTCCTTGGCCTGTTCGGTGTCGGCATTCTCAGTGGCGCGGGCCCGGTGGCGCTGGACATGGCACTGCTGCAAGGCGCCCTGGCCTGCCTGGCGGCAACCACCTGCTATGGCTTCGCAGGCTTTCTGGCGCGGCGCTGGATCAGCGGCCTGGACAGCCGCCTCTCGGCGCTCGGCAGCATGCTCGGCGCCACGCTGATGATGACGCCACTGTTCGCCTGGAGTGCGCTGACCCAGCCGCCTGCCAGCTGGGGCGGCTGGCAGGTGTGGCTGTCGCTGCTGGGCCTGGGCCTTGTGTGCACGGCCTTCGCCTATATCCTGTACTTCCGCCTGCTGGCCGAGATTGGCCCGGTCAAGGCCAGTACCGTGACCTTCTTGATTCCGGTCTTCGGTGTGCTGTGGGGCGCGTGGCTGCTGGACGAATCGCTGTCGATGGGCCATCTCTATGGCGGCCTGCTGATCGCTGCCGCGCTGTGGCTCGTACTCAAGCCCGCGCGCCGCGCTCAGGCCTGATACAGCACTCTGTAGGAGCCGGCTTGCCGGCGATAGGGCCAGTACAGACAACAACGCCAAAGGGCATTACGATAAGCAGCCCTCACGACACGTAACGCCCCATGCCCCCCGAGCAAACCGCAGCCTACAAGATCGTGCTCTGGCGCCTGGAGCAGGATGCCCAAGGCTACCCACCCGCATCGGTCGAAGGCCTCTGGGCAAAACGTACCGCGGCTGGCTACCAGGTCGACAGCCTCCCCTTCTATGCCTACGGCATCGCACCCGGCGACACCATCAGCATCAGCGAAGAGGGCGAGCAATCCTGGTTCGAAGGCTTGCTGCACAGTGGCGGCGCTTCGGTATTTCGCGTTCTTGTGAAGGCAGGCGGTGATCTGGAACAGGTTCGTGCGGCACTCGAAGATTTCGGCTGCCCCAACGAAGTCGAAAAAGCGGTCAGGATGCTGGCCGTCGAAGTCCCGCCTTCGCGCTCACTCGACACCCTGCTCTACTACCTGCTGACGCAGCGCGAAGCCGGCACCCTGGACTTCGAGGAAGGCGTGCTGCGCCACGCCATCCCCGAAGAGTTTCGCTGACGGTCTATGCTTGGGCCATGCGCCTGGCAGGCTTGCTGAACACGAACAGCAAACCGACCACAATCAGCCCCATTCCCAGCAGGCTGAGCGGTGCCAGGCGATTACCAAATATCAGGAAGTCCATCACCGCAGTCACCGCCGGCACCAGGTAGAACAGGCTGGTGACGTTGACCAGATTACCTTTGGCGATCAGGCGGTACAGCAGCATGGTCGCCAGCAGCGAAACCACCAGCCCCATCCACAGCAGCGCACCAATGAAACTGCCGCTCCATGCAACGTGCAGCGGCTGCAGCGGCGCGAACACAGCACACATGGCAAACCCCGCCAGATACTGCAGGCCCAGCGTGCCCATGGGGTTGTCGGTGATGCGTTTTTGCAGGATCGAGCCAAAGGTCATGCTGCCCAGCGCCAGCAAGGCAAACAGCATCCCGGCCAGCGACACTCCGCCGAGGTTGATACCCTGATAGACCACCATCACCAGCCCGCCGAGCCCCAGGCCCAGACCGAACAGCCGGCGCCAGGAGCGCTGGCGCTCCATCAGCACCACAGTGAGGATCGGTTGTACTCCCATCACCGTGGCCATCACGCCGGGGGTCACGTGGGTATTGAGCGCCAGCAGGTAGAAGATCTGGTAGGCACCGAGCAACACGCAGCCGGTGCCAAGGGCTCGCAACATCGTCCCACGTGTGCGCGGCCAGCGCAGGCCCAGCAACGGGCCGATCAGCAGCAACCCGGCGAGTGCCAGCGCTGAGCGCAGCAGCAGGAAAGCAAACGGGCTGGCATGGGCCAGGCCAAGTTTGGAAACGATGGCGCCACTGCTCCACAGCAGGACGAACAGGCTGGTAGTGGCCGCCGAGGCCACGGATGCTTTGGAAATGACAGACATGCATGCACCTGTATTCGGGCAGATAAGCCGAACGGTGGGCGTGAACTTCAGTTACGGAAGCCGCCGACCGTATTCAGTAGGTTGCGCGTGTGACGGGATGCGGCTAAAGGCCGGTCAGCCCGGCACAACCACGCAGCGAGGCGGAGCTACGCCGCCTACAACGCCACTGACAGGTGGTGGGTAATGACTGATCATGGCCGGCTGCTGGCTGCCACGCACGGCCCCGCCCGCGACTGGCGCGATGGCAAAGCTTGCGGTGGACAGGATGGCAGGCATGAGCAGGTCTTCGGGGAGGTGACTGCCCTGGAATATAGCGGTGAATCAGGGCCAGGACAATAGCTGGCTTCTGTGATGCCTGTTGGGCCCTGTCGCCGGCGATAGGGCCCTGCAGGCACCGAAACTTCAGAACAACCAGCGATAGAGCAGGTACGCCACAACCACCGCCAGCACCGGCCGCAGGATGCGGTAGGCCTTGGGGTTGGCACGCTTGAACTGCTTCACGCGGGTGCTGATCCTGTTGCTGAAGCGCTTGCTCCAGGCATACGCCTGGTTGATCCCGCCCACGCGCTCGTCATCGGTGTTCTGCGGTGCAGTGGCGCGGCCCAGGAAGGCGCTGACCTTGCGGTTGATGCGGGCCATCAGCGGGTTGCTGAGCGGGCGTTCGATGTCGCAGAACAGGATCACACGGGTGACGTCGGTTTCGTTCTTGACCCAGTGCACGTAGGTCTCGTCGAACATCACGTCCTCGCCATCACGCCAGGCGTAGGCCTGGCCGTCGACGTAGATGCGGCAGTCGTCGGAGTTCGGCGTAGACAACCCCAAGTGATAGCGCAGCGAGCCGGCGAAGGGGTCGCGGTGCGGGTTGAGATGGCTGCCGCCGGGCAGCAGGGCGAACATCGCGCCTTTGACGTTGGGGATGGCGCTGACCAGCTCGACGGTCTTCGGGCACAGCGCCTCGGCCGACGGCAGCGGTTTGTCGTACCACTTCAGGTAGAAACGCTTCCAGCCCTTCTTGAAGAACGACCCGAAGCCTGCGTCGTTGTCTTTTTCGGCGGCGCGGATGTAACCCTCGTCGAACAGGCGCATGGCCTCTTCGCGGATCACCTGCCAGTTGTCCTTGAGCACGTCCAGTTCAGGGAAGCGCTGGCGGTCCAGGTACGGCTTGGACGGAACACCGGAGAAAAAGTACATCAGGCTGTTGTAGGGTGCGAACAGCGCCGAATGGTTGACGAACTGGCGCAGTACTGGCAGACGCGCCTTGCCGCGCAAGTGGACGAACAGCACGCTGCCGAAAAAAACCAGCAGGACACCTGCCTTGGCGACAAAGGAAAAGGTCATGCAACACTCCTTGGAAAGGGAGCAGGCCAGCGCTGCCTGCCCCCAGAAAAATCATCCTGCCATCATAAACCCATCACGCCCCGGTAAAAACAACCAGGGCGGGAACTCACTCATGAAGATTTTGCAATAAACCCGAGCGCAGGGGCAGCTGCAAGCTTGAAGCTTGCCCTTACTGCTGATTCTCCTGCTCGCTGAACATGTCGGCGAACAGCATGCTCGACAGGTAGCGCTCGCCGGAGTCGGGCAGGATAACGACGATGGTCTTGCCCTGCATCTCCGGCTTTTCCGCCAGCCGCACCGCAGCCGCCATCGCCGCGCCGCAGGAAATGCCGCAAAGAATGCCCTCTTCCTGCATCAGGCGGATGGCCATCGCCTTGGCCTCTTCATCGGTCACGGTCTCGACCTGGTCGACAATCGACAGGTCAAGGTTCTTCGGCACAAAGCCGGCGCCGATGCCCTGGATCTTGTGCGGGCTGGGCTTGAGCTCCTCACCGGCCAGGGTCTGGCTGATCAGCGGCGAGGCCACAGGCTCGACCGCCACCGAGAGGATCGACTTGCCCTGGGTGTGCTTGATATAGCGCGACACGCCGGTAATGGTGCCACCGGTGCCGACACCGGCCACCAGCACGTCGACCGCACCGTCGGTGTCGTTCCAGATTTCCGGGCCGGTGGTCTTTTCATGAATGGCCGGGTTGGCCGGATTGTCGAACTGGCCTGGCAGGAAGTACTGCGCCGGGTCCGAGGCGACGATCTCGTTGGCCTTCTCGATCGCGCCTTTCATGCCCTTGGCCGGCTCGGTCAATACCAGCTCGGCGCCCAGGGCCTTCAGCACCTTGCGACGCTCCAGGCTCATCGAGGCAGGCATGGTCAGGACCAGTTTGTAGCCACGGGCAGCGGCGACGAAGGCCAGGCCAATGCCGGTGTTGCCCGAGGTCGGCTCGACGATGGTCATGCCAGGTTTGAGCTTGCCGCTGCCCTCGGCGTCCCAGACCATGCTCGCGCCGATGCGGCACTTGACCGAGTACCCAGGGTTGCGCCCTTCGATCTTGGCCAGGATGGTCACACCGCGCGGGGCGATGCGGTTGATCTGCACCAGCGGCGTATTGCCGATGGAATGGGCGTTGTCTGCGTAGATACGGCTCATGGCAGGGTCCTTGGCATGAAGTGGCGGGGAAAGACTTAAAGGGTAAGCCTGCCCCGTTGGCCCGTAAAGCCCGTTCGAACTCGCGCGGGCGGCGTGCGGTCAACCGCACAACCCGCCTTGGAGATCACTGCGATGAAAGCCCGTTATCGCTGGCCACTGGTCGGCCTGGCCAGCCTGGTCGTGCTGTTGGTGGCCCTGCACCTGGCGCTGCCTTACCTGGTGCGCGACTACCTCAATGACAAGCTGGCGGATATGGGTGAGTACCGTGGCCAGGTCACGGACGTGGAACTGGCCTGGTGGCGCGGAGCCTACCAGATCAACGGGCTGAAGATCGTAAAGACCAGCGGCAAAGTCCCGGTGCCGCTGCTCGATGCGCCACTGATCGACCTGTCGGTGAGCTGGCACGCGCTGTGGTATGACCATGCCGTGGTGGCCGAAGTCACCTTTGTGCGCCCGGTGCTCAACTTCGTCGATGGCGGCAACAAACAGGCCTCGCAGACCGGTCAAGGCACAGATTGGCGCCAGCAACTGGAAAAACTGCTGCCTATCACTCTCAACGATGTGCGCATCAATGACGGCACGCTGACCTTTCACAACTTCAACTCCAAGCCGCCGGTCGACCTCAAGGCCACCCGGCTCGACGCCAATATCCGCAACCTGACCAACGTACGTGACGAAAAAGGCCGGCGCGACGCCAGTTTTGAAGCCAAGGCCCTGCTGTTGGGCGACGCCAGGGTGGAGAGCCGCGCGACCTTCGACCCGTTCAGCGACTTCGATGATTTCGAATTCCGGCTGCGCGCAACCGGCATGGAGCTGCGCAGGCTGAACGACTTCGCCAGTGCCTATGGCAAGTTCGACTTCAATGCCGGGCACGGCGATGTGGTGATCGAGGCCCAGGCGGAAAACGGCCGGCTCAATGGCTACATCAAGCCGTTGCTGCGCGACGTTGACGTGTTCAATTGGCAGCAGGACATAGAGGACAAGAACAAGGGCTTTTTCCGCTCGGTGTGGGAAGCGCTGGTCGGGGCCAGCGAAACGGTGCTGAAGAACCAGCCGAAAAACCAGTTCGCCACCCGCGTGGAACTCAGCGGCAGCGTGCACCAACAGAACATCAGCGCCTTCGAGGCGTTTTTGCAAATTTTGCGCAACGGGTTTGTCCAGGCGTTCAATGCACGCTATGAGCAGCCTGCGCCTGATTCCGACTGAATAGGCGTGACGAGCCATTCAGGGACTGAATACCCGGTCTGCGTTTGCAGCCGCCTGGGGCCGGGGTATAGTCGCTGACAACAAATGACGACATGCCGTACCTGTACTGGCCCCCGCAGAGGACACTCCCGATGAAGTTCGAAGGCACCCGCGACTACGTAGCCACAGACGACCTGAAACTGGCGGTCAACGCGGCCATCACCCTCGAACGCCCACTGCTGGTCAAGGGTGAGCCAGGCACCGGCAAGACCATGCTTGCCGAACAGCTGGCCGCCTCCTTCGGCGCCCGCCTGATCACCTGGCACATCAAATCCACCACCAAGGCCCACCAGGGCCTTTACGAGTACGACGCGGTCAGCCGCCTGCGCGACTCCCAGCTGGGCACTGAAAAAGTCCACGATGTGCGCAACTACCTGAAGAAGGGCAAGCTCTGGGAAGCCTTCGAGGCCGAGGAGCGGGTGATACTGCTGATCGACGAGATCGACAAGGCCGATATCGAGTTCCCCAACGACCTGTTGCAGGAACTCGACAAGATGGAGTTCTACGTCTACGAAATCGACGAGACCATCAAGGCCAAGCAACGCCCGATCATCATCATTACCTCGAACAATGAAAAAGAACTGCCCGACGCGTTCCTGCGCCGCTGCTTCTTCCACTACATCGCCTTCCCGGACCGCGACACCCTGCAGCAGATCGTCGATGTGCACTACCCCAACATCAAGCAATCGCTGGTCAGCGAAGCGCTTGACGTGTTCTTCGACGTGCGCAAGGTGCCGGGCCTGAAGAAAAAGCCCTCCACCAGCGAGCTGGTCGACTGGCTCAAGCTGTTGATGGCCGACAACATCGGCGAAGCGGTATTGCGCGAACGCGACCCGACCAAGGCCATTCCGCCGCTGGCCGGCGCCCTGGTGAAGAATGAGCAGGACGTTCAACTGCTCGAACGCCTGGCCTTCATGAGCCGGCGCGGCAACCGCTGACAGGAGCCGGCCATGCTGCTCAACCTGTTCAACGAAATGCGTGCGGCCAAGGTGCCGGTGTCGGTGCGCGAACTGCTCGACCTGCTCAACGCCCTGCAACAGCGCGTGGTGTTCGCCGACATGGACGAGTTCTACTACCTGGCACGGGCCATCCTGGTGAAGGACGAGCGCCATTTCGACAAGTTCGACCGGGCTTTCTCGGCCTACTTCAAAGGCCTGGAAAACCTCGACCGGCACATCGAAGCGCTGATCCCCGAAGACTGGCTGCGCAAGGAGTTCGAGCGCTCGCTGACGGATGAGGAACGTGCACAGATCCAGTCACTCGGCGGCCTGGACAGACTGATCGAGGAGTTCAAGAAACGCCTGGAAGAGCAAAAAGAACGCCACGCCGGTGGCAACAAGTGGATCGGCACCGGCGGTACCAGCCCATTCGGCTCTGGCGGTTTCAACCCTGAAGGCATCCGCGTGGGCGACGCCGGCAAACGTCAGGGCAAGGCGGTAAAGGTCTGGGACCAGCGCGAGTACAAGAACCTCGACGATCAGGTCGAGCTGGGCACGCGCAACATCAAGCTGGCACTACGCCGGCTGCGCAAGTTCGCCCGCGAAGGCGCCGCCGAAGAGCTGGACATCGACGGCACCATTGACCATACCGCACGTGACGCCGGGCTGCTGAACATCCAGATGCGCCCCGAACGGCGCAACACGGTCAAGCTGCTGTTGCTGTTCGACATCGGCGGCTCGATGGATGCCCATGTCAAAGTCTGCGAAGAGCTGTTCTCGGCCTGCAAGACCGAGTTCAAGCACCTGGAGTACTACTACTTCCACAACTTCGTTTATGAATCGGTGTGGAAGAACAACCTGCGGCGTACTTCGGAGCGCTTCTCCACCTTCGACCTGCTGCACAAATACGGCGATGACTACAAGGTGGTGTTTGTCGGTGACGCGGCCATGGCGCCCTACGAGATCACCCAGCCCGGTGGCAGTGTGGAGCACTGGAACGAAGAGGCCGGGTATGTGTGGATGCAGCGCTTCATGGAGAAATTCAAGAAGATCATCTGGATCAATCCGTATCCGAAACAGGCCTGGGATTACACGGCATCGACACACCTGGTGCGTGACCTGATCGAGGACAAGATGTATCCGCTGACCTTGCAAGGGTTGGAGGATGGGATGCGGTATCTGTCCAAGTAGTTTGGCCTGTTCCGGCCCTATCGCCGGCAAGCCCCTCAGATACACCTCAGCATTTGAGCCTTGTGGGGTACCTGCGGGAGCCGGCTTGCCGGCGATAGGGCCGGTAGCGTCACCGCCAACCGTTAAGGCAAGCCTGCTGCTCCCGCCAAGCCTCTTCCTGCACCACCGCCCTGAACCGCACCGCCGCCCCCGGCATGCACTGGGCCAGCTGCGCCAACGCCAACGGCGTCAACGCCCCCAGCCGCGGATAGCCACCGATGGTCTGCCGGTCATTGAGCAGCACGATCGGCTGCCCGTCCGGGGGCACCTGTACCGCCCCTAACGCAATACCCTCCGAAATCATCGGCGCGCCCTGATAAACAAGCTGCGGCCCGAGCAAACGAATGCCCATGCGGTCGCCACGGCTGTCCAGCGTCCAGTCACGGTTGAACGCCTCGAACAGGCTCATACCGCTGAAATCACCGATCTGCGCGCCCATGGCCAGATCGAGCACGGGCTTTTGCCGATAACAGGGCCGCAGCACCTCTGGCACTTCGCGCAGGGCCGGCTGCGTGCCGGCAAACGCCAACAATTGCCCTTTGCCCAGCGCGGCCCCTCGCCCATCGATACCGCCCAGCTCTTCACGCACAACAGTAGCGCAGCTCCCCAGCACGGCTTCACCTTGAAACCCGCCCGGCGCCGCAAGATAAGCACGTACGCCCTGCTTCGGTTGCTTCAAGGTCAGCCGCTGGCCCTTGGCCAAGGCAAAGCTGCGCCAGGGGGCCAGCGGCTGGTCATCGACACGAGCATCCAGGTCGGCACCGGCCAGGGCGAGTACGCAATCCTGCTCAGCCACTACCGTGAAGCCGCCCAGCGCCACCTCGACCACCGGCGCGCCCAACGGGTTGCCCAGCAGCCAGTTGGCCCAATACATCGCCACCCAATCCAGCGCACCGCCCTGGGTCACCCCCAGGTGCCGCACACCAAAGCGCCCGGCATCCTGCAACTGGCACAAGGCGGTGCTGGCTTCGATCTTCAATTGCGTCATGCCTGTGCCTCCAACGGGCTGTCGTCACCACCCAATGCCCGGAACTCGGCATGGGACACCGCCACGAAGCGCACCCGATCGCCCGGCTGCAGCAGGCTGTAGCCTTCACGCTCGCGGTCGAACAGGCGAACCGGAGTGCGCCCTATGAGGTTCCAGCCGCCAGGCGACACGGCGGGATAGGCCGCAGTCTGGCGCTCGGCAATGCCGACACTGCCGGCCGCCACGCGCTTGCGCGGAGTGCTCAGCCGCGGGGATGCCAGGCGTTCGTCCACCAGCCCCATGAAACCGAACCCCGGAGCGAAGCCAAGGGCGAACACCGGGTACTCACGCTCACTGTGCAGGCGGATCACCTCTTGCTCGCTCAAGCCGCTGCGCTCGGCCAGCAGCGGCAGCTCAGGGCCGACACTGGCGTCGTACCACACGGCAATCTCGTGCCGGCGACCGCTGGCGCCCGCGTCTGGCTGCAGCCCCTCCAGCGCCTGGTCGATCAACGCCCTCGCCTGCCCTGGCGGCATATCGAACTGCACCATCAGCGTGGTGTAGGACGGTACCAGGTCCACCAGGTGCTCACCGAAGGCGGCACTCAAACGGTGGCTCGCGGCGAGCAGCCACGGCATGTTGGCCTCGTCGATCCGGTCGAACAGGCGCACCATCAGGCTGTCGATCGCAACCACTTCGATACGCAGCTTCATGCCGGCCCCAGCGCATCGAGGGCCTGGCGGATCTGCCGCACCGCCGCCACCGAGCTGTCATTGTCACCGTGCACGCACAGGGTACTGGCGTGCAGGCGCAAGGCACTGCCATCGTCGGCCACCAGCGTTTCACCACGGGCCAGGCGCAAGGCCTGCTCGACCACCACGGCCGAATCGTGATGAACCGCACCCGGCAGGCGCCGCGACAGCAAATGGCCGCTGGCGGTATAGGCGCGGTCGGCGAACGCTTCAAACCACAACGGCACGCCAACCTCGTCACCCAAGGCTTGTGCTGCGCTGTCGTCGGCAGTGGCCATGAGCATCAAGGGCAAGCCAGCGTCATACGCCGCCACGGCTTCGAGCACGGCTCGCAGCTTGAGCGGGTCGGCCATCATGTCGTTGTACAGCGCGCCGTGGGGCTTGATGTAGGCCACCCGGCCACCCTGGACCTTGCAGATACCGTCAAGAGCGCCGATCTGGTAGTGCAGCAGATCGCGAATTTCCTCGGCACTGCAGGCCATGGAGCGGCGACCGAAGCCGACCAGGTCCGGGTACGCCGGGTGGGCGCCGATGGTCACGCCATGCTGCAGGGCCAGGGCCACGGTACGGCGCATGGTGCCGGGGTCGCCGGCATGGTAGCCGCAGGCGATGTTGGCGCAGTCGATGTAGGGCATTACCTCGGCGTCCAGGCCCATGCGCCAGCTGCCGAAGCTTTCACCCATATCGCAATTGAGTAGCAGGCGTTTCACCTGGCGTGCTCCCGTGTCGATGTTCATGTGCCTACCTTAACGCGCCTGGAGGTGTTTGCCGCGGGTTTCCGGCAGGCTCAAGGCCGCCAGAATCACCACACCGTACGACACCGCGGCGAACCCGCCAATGCCCAGCCCCAGCGGCACCTTCTGGCCAAGCAGGCCGATCAGCAAGGGGAACATCGCGGCGATGACCTTGCCGATGTTGTAGCAGAACCCCTGCCCCGAGCCACGGATACGGGTGGGGAACAGCTCGGTGAGGAAGGCCCCCATGCCGCTGAAGATGCCCGAGGCAAAAAAGCCCAGCGGGAAACCCAGCCACAGCATCACGCCATCGCTAACCGGCATCTGGGTGTACAGCAGCACGATGATGAACGAGCCCACGGCGAACAGGATGAAGTTCTTCTTGCGCCCCAGAATGTCAGACAGGTAAGCGCTGACGACGTAGCCGATGTAGGAGCCGACGATCACCATGGCCAGGTAGCCACCGGTACCCAGCACGCTCAAGCCGCGCTCGTTCTTGAGGAAGGTCGGCAGCCACGAGGTGATGGCGTAGTAGCCCCCCAGCGCACCGGTGGTCAGCAGCGACGCACGTATTGTGGTCCAGAGCATGCCGGGGGCGAAGATCTCGTAGAACTGCGAGGGCGCCTCGGCGCTCTCCACTGCCTTGGCCTGGCGATACACCTCAGGGTCTTTGACCAGGCGCCGGACGAAAATCACGAAAATGGCCGGTACCAGCCCCAGCAGGAACAGCGCGCGCCACGCCTGCTCCGCCGGTAGCCAGGAGAACAGCAGCGCATAAAGGATCGCCGTCAGGCCCCAGCCGATGGCCCAGCCGGACTGCACCATGCCCACCGCCTTGCCACGGTCCTGGGCGCGGATCACCTCACCGATCAGCACCGCGCCGGCGGTCCACTCGCCGCCAAAGCCGAAGCCCATCAGGGTCCGGGCGATCAGCAGTTGCTCGTAGTTCTGGGCGAAGCCGCAGAGGAAGGTGAAGAAGGCGAACCACAGCACCGTCAGTTGCAAGGTGCGCACGCGGCCGATGCGGTCGGAGAGGATGCCAGCGACCCAGCCGCCGATGGCCGAGGCAATCAGGGTGCTGGTGTGGATCAGCCCGGCTTCGGTCGTGGTGATGCCCCACAGCATGATCAGCGTAGGGATGACGAAGCTGAGCATTTGGGTGTCCATGCCATCCAGGCCATAGCCGATCTTGCAGCTCCAGAACGTGCGCCGTTGCTGGGAGTCGATGTCGCGGTACCAGGCGAACGGCCCGGTCGAAGGTGGGGATTGCACCTGTTGCTGCACGCCGCTTGGGTTCATGCTTGCCTCGGCTTGTTGGTATTGTTTTATGGGCGACGTCTGGCGTCGCGGCCTGTGCGTCATGTTCAGAGCCCGCAGCGCCCGAGTCCAACGAGAAAAACCGCCGGTCTGGAACAAGAAAAACTGATCATGAACCTACGCTTCCTCGAAACTTTCGTCTGGGTCGCCCGGCTCAAGAGCTTCCGCCTCACCGCCGAGAAACTTTTCACCACCCAGGCGTCGGTCTCCAGCCGCATTGCGGCACTGGAAGCCGACCTGGGCGTCAAGCTGCTGCTGCGCGATTCACGCGGCGTCAGCCTGACCCCGGAGGGCAGCAAGGTGCTGGAGTATGCCGAGCGCATGCTCGACACCGCCAAGGCCATGAAACAGTCGCTGGACAGCGACCGGGCCAAGGTCGGGCGCATCCGGCTTGGCGTGATGGACACCGTGATCCACACCTGGATGAGCGCGCTGGTGGCCGAGTTGAGCGAACGCTACCCGCAGGTGGAAATCGAGCTGGTGGCTGATACTGCATTGAACTTGCGCGAACAGCTGCAAAAAGGCTTTCTCGACGTGATCCTGCAAACCGACCTGCTGCGCGAGCAGTCGATCCGCAGCCTGGACCTGGCGCGCTACCCGATGGGCTGGGTGGTGGCGGCCGGCTCAGCCCAACACCGCGACTACGCCTCGCTGGCCGAGCTTGGGCGTGAGCGGATCGTCACGTTCTCGAAGAACTCACGGCCGCACCAGGAAGTGCTCAGCCTGTTGCAAGCCGCAGGGGCCGAAACCCCGCGGCTCAACTGCGTGAACTCGGTGGCGGCGATCACACGGCTGTTGCGCGATGGCTTCGGCATTGGTGCGCTGCCGCCCGCGCTGGTGGACGCCGAACTGAGCCGGGGCGAACTGGTGCTGCTCGAAGGCTTGCAGCCGCCGCCGAGCCTGGAACTGGTGGTGGCCTGGCAGACCGGGGTGGCGCTGGTGGATGAGGTGGTCGGGGTGTGCCGGCAGGTACTGGAGCGCTATGCGCAGGATGTGGGTGGGCAGCGGATTGTGTTGGTTTGACAAACGCTAGTGTCTTACCGGCCCTCACAGTTCTCACGGACAGTGAATTATTTGTGGGAGCCGGCTTGCCGGCGATAGGGCCGGACCTGACCCAGAAGGGATCAACGCCAGCTCTCTTTCACCGCCTTGCGCCGCCCACCGAGAATGACCCAGGCAATTCCCAGCAACAGGCTTTCGACGACAAACGCCAGCACAAACCCTGCACCGACGCCCCAGCCAATCGCCTCCGGCACCAGCAGAATCTGATAGTTGTACCCCTTGAGCGTCTCTTCACGCATTTGCGGATCGGGCTGCACCAGCACGTGCCAGGTGCGGCTGACCCACGAGCCTTGCAGCGCCTGCCACTCGTTCTCGAGCACCTGGTTGCGGATCAGCAGGCTTTCTATGCTGTTGGCATCGCTGTTGAACACCACATCGTCACTGCTGCGGTAATGCCGCACCAGCGCCTGCAAATCGCCCTTGAAGAAGCGTTCGGCGGTCTGTTTGAAGCCATCGAGTGCCTGGCGCGATTCGAACAGGTGCGCCTCGACCCGCTGGCTGTAGTCCTTGACCAGCCCAGGCACCTGGATACCGGCCAGCAGGCCGAAGGTGAACAGCAGCAACCGCAGGTAACTTCTGAACATGCAGCGTCCTTAGCTCTGGCCTTGCGAAACGCACTCTCCGTGCCGCCACAGGCCCCATTGGCCGGGTTCGTAGCGCCGCCAGGTCTCGTTCTCGGTCAAGGCCTCGGTGGCAATCACCGTGACCACGTCATTGGGGGTGGTTTGGGTGTGAAAGTCGACGATCAGGTCGACATCCTTCAAACGCGCCGCGCCAAAGGGGGCGCGACGGGTAATGTGTACCAGCTTGGTCGAACAGAAGCAGAACAGCCAGTCACCATTGCTGAGCAGGCAGTTGAACACGCCCTTGCCGCGATACTCGGCACAGGCTTCGACCAGCACCGGCAGCAGCTGTTCCACTGCGACCGGCTCAGGGAAAGCCGCGCGAATACGGTTGAGCAAGTCGCAAAAGGCTGCTTCGCTGTCGGTGTCGCCCACCGGCCGGTAAAAGGTCGCCTCACCCTTGAACGCACCCAGCTGGCCGTTGTGGGCGAAGCACCAGTTACGGCCCCACATTTCGCGCACGAACGGGTGCGTATTGGACAGGCACACCTGGCCGACATTGGCCTGGCGGATGTGGCCAATGACCACTTCGCTCTTGATCGGATAACGCTGCACCAGGTTGGCGACTTCCGACTCGCTGCTCGCTGCCGGGTCCTGAAACAGCCGCAGGCCGCGGCCTTCGTAGAAACCGATGCCCCAGCCGTCACGGTGCGGGCCGGTACGGCCGCCGCGCTGCATCAGGCCGGTGAAGCTGAAGACGATGTCGGTGGGGACGTTGGCGCTCATGCCCAGCAGTTCGCACATGGTGATGCCTCCGCTTACAGACGTGGCTCGACCCGGCCACCAGAAGGTGCGGCAGGCGGCGGGTCATTGCGGTAACGGTCACCGCGTTCGGCGGCCAGCGGCGCCCCGACGCTCACTTGGTCGTCCTCGGCAGCCAGGCGTTTGGCGGCGGCCTCCTGCTGCTCGCGACGCTCGCGGGCACGCTTTTCCAGCGGCCAGCGCAGCAGCACGAAGGCCAAGTACAGGCCAAAGGCGATCAGGCCGTACATGGCAAAGTCCGATACCGCGCGCCAGGCGTTGTTGCCCACCTTGAAGGCAACGTCCAGTGCAGTGATGGCGATGGCCGGGGCCATGGCATCCTTGCCCGGGTCGACGACGGTCGGCGTCAACAACAGGACCGCGAGGATCACCCGCAGCGGCTCACGCAGCCAGCGCCACATCCAGCCAGTGAGTTTGAAGCCCACCCAGAGACAACCCAGGGCAGCAACAGCGTAAAGGCCCCAGGCGAGGGTATAGTCGTTCTCGGTCATGGTGATCGTGCAAGCCAGGCAAAGAGTTGCCTATGATAAACACTTTTCCGGGCGCAGGCGCCCCCCAGCCAAGAGATCCCCGATGCCCAACGCGCTCCAGCCCCCCATCGCCCGCCAAGACCAGGCCACCGACCCTTACGCCTGGTTGCAACAGCGCGACACCCCTGAGGTGCTCGAGTACCTGCAGGCCGAAAACGCCTATCAGCAAGCCTGCCTGGCCGACCAGGCGCCCCTGCGTGAACAGCTGTTCGAAGAGATCAAGGGCCGTATCCTAGAAACCGACCTGTCGCTGCCCTCCCCCTGGGGCCCGTACCTGTATTACACACGCACCACGGCAGGCGATGAGTACCCGCGCCACTATCGCTGCCCACGGCCTGCGGATGACGCCAACACGGTGGACGAAAGCCAGGAACAGCTGCTGCTCGACCCCAACGCCCTGGCGAACGGCGGCTTTCTGGCCCTTGGCGGCTTCAGCGTCAGCCCCGATCACCGCCTGCTGGCCTACAGCCTCGACACCAGCGGCGACGAGGTCTACACCCTGTACGTCAAGGACCTGGCCAGCGGCAACCTGACCGCCCTGCCCTTCGACGACTGCGACGGCAGCCTGACCTGGGCCAACGACAGCCAGACGCTGTTCTTTGCCGAACTGGACGATACCCACCGCCCGTGGCGGCTGCGCCGTCACACGTTGGGCGAAACCGGCGCGCAGGCCGTTTTCGAAGAGCCGGACGGGCGTTTTTTCCTGCATTGCTACCGCGCCAGCTCCGAGCGCCAGCTGGTCCTGCTGCTCAACAGCAAGACCACCAGCGAAGCCTGGGTGCTGGACGCTGAAACGCCAAAAGAGGCATTCACCTGCCTGGCACCGCGCGCCGAGGGCCACGAGTATTTCCCCGACCACGGCCAGCTCGATGGCCAGTGGCGCTGGTTCATCCGCAGCAACCAGGACGGCATCAATTTCGCCCTGTACCAGGCAGCGGCAGACCAGGTGCCCACCCGCGAGCAATGGCAGGTGCTGGTGCCGCACCGCGACGACATCATGCTCGAAGGCCTGAGCCTCAACGCCAGCGCCCTCACCTTGAGCCTGCGTGAAGGCGGCTTGCCGATCATCGAAGTGCGCCCGCAAGGCACGCCGGCCTACCGCGTCGAGTTGCCTGACGCGGCCTATAGCCTGTACGTGCAGGACAGCCTGGAATTCGCCAGCACGCGCATCCGCCTGCGCTACGAGGCACTCAACCGCCCGGCCCAGGTGCGTCAGCTGGACCTGGCTACGGGCGCGCAGACAGTGCTCAAGCAAACTCCGGTGCTGGGCGAGTTCGATGCCGACGACTACGTCAGCGAACGCCTGTGGGCCACCGCCACCGACGGCACCCAGGTACCGATCAGCCTGGTGCGCCGCAAACAAGACCAGGGCAAGACGGTCCCCCTCTACCTGTACGGTTACGGTGCCTACGGCGAGAGCCTCGACCCGTGGTTCTCGCACGCCCGCCTGAGCCTGCTACAACGCGGTGTGGCCTTTGCCATCGCCCATGTGCGCGGTGGCGGCGAGCTGGGGGAAGCCTGGTACCGCGCCGGCAAGCAGGAGCACAAGCACAACAGCTTCAGCGACTTCATCGCCTGCGCCGAGCACCTGATCGCCCAAGGCGTGACAGCCTCCGACCGCTTGGCCATCAGTGGCGGCAGCGCCGGAGGCCTGCTGATGGGCGCAGTGCTCAACCTGCGCCCGGATCTGTTCCGCTGCGCCATCGCCGAAGTGCCGTTCGTCGATGTGCTCAACACCATGCTCGACCCCGAGCTGCCATTGACCGTCACCGAGTACGACGAATGGGGCAACCCGCAAGAGCCGCAGGTGTATGAGCGGATCAAGGCCTACGCCCCCTACGAAAACGTCAGCGCCCAGGCCTACCCGGCCATGCTGGTGGTCGCTGGCTACAACGACAGCCGCGTGCAGTACTGGGAGGCCGCCAAGTGGGTGGCGCGACTGCGTACGCGCAAGACCGACAGCAACCTGCTACTGCTCAAGACCGAGATGGGGGCCGGGCACGGCGGTATGAGTGGCCGCTACCAGGGGTTGCGAGACGTGGCACTTGAATATGCGTTCGTCTTCAATGAGCTGGGCGTGGTGTAAAACGCGCTTTTCGTTGTCATAGGTTGGCAGGGCCAATAGCCCTGATTGCCGGCAAGCCGACGATCGGGGCCGCCCAAAAACTTTCGGACAACACCCGCCAAGAAGAACGACACATGCCCGACCAGACCCATCTCAGCGCCGAAATCCGCGACATGCTCATGGACTGCGACCTGTTCGATACCTTGCAGCCCGGTGACTTCCATACCGCCGCAGGCTACTTCAGCCTCGCCACCCTGGTCGAAGGCGAAACCATCTTCAACGAAGGCGACGCCGGCACCTTCATGTGCATCCTGCACCAGGGTGTGGTTTCAGTGCGCAAGACCGACGCCCACGGCGCCCAGGTAGAAATCGCCACGCTGCGCAGCGGCCGCGCCTTCGGCGAAATGGCCGTGCTCGACGGCGAGCGCCGCTCGGCCAGCTGCATGGCCGCCAGCGACTGCCTACTGCTGACCTTGGGCAAGGATTCGTTGGAAAAGATGCTCAACGAAGCCCCACGCATCGCCGCGCGGATCATCCGCGCACTGGCCGTAGCCTTGTCGAAACGCCTGCGAATGCAGGACGGCCAGCGCCTGGCGCTTTAGTCGTCATTCGCCGGCGGCTTGACCGGTTCCGTACGCAATCCAGGCAATGGCTGATCCTTCGGCGGCCCGGGCACCGGCATGGGCGGCAGCAGCGGCGCGCCGGGCTGGCTGTCGTAGGCGTTGGGTACAGTGCTCGGGGTAATCTGAGGGTACGGCGTGGGCGTTGCCGTGCCAGGTGCCCCGGGCACCGGTGTAGTGATACGCGGCGGCGTGCCGGCGGCATGCGCCAAGGGCAGGCCGGCTAACAGCAGCGCGGCGAGGATCGCATGAAACATCAGCAACCTCCTGTCTGAACATTCCTACAGGCTACGCCTTAATACACGTTTTCGCCTGTCCGCTTGCCCTGCAAGCGCGCTAGACTCGTTGGCATAACCGTTACCTGCCTGATCAGAACAAAGGAAACACCATGAGTTCGGCATCCACGTCCGCCGCCACCGCCCGCCTCGACCGCATCCTCGCCGACGCCAAGCGCGACAAAGAGATGGGCTACCGCGACAAAGCCCTGAGAATGTACCCGCACGTGTGCGGCCGTTGCGCCCGTGAATTCGCCGGCAAGCGCCTGAGCGAGCTGACCGTGCATCACCGTGACCACAACCACGACAACAACCCCCAGGACGGCTCCAACTGGGAGCTGCTGTGCCTGTACTGCCACGACAACGAGCACTCGCGCTATACCGACCAGCAGTACTTCAGCGAAGGCTCCACCAGCACCCCGAACATTGCCAAGGCCACGCACAACCCGTTCGCCGGGCTGGCTGGCTTGCTGAAGAAAGACTGACTGTCGACACAGCCCCCGCTGCTGCCGGCGAGCCCGTATAATCGCGCTTTTTTTGCGAAGGGCCCCGGCACGTGGCAAACAAACGGTACAGTTGCATCGGCCTGTTCAACCCAAAATCTGCAGAGAACGTAGGTTCGGTGATGCGCGCAGCGGGTTGCTACGGCGTCAACTCGGTGTTCTACACCGGCAAGCGCTACGAGCGCGCCCGCGACTTCGTCACTGACACCAAGCGGGTGCACTACGATATTCCGCTGATCGGCATCGACGACCTGCAGCGCATCATCCCGCTGGGTTGCACACCCGTTGCAGTGGAACTGGTGGAAGGTGCACGGCCCCTGCCTGAATACACCCACCCTGATCGCGCCATCTACATCTTCGGGCCGGAAGACGGCAGCCTTGATGCAAACGTGCGCGCGTGGTGTGAAGAAACCATCTACATCCCTACCGAAGGCTGCATGAACCTCGCCGCGACGGTGAATGTGGTGTTGTACGACCGTTTGGCCAAGGGGCTCAATACCCGCTCGGGGCCCAAGTTCAAGTAGCCGGGCAACGCGCAACGCCCTCCCGACATTGGCAATTGCGACCACTTGGCAAACCGACTGAACGTGTGCAGCAAGCATCTGGTCAGCTGCTTACACTTCAGATGGAGGGCTTGCCATGCTCGATATTCATTCCACTACGGCGTCACAGGACCACAACGTACAGGGCCTGGAGCGGGTCGGTTCACTGGCCGGTGGTGCGCTGATGTTCACCAAGGGTATGCGCCACGGCGGGCTGGTCGGGCTGCTGCAGATGGTGGTCGGTGGCCTTGCGGTAGCTCGCGGAGTCAGTGGCCATTGCTCGACCAAGGCCTGGTGGCAGAAGCATCGACAGGAATATCACCGTTTGCGCTCGGATATCGAACGCAGTGCGACGGAGCTGGAGGCGCTCAAACGCAGTGCCGAGGCGGCGACGCGTGGGGTGACGGTAACGGGGAAAGACCCGCTCACGGGTAGTTGATCAGTTGTTTTTAATGGCCCTGTCGCCAGCAGGGCCAGCCTGCAAGCTAACGCAACGCCTTGCTCTGCAAGACCTCGGATCGTCGCCCCAGCACATTCTCACTGATCTGCACGAACTCCTCGGTGCTCACCGTCGGCACGCGCATCAGCGCCTGGGTCACATCATCCAGCGAGCGCTTGGCCTGGGTGTGGATGCGGATCTCCTTGTCCAGCGCCTGCAGCAGCAAAACACCACGGGCAACCTGGGCCGGGCTTGCCCGCTCGCCGCGCAGCTGGGTGACCTTGGCACCCTGCTTCTGCAAACGCGCCTGCCACACCTGGTAGCGGTCATCGCTCACACCCCCTGCCCGGCGCAGCAACTCATTGGCGTAATAATCGGTGAGGCTCTGGCCAAGCCAGTCGCTGTCAGCACTCACTTGAACCTGCGCAAACAGCTGCACCAGTTCACGCAGCAAAGGGCTGTTACCGCTCTCGCTGACCATGGGCCGGGCGCTGTGCAGGTACATCGACCCCCGCGCTGCCATTGCTCCGCGCCACATGCCATCACGTGCCCCCACCAACAGCAGCTTTGCCGGGTCGCGTGGGAATACCGCCTGCAGGTGTGGCCAGACGAAGGTCAGCAGGGTGAGATTGTCCATGCGGCGCATGCCCTGCCCCACCGGGGCCGCCACCGTCACCTCGGTCTCGCCCAGACGCGCACGTCGGCTGCCAAGGTCGCCGGCCAGCATCCAGCCAGTCGGGCGATCGAACAGGCGCGATACATTGTCGATACGGAATTTGTCCTTGCCGATGCGCGGCCAGGAGGTTTCGATGCTTTTCCACCCCTCAGGCAGGTCGACCGACAAGCGCGCCACCAGTTCGGTGCCGTCTTGCTGGTCAAGGCGTGCCGGTGGCACCAGCTGGTCACCCAGGAACAAAGCCCAGTGAGGGGTAATGCGCGAGGAATAGGCGCCGCTGCGTACTTTCTCGTCCAGCTTGACCCGGTAGCTGAGGCTGGTCTTGCCCGCCGCCGGGTGCCACACGCCGCGCTCCCCCTGCACCTGCCACTGGCCGTCAGCCTGGAAACCGCTATAAGCGCCCTGCTTGCCCAGGTCAAAGTCGAGGCTACGCACCGCATTGCCGTCTGCCAGGGTCAGGCGGACTTCGGCCTGGCCATTGGCAGGCAACAGCCGCACCTGGTAGTCGAGGTCGACCTTCTTCGCCCAGACAGGCGAGCTGGCCACAAGGCCCAGCAGGAGCAACAGCTGGCAACGCATACAGAAACTCCTTGTTTCCCAGAGGCGACGGAGGATGCCGCTCAGCTGGCGCGAAAAATCAGGTGGTCTTCCCAGTCGTCTTCGTCCACATCCTGCTCCCTGAGCATACGCCCCGACTGGGAAATGCGCTGTTCATGCACCTGGCTGCGGTCGCCGCAGACCAAGTGGTGCCAAGCCGGCAGGTCCTTGCCCTCGCTGACCAGACGATACCCGCAGGTGCTCGGCAGCCACTTGAACTGGTCAGCCTTGCCAGGGGTGAGCTGGATGCAATCAGGCACCTGGGCGAAACGGTTGGGGTAGTCGCTGCACTGGCAGGTGTTCATGTCCAGCAGCTTGCAGGCAATACGGGTGTAATAGACGCTGTTGTCGTCCTCGTCCTCGAGCTTTTGCAGGCAGCACAGGCCACAGCCGTCACACAGCGATTCCCACTCTTGCGGGTCGAGTTGTTCGAGGGTCTTGCGCCGCCAGAACGGCGCGCTTTCAGCGATCATCACACGGGTTTCCTGCATTGGACCTGCGCCAGGCTTCATGCTGGAAGCTCCAGGCAATTGCGGCGCGTATGGCTTTTTTCTGGTGGCTTGCAGCTTGAATGTTGTAGCTGGGCGCCATGGCGGCGCCAGTCTAGAGCCTGGCCTTCGGCAATGCCAGACCGCTTGTCAGTACCGACCGGCTGCAGCTCAATAGCCCCGCGCGAAATCCACTTCGCCACGCAACCCTTGCCCTGCCTGGTATTGCCGCACGTTCTCAACAAACAGCCGTACCATCGCCGCCGGCGAAGTCGGTGCCGAGCTGTGCCCGGTCAGCAACAATCCCCACGCCGTCCAGAACGGGTGACGCTGCGGTAACGGCTCCTGCCGGCACACATCGATCACCGCGCCCGCCAGATCCCCCTGCTTCAGCGCCTCGACCAGGTCAGCATCGACCACCGCCACCCCACGCCCGGCATTGATGAACAGTGCACTGGGCTGGAAGCACTTGAACAGCGCGGCGTCATAAAGGTCATGGGTTGCCGGTGTATCCGGCAACAGGTTGAGCACGTAATCGGCCTGCCCGACCATCCTTGGCAAATCAGCCAACCCGGCGACCTCGACGAACGGCGCCTGCTCGCGGGGCGTGCTGGCGATGCCATACAGGGTCACGCCAAACGGCAAGAGGAACTCGGCCACGCGTTGGCCGATATCGCCGGTACCCACGATCAGCACCTTGCGCCCTTCAAGCGTGCGCCCCGGGCGGTCGTCCCAACGGCGCTCCACCTGGCTCACCAGCCGAGACAGCACTTCGCGCTCGTGCCCCAGCATATAGGTGAGCATGTACTCGGCCATCACCTGGCCAAAGATGCCGACCGCACGGGTCAGGCGGTAATCACGCGGCAGGCCATCGGCCAGCAAGGGCGTGATGCCGGCCCAGGTCGATTGCATCCAGGCCGGTTTGTGGCCCTGGCGCAGCAGACTTGCCAGCAGGTCTGGCTGGCCCAGCCAGACCGGGCACTGTGGTGCCTGCAAGGCCAGTTCGGCGGAATCGCCGCTGGTCAGAACCTCCAGGTCCGGGGCCGCTTCAGCCAGCAGGCGGGCGAAATTGGCATGATCCTGCTCAGCGATCAGAACGCGCATCAAAGTGACAACCTTGGCAGACAACGAAGGCGGCCCGGCATACGGGCCACCTGAGAATGTGAAGGGATCGTGGCCGGGTCAGACCGGGTCGTTTCGGCGCAGAAGTTCTTCCGGCAAATGCTCGATGTACTCGTCCTCGGCCGGCGGCATCTGCAGGTGGTAACCCTGGTTTTCGAGGTTGTCCAGCACCTTGACGATGTCCTCGCGGGCCAGCTTGCGCTCGGGGCTCAGCACCAGGTCGAAGGCATGCACGGGCGTGCCGAAGAACGGCAGAAGCGCCTCGGGCACGCGCTCCAGGCCCTCGGCCTTGAGTATATAGAGGTACATTTCGTTCTTGCGGGGGCTCTTGTAGATCGAGCAGATACGTTTCATCGGGTTTCTCCGGCGCCCGCCAGGTCGTCCAGCAGGGCCTGGCCCATCCGCTCACGGCGCCAGCCGCGCAGCGAATCGGGCAGTTGATAGGGGCCATTGGGGTAGCCACTCTTGAGCAAGGCTTCCAGGGCCTTTTTACGCAACATCAGCTCCGGGGCAATGCCCAAACGCTCGCCTTCGGCCTGGCCGATGGCGCGCAAGCGCTTGAGGATGCCGGCCGCTTCGATCGGCAGCGGTTCGGGCAACGTGGCCGGCCATTGCTCAGGCGGCAGGCTGGCAGCGCGCTTGATCAGCTCGATCAGGAAAGGGCCATCCTGGCGGATGGTGCGTGGGTGCATTTCATCGATCTTGGCAAGGGCCGACAGGTTGTCCGGCTGGTTCTTGGCCATTGGCCACAGCGAGTGTTCCTTGAGGATGCGGTTGCGCGGCACATCGCGGCTGCGTGCTTCACGCTCGCGCCAGGCGCACAGTTCACGCAGTACCGCCAGTTGCTGGCGGCCCAGCTTCCAGGCCAACTTGACATCGCGGTACAGGGTCTCGGGCTCGACCTCACGGCGCAAGGCCGCCACCAGTTCGGCACCGTCTTCCAGCACCCACGCGTACTTGTCGTCGGACAGCCGGGGGCGCAGGGCCGCAAACAGTTCAGCCAGGTGCACGGCATCTTCGGCGGCGTAGCTGACCTGGGTGTCCGACAGCGGGCGCTGCAGCCAGTCCGAGCGAGTTTCACCCTTGGGCAACTCAAGGCCCAGCACTTCCTGGACCAGGCGCGAATAGCCCATGGAGAAGCCCAGGTTCAGGTAGCCCGCGGCCAACTGCGTGTCGAACAGCGGCTGCGGCAGCTTGCCGGTCAGGCGCAGCAGCACTTCGAGGTCTTCGCTGCAGGCGTGCAGCACCTTGACCACGCCGGCATCCTCTAGCAGTTCGCCCAGCGGCTGCCAGTCGCCGATCAGCAACGGGTCGATGAGAAAAGCCCGCTCACCGTCACCGATCTGGATCAGGCCGGCTTTCGGATAAAAGGTGTCGACCCGCATGAATTCGGTGTCGAGCGCCACAAAGGGCAATGTGCGCCACCTCTGGCAGAGTTCGGCCAGGGTCTGGTCGTCACGGATCCAGTGTATTTCGATGGCCACGAGGCTCTCCCACAAACATTGGCGCGCAGTATATACGGCGCGGGCCCTGCGGGTGAAACCTGACGAACATCTGCGCCGGCTGCCGGGAAGCTTGCGATACCGGTCAGCCTGGCAAGCGATGCTTGGCGTAAGGCTCGCGGTCGATATCCAGCACTTCCACGCACAATTGCAGGTCTACGCCAGCCTGCTCCGGTATGGCCTCACGCAGTACCTCCAGCAAGCTGGCGGACAATTGCTTCTTTACCTCCGCCGGGCGCCCGCTGAGGATAGCCAGGCGCACATGGGCAAACGCCCGCTCGGCCGGCGCGGTGCCCACCCGGTAATGGGTGAACGCCTGGGCGCGGCTTTTGATGTCCGCCTCATCGGCAAACTGGCCGCTGCCGACCAGGGCGTGGTTCAGGCGCAGCAGCAGTACCTCGACATTCAGCTCGCGCAAGTTGTCGCTGTATTCCAGGTTCAGGTGAGGCATGGCACAGGTTCCAGGCGTTGGGGGAAGCGACAGCCTACCCCAGTCCCCTACCCGCGCAAAGGCGGCTATCCTCAAAGGTCAGGACCTTACTGACAACCCTGACAGAGGTGAAGAAATGCCAGTTCCGCATGATCTGCTCGCTGACTTGCACGTTACCGCCGATGCATTCCAGGCACTGATAGACAAGGACCAGACGCTGCATGCCCTGCACAAGGAATACAACGCCAAAGACAAGGAGGTGGTGGCCGCCGAAGGCAATGGGACCAACGACGATACCGTCAACCGCCTGCGCAAGGAGCGCCTGCTGATCAAGGACAAGATCGAGCGAATCATTCATCCGCCGAAATCCTGATGGCTTTTTGCTGAATCAATCGGCCTGTCGCTGGCAAGCCCGCTTGCCGGCGACAGGCCCAACAGCCGTTACACAGCAGCTGATGCGTTCAAAGCCCCGTCCAGGTCTTCGATCAGGTCCCGGTAATCCTCGATCCCGATCGACAGCCGCAACAGGCTCTCACTGATCCCCATCACCCCCTTCTGCTCGGGGCTCAGTGAGTTGTGCGACATGCTCCAGGAGTGGTTGATCATGCTCTCCACGCCGCCCAGCGAGTCGGCCAGAACAAAGATCTGCAATGCCTCCACCAGGCGATTGAGCGCCGCCCGGTCACCGTTCTTGACCTTCATTGCCACCACCGCCCCGCCAGCGCGCATCTGGCGTTTGCACAGCGCGTGCTGCGGGTGGCTCTCCAGGCCCGGGTAATACACCTGCTCGATCTGCGGATGGCTTTCCAGAAAGCGTGCCACCTGCAGGGCATTGGCACACTGGCGCTCCATGCGCACGTCGAGGGTTTTCAGGCCACGCAGGGCCAGGTAACAGTCGAACGGGCCCTGGATTGCCCCCACGGCCATGCTGATCTTGCGCAGGCGCCCCAGCAAGGCGTCATTGGCAGCCACCACCACGCCGCCGGTCAGGTCGGAGTGGCCACCAATGTATTTGCTGGCCGAATGCATCACCAGGTCCACACCGAGGGTGATCGGCCGCTGGTTCCACGGCGAGCAGAAGGTGTTGTCGATGCAGGTGAGAATGCCACGCGCCCGTGCCAGGTCGCAGACCGCCTTGATGTCGACCAGGTGCAGCAACGGGTTGGTCGGCGACTCGATCCAGATCAGCTGGGTTTCGGGTTTGATCGCCGCCGCTACGGCCGCGACATCGTTGAGGTCGACATAGGTGGTGGTAAGGCCCGACGTGCGTGCGCGGTAGTCTTCAAGAATGCGGAAGGTGCCGCCGTAGACACCGTTCATCACCACCACATGAGCGTCCTTGGGGAGCAGCTCCAGCACCGTGGCGGTGGCGTTTACACCGGAGGCACAGGCCACCGCGCCAACACCCTCTTCAAGCGCCGCGACACAGCTTTCATAGGCATGCCGGGTCGGGTTGCCGACGCGGCTGTAGGCGTACTCGGGGTTGTCATCGAGGCTGCGCTTGATATATGAGCTGGCGGTGTAGATAGGCGGGAAGATCGCGTTGTCGGCGACACTGAACTGCTCACCGGCGTGGATGGTACGGGTGGCGAAATTGCGCGGCTTGTCGGACATGGTCGGGCCCATTGGCAGATGTAAGTGCGCAACTATCGCACAATCACCTGCCGCCACAACGCCTGCGGTTGCGGGAATTTTTTCTATCGTTGGGGTAATCTGGGGAATATTTTCCTGACCGCCAGCGGATCCTCATGGACAGCTTCGACCAGCACATCCTCACCCTGCTTCAGCGCGACGCCTCGCTCTCGCTCAAGGACCTGGCCGAAGCCGTCAACCTGTCCACCACCCCCTGCTGGAAGCGGGTCAAACGCCTGGAAGAGGATGGCTACATCCTCGGCCGCGTCGCCCTGCTCGACCCCGAACGCCTGGGCCTGGGCCTGACGGTGTTCGTCCAGCTCAAGACCCAGCGCCATGACAGCGCCTGGCTGGAGCAGTTTGCCGAGACGGTGAAAGGCTTCGAGGAGGTGATGGAGTTCTATCGCATGTCTGGGGACTGGGATTACATGCTGCGGGTGGTGGTGGGGGATATCGCCGCCTACGACCGGTTCTACAAAAAGCTGATTACCAGCACCGATGGGCTCTCCAACATCACGTCCAGCTTTGCCATGGAACAGATGAAATACACCACGGCTTTCCCGGTACACAGGCCCTGATCGCGGCCAGCCTTAGCGCCGCATCACTGCGCCGCCACCGCTTCGATCCGGTTCCCCGCCTTGGCCTTCTCAAGCCGAATCGCCACGAATTTGGACGTCGGCGTATAGGTGCCCTCGCCGTAACTTTCCAACGGCACCAGCGGGTTTGTTTCCGGGTAGTAGGCAGCTGCCTGCCCATCGGGAATGTCGTAGGGCACCAGGCGGAAGCCCGATACCCGGCGCTCCACACCGTCCTCCCACAGTGACACCAGGTCTACGTGCTCGCCCGGCTCGAAGCCCAGGCGGCGGATATCCGCTTCGCTGACGAACACCACTTCTCGCAGGCCAAACACGCCCCGATAACGATCATCTAACCCATACAGCGTGGTGTTGTACTGATCATGCGAGCGCATCGTCTGCAGGATCAGGTCAGGCTTGTCGCCACGGGCGAGCACCTGGGCATTGACCAGATGCTCTGGCAACGGGGTGGCACTGAAGCGCGCCTTGCCGGTCGCCGTGCGCCAGCTGCGCTCGGCAGCACTGTTGCCCAAGTGGAAACCGCCTGGCTGCAGCAGGCGTTCGTTGAAGTTGGCAAAGCCGGGAATGACATCGGCAATCATGCTGCGAATACGGCCATAGTCGGCAACGGCGTATTCCCAATCGATGGGCTTGTTGCCAAGCGTGGCCTTGGCCATGCCGGCAATGATCCAGGGTTCGGACCGCATGTGGGGTGAACGCGGGCGCAGTTGGCCATGGGAGATATGCACCATGCTGAAGGTGTCCTCCACGGTCACGCCCTGCGGCCCGCCGGCCTGCAGGTCGATCTCGGTGCGCCCCAGGCAGGGCAGGATCAGCGCATCGCGGCCAGTGACCAGGTGCGAACGGTTGAGCTTGGTGGAGATCTGCACCGTCAGCGCGCAGTTGCGCAGGGCCGCGTGGGTACGGGGAGTGTCCGGCGTCGCCTGGGCGAAGTTGCCACCCAGCGCGATGAACACCTTGGCACGCTGTTGCTCCATGGCCTGGATCGCCAGCACCGCGTTGTGCCCATGGGCGCGAGGTACGCGGAACTGGAAGCGTTTTTCCAAAGCATCGAGCAACGCCGCCCTGGGTTTCTCGTCGATACCCATGGTGCGGTCGCCTTGCACATTGCTGTGGCCACGCACCGGCGACAGGCCCGCCCCGGGCTTGCCGACGTTGCCGCGCAACAGTTGCAGGTTGACGATCTCCTGCACGGTCGGCACCGAGTGACGGTGCTGGGTGACGCCCATCGCCCAGCACATGATCACCCGCTCGGCCTTGCGGTACATGCGCGCGGCCAGCTCGATCTCGGCCAGGGTCAGGCCGGACTGCTCGACGATATGGTCCCACGAGGTGGCATCCACTGCCGCCAGGTAGGCGTCCACACCGCTGGTGTGCGCGACGATGAAGTCATGGTCGAATACCGCTGGTTCACCCTTGGCCTGGGCTTCGCGCTCCCACTGCAGCAGGTACTTGGCAATGCCGCGCATGGCCGCCATGTCGCCGCCCAGGGCTGGGCGGAAGTAGGCGGTGTTGGTCGGCTCGGAGCCGTTGCTGAGCATTTCGAACGGGTGCTGCGGGTGCTGGAAGCGCTCCAGACCACGCTCTTTGAGCGGGTTGAAGCACACCACCTGGGCGCCGCGCTTGACCGCTTCACGCAGCGGCTCGAGCATGCGCGGGTGATTGGTGCCGGGGTTCTGGCCGATGACGAAGATCGCGTCGGCCAGTTCCAGGTCGTGGAACACCACGGTGCCCTTGCCTACGCCGAGGGTTTCCGACATGCCCACGCCACTGGCCTCGTGGCACATGTTCGAGCAGTCAGGGAAATTGTTGGTGCCATAGGCGCGGACGAACAGCTGGTAGAGGAATGCCGCTTCGTTGCTGGCCCGGCCGGAGGTGTAGAACTCAGCCTCATCGGGCGAATCAAGCGCCTGCAAGTGCCGGGCGATCAGGGTAAAGGCCTCTTCCCAGGAGGTTTCGACGTAATGGTCGGTACCCGCATCGTAGCGCATCGGGTGGGTCAGACGGCCCTGGTATTCGAGCCAGTAGTCGGTCTGCTCGGCCAGCGCGCTGACGCTGTACCTGGCAAAAAACGCGGGGTCGACCGAACGGCCGGTGGCCTCCCAGTTGACCGCCTTGGCGCCGTTCTCGCAGAACTTGACCATGTCGCTTTCCGGCGACTCGCCCCAGGCGCAGCCGGGGCAGTCGAAACCGCCGTTCTGGTTGGTCTTGAGCATGGCCCGCAGGTTCTTGAAGGCGTTGTCACTGCCCAGCCAGCTCTTGGTCACGCTCTTGAGCGCGCCCCAGCCGGCGGCCGGCCCCTTGTAGTCCCTGATATGTTCGTCCTGGCTCATGCGGTCAATCCTCACGCGGGCATCGAAAAGTGCAGCGGATCGTGTCGTCCGGTGCTTGTTTTTCAGCCTATGGAGGCAGACAGGGGGCCGTCCAATCGAAATGTCTTACGGGGTGATAGGCCGTTTCGATGACGGGTTGGTGTTGGCACCGTTCCCTTCGCGGGTAATCACGCAAACGCGACAATCCGATCAAGGCATTGGAGTACTGGCCCTGCAGCCGTGATAGATGAGATTGATCAAGCAGTCGGGCAAAGCAATTTGACGGCGAACACCGCAGGTTATAGCGTGGAGCCAGTACTCCTCCCCTGCCGAGCGCGAACGTGGAACAGAACAGCCGGGCCCTGATCGACGGCTTCAACCGGAAAATCGACTACCTGCGGATGTCGGTCACGGACCGCTGCGACTTCCGTTGCGTCTACTGCATGGCTGAAGACATGCAGTTCCTGCCGCGCCAGCAGATTCTCAGCCTTGAGGAACTGTTCCAGGTGGCCGAACGCTTCGTCGCCTTAGGCACTCGCAAGATTCGCCTCACTGGCGGCGAGCCGCTGGTCCGCCAAGGCATCGTCGACCTCTGCGGGCGCATTGCCGCCCTGCCCGGCCTGCGTGAACTGTGCATGACCAGCAACGGCTCGCAGCTCCCCCGCCTGGCCCAGCCGCTGTTCGACGCCGGCCTGTCACGCCTGAACATCAGCCTCGACAGCCTTGATGCAGAACGTTTCAAGCAACTGACCCGCACCGGCGACCTGGCCCAGGTGATCGCCGGCATCGACGCGGCCCGCCGCGCTGGTTTTCAGCGCATCAAACTCAACTGCGTGGTGCTCAAGGGGCGCAACGACGATGAGCTGGTCGACCTGGTGCGCTTTGCCATCGACCGCGAACTGGACATCACCTTCATCGAAGAAATGCCGCTGGGCGTGATCAGCGAGCATGAGCGCGGCGAGTCGTTCTGCTCCAGCGACGAAGTGCGCGCGCGTCTGGCCGAGCAGTTCACCCTCATCGAATCGACCGAATCGTCCCAGGGCCCGGCGCGTTACTGGCGCCTGGCGGAAGCGTCGAGCACCCGTGTCGGCTTCATCTCCCCGCACAGCCACAACTTCTGCGCCACCTGCAACCGTGTGCGCCTGACCGTCGAAGGCCGGCTGTTGCTGTGCCTGGGCAATGAGCATTCGATGGACCTCAAACAGGTGCTGCGTGCCCACCCGGGTGATGCCGAGCGGCTGGAAAAGGCCATCCGCGATTCGCTACACCTCAAGCCCTACCGCCATCATTTCGAGGTCGGTGGCGATGTGCAGATCCTGCGTTTCATGAACATGACCGGCGGCTGACCGGCCGTCTCTGGACTTCCATGATCGTTCACTCTCGCCCCGATGTGTTGCGTGTGCTGTTCACCCTCAAGGGTTCGATTGTCAAACGCATTGCCCTGCGCTGCCTGATGGTGACCTTGCTCGCCGCCCTGATCGTGCTGGTCGAACGCCACTTCCCGGCGTTTTTCTACCCCGTCAGCGCTACCCCCTTCACGCTGCTTGGCCTGTCGCTGTCGATCTTCATGAGTTTTCGCAACAATGCCTGTTACGACCGTTGGTGGGAGGGGCGCAAGGCCTGGGGGAAAATGATCATCGAGACCCGCTCGTTCGTACGTGAGAGCGTGGTGATCACCGATGAAGAGCTGCGCGCCGAGGTACTGCGCAGCCTGTGCGGCTTTGCCCATGCGCTCAATGCCCGGTTGCGCAACGAGGATGATGTGGCCGCCGCCCGGCCGTGGCTGGCCAACCCCGCTGCGATCCGCCCGCACAATGTCTGCGACGGTATCTTGCAGGAAGTTGGCGCCCGCTGCTCACGCCTGGCCGAGCAGCAGCAGATCAGCGACTGGCGCTACAGCCTGTTGGAACAACGCCTGGTCGGGCTGTCAGAGGTGCAGGCCACCTGCGAGCGGATCAAGGGCACACCGTTGCCTTTCCCCTATACCCTGCTGCTGCACCGGACCATCTACATCTTCTGCCTGTTGCTGCCGTTCGCGCTGGCCGAGCCGCTGGGCTGGCTGGCACCGCTGTTTACCACCATTGTGGGGTACACCTTCTTTGGGCTGGATGCGATCGGCAATGAACTGGAAGACCCGTTCGGACGAGACGAGAACGACCTGCCGACCGATGCCATGGTGCGCACGGTCGAGCGGGATGTGCTGGGGGCCTTGGGCGTGGAGCCGCTGCCACCGGCGTTGCAGCCGGTGGAGCATGTGTTGAGCTGACTGGCCCTATCGCCGGCAAGCCGGCTCCCACGGGTGCACCACAGTAATCAAAGACTGCGATCAACCCGTGGGAGCCGGCTTGCCGGCGATAGGGCCGGAACTGATCAACCGCGAGTTTCGCAGGGCGCGATGGGCTTAAGGTGCTTCACAAAATTACAAGGCTGGTGCCGCGCATCCAGCTGCTCCACCAGGATGCCTTCCCACGCCGTGCGGCAGGCACCGGTAGAACCTGGCAGGCAGCACACCAGAGTGCCATTGGCCATGCCGGCCAACGCCCGGCTCTGCACGGTCGAGGTACCGACATCAAGAATGGACAACGCCCGGAACAGCTCGCCGAAACCGTCGATACGCCGATCGAGCAGGCACTCCACCGCTTCCGGTGTGCTGTCCCGCCCGGTGAAACCGGTGCCTCCGGTGATCAGCACCACCTGCACCTGTTCATCGGCAATCCAGGTGGCCACCTGGGCGCGGATCTTGTACAGATCGTCCTTGAGCAGCGCACGCGCCACCAGGCGATGGCCGATCTGCACCGGGCGGCTGGCGAGCAGTTCACCCGAAGTGTCGTTGTCGTAGGTGCGGGTGTCGCTGACCGTCAGTACGGCGATATTGAGCGGTAAGAAGACCGCGTCGGATTGAACGCGCACAGTGAAGCTCCTTGTATGGCATGGTCGTTACGCTAGAGACATGACCAGAGCACGTCCAATCGATATGCCGTACCGCCTGATCAATGACATCTATCGCTGACTTGGTTAAGGTCAGCACAACCAGACCCCAGGCACTCCCATGGACATCAAGCAGCTCAAGTTCCTCATCGCCCTCGACCAGACCCGCCACTTCGGCCAGGCCGCGGCGCTGTGCCATATCACCCAGCCGACCTTGTCCATGCGCCTGCGCAACCTGGAAGACGAACTGGACCTGGTGCTGGTCAAGCGCGGCCAGCGCTTCGAGGGCTTCACCGAAGCCGGCGAGCGCATCCTGGCTTGGGCCCGCACCCTGCTCGCCGCCCATGATGGCCTGCAGGCCGAGGCGGCCAGCTGCCGCGGCCAAGTGGTTGGTAGCCTGCGCTTGGGCACAGTGCCGCTGGCCAGTTTCAACCCCATGCAGCTGCTGCTGCCGCTGCGCGAAAAATACCCCGAGCTGCAGTTTCAGCTCAGCTCGCACAGCACCGAGCAGATCATGGATGGCCTGAGCCGCAACCAACTCGACCTGGGGATCTGCTATCTGGACCAGGTCAACGCCAACTTCTTCGAGGTGATCGAACTGGGCACCACCACCATGGGCCTGCTGCACGATACCCGGCACTTCCAGTTCGAAGCTGACACCCTGCGTTGGGAGGAACTGGGTGAAATCCCTCTGGGCTTGCTGAGCAAGGGGATGCACTACCGTCAGTCGCTCGACCTGAGCTTTCGCAGCCGCAGCCTGGAACCCAATGCCGTGCTGGAAAGCGACTCAAGCTTCCAGTTGGTTCAAGCCATCAACACCGGCGTGTGCTGCGCAATCATGCCGCTCGATTGCGGGTTGGAAGACCTGAGCGAGCACATGCGCATCATCCCGATCACCGACGCCAGCATCCACAGCCCCGTCGGCCTGCTGCTGCGCCGCAGCGAGCCGCGCTCGGCGATTGCCGAACAGTGTTTTGACGAGGCGAAGTTGCTGTTCAGCGCAGGCTGATTAAAGATGCAACAGAAAGGGTGGCCTGAGCCACCCTTCCTGTTGCATCTATTGGCGCCCCATTGCAGGGCGCCGTCACCGTTTCAATCGCTTTCCAGTTCGTACGCCCTGCTCACGAAAAGCGCAGCAAACAGGCTCTTGCCTTCCTTGAATGTGTACGCTTCTTCGAAACTGCCTTCCTCAACCAGCTTGCGGCTGATGGCACATTCCGAGTCGTTGTGGTTTTTGCCCTTCGCCCCAAAGTCGCTCGACCACTGTGACAGCCCGACCTCTTTGCAGAAGGCATCGAACTTGGCTTTAGGCGCAGTTTCCTGGTAGCTACCGTAGGCCTCTTTCAGCGGTTTGAAACCACTGTAGCTGACTGAGTAATTCTCGACCTTGGCCGCGCGTGCAAAGCTGCTGACGGCTTCTGTCAGCGCCGCCTGGCCGGCGTATGGCTGATAGGCACCGAGAATGAAGCCGCTCAGCGCATTCTTCAGCCCGCCTTCCACATCATCAAGCTCCGGCAACGAGGCGAAATCGGCCTTGCGTACGATCTCGCCGACCTTCGAGCCGTCATTACGGTGGGTCACCACGAATTTCATCGAGCCTTCACCATCGCTGGAGCGCTTGAGGATGAAATCCAGGTCGACCTGAGTGCCATAGGTGCCGGTGCTGTTGACCAGGAACGCGCCGGTCACCGGCTGGCGTACGACCAGGTTGGTGCCCCAGGAGAAGTCCGACTGGGTGGCGCGACCGTTGGCCGACAACTCGGCGCGGGGCTGGATCTCGTCGTTCACGTCAGAGACCAGCACCACCTCGGCGTCCTTGTGGGAGATGAACGGGTTACCCATCTGCAGGCCGAGCAACTGGATGTGAATCTCACCTGCCTTGCTGTCGCCATCACGGGCAACTTTCAGGGCATCGGCCTTCAGGTAGACACCCGCGACATTGCGACCGGAAACGGCATTGAGCTGGTACTTGGCCCAGCTGGCCAGGCCCGTTTCGCTGGCCCCTGCAGCCCTGGGGTCGAATGACCCCATGATGCTGCGCAGGAAACTCATCGCCCCGTTGGTCTGCGCGACGGCGATGCGGATCTCGGGGTCGGCTACGGTCAAGTTGCCGGAGAAGGCCGAGTATGAGACCTCGCCTTCGGACAGCACGTCCTCAAGGAAGTAGCGCTCCTTGAACTCATCGTAATAGCTCAGCGCGGCCTTCTTGCCGGAGCTCGAAACCATCGCAAAGCCGCCGCCGAGCACCAGCACCGCAGCGGCAACACCGCCAATCAGCAGCTGCTTCTTGTTCATCTGTTTGATCATGGTGTTTGCCTCACTGGACCTGAGCGGAAGCGTTCTTCCAGTCGTTCACGTACTTTTGGGAGACCTCTGGGGTCCAGCTGAAGTCGATGTCCGCATTGGGGAATTCCTTGGCCAGCACGGCACCGAACGACACGCGGTCGGCACAGTGGTCCTGCTTGCAGGCCTCTGGCTCGCCGACGCTGTAGGCACGGTAGGTGGCGACTGCCCGGCCATCTTCCAACGGGAAGTACGGGGTGGCGTTGGCGACCTGGGTGACGTACCAGCCTTCGCTGTATTCCTCTTCCGCCACGAGGCGGCCCTTGCTAGGGAAGTCGATGGTGTAGAAGTCACCTTTCTTACCGGTGACATGCACCATCATTGGCATGACGCTGGCCGACGACGACGGGTCCTGCAGCGCCAGTGGCGAGCCGAAGCGCACCTTGATACCGGCCATCTGCGCGAGGGCTTCGGTTTCTCGGCCCTTGAACTCGCTCATGCCTTCTTGCAGCTGCTGGTAACGCTCCAGCACACGGCTGTGGACACGGGCCAGTTCCTGCTGGCGCTGACGTGCTTCACGCACACGCTGCTGCTCACGCTGAACCGCCCAGTTCGCACCTTCGCGCACATCGAAGAACAGGCCTTGGCGGTTGATGCCGATGCGGTTGCGGGTGATCTTCAGCGCATCATTGCCCCAGATGTTGTTCGAAATCGCCGACAGGTCTTTGACGATGAACAGGGTGTTCACATCGGTAGTGGTCGGCGAGGTGGTCTTGATGAGATTGAAGATCTCAAGTGCGGCTTCCTTGTACTGCGCCGCGTCCAGCGCGAACGACTCGTCAGGCGTTACCGCCAGATAGTACGGGTCGCTGCCGAACGGCCTGAGCACGCCATAACTGGAACGCGTGAACGTCAGGTACACCTTCATCTTCCGGCTCGGTATTTCACCGACCAGTAACGCCGCCTGGTCGGCTTGCGGGGTGAGGTAGGCAACTGCCTTGTCCTTTACCGCAGCCTCAAGGTTCTTCGTGAAAATCAGCGCGCTCGGGTGAACGTAGACACGGTTCCAGTTATCGCCACGGTAAGTACCGACGGCCTTCCAGGTGATTTTCTCGAAGCTGCCCTCGCCGAAACCGGACACAGGGCACGGCATGGCCGGGGTGGTGCCGAACGAAAGGGTATCGCCGTCGCCGATGGTCGAGGTGCTGAGCACCCATTTACAGCCGGTGCCGTCCGTGACCTGCATCAGTTTCTGGTTCTGCAGGACAACGGCACGGCCGTAGTCGGATGTGGGGGCAGCGGCTACGGCTCCGCTGGGTACAGGGCTAGCCGGCGCGGCAGGCGCTTCTACGGGGGCTTGGGCGGTGGTAGCTGGCGTGGGCTCTGCGGCAACGGCCGGGGCTGGCGCTGGCGCAGGGGCCGGCGGGACTTCTACTTTCGCAGGTGTTGCTTCTACGGCAGCAGGTGCAGGTTCAGGGGCTTGTGCTGGCGGCGTAGCAGCGGCCACTGGGGCCTCGGCCGGCACTGGCGCCGCAACGGGTACTGGAGCCACAGCAGGTGCAGCCGGTGCCGGTGCGACAGGCGCGGGGGCCAGGGTTACCAGGCCAAGGTTCGAGGCATTGCCCGAACCGCTGGCGTAGAGGGTACCCTTGGCATCAACTGCCTTCCAGCTCACCTTGGCCGTCGAGCAGTCCTTGGCGAACACGAACGGCAGCTTGGTCAGCAGGCCCGACAGCAAATCCTGGTTATCCCAGGCCGGGCGCGTGATGGTCAACTCAACTTCGGGCTTGCACCAGGTGGTGGCGTCCCCAGGCACTTCGACCTTGATGTTTTCTTTCTTCGAGAAGGCCAGCTCGTGAGCGAACGCCTGCGGTACCAGACCACAAGCGCCGAACACTGCCAGCGCGAGCGCGTGCTTTTTCATGGAGTTCCTCAGATCAGTTCCCAGGTGCCGTTGGCTTGTTTGCAGAAGGTGTTCTGCTCCTGCTCGGTCTGGCCGCTTTGCGACTTCAGGCTGACGGTGACCGGGCGGCAAGCGGCCTCGGCGGCAACCGTCTCGGTCGGGAGCGACTGGATGGAATCAAGGTCGAAGCCTTGGGTTTCCTTGTTCGCGGCGACGTCCAGATCGTCCAGGTTGACGGCTGGGGCCGCGCGCTTGGCAATGGCTTGAGCCTTGGGCTCGACGTAGTTCTTGTGTACGTAACCGACTGTCACGCCCTTGCGTCCAACCAGGATCCAGTCACCGGTCGAACCCACTGCGGTGAATTCGGTGTGGCTCTTCAGGCTGCCGACTTTTTCGCCAGTCGTGTTGGGTGCGGCGCGCACATTCAGGTTGTCGCTGATGGTGACGTAGGGTTCGTTGATCAGCTTCATCGAGGGCACCGCCTGGATCTTCGGCGCACGTTTCACCTCGACCTTCTTGGTCTGGGTGTATTCCTTGCCTGGGGTGATCTGCGCAGTGGCACCGGAGTGATCGGACTTCCAGGTCACCGGCTGAGCGCTGGCGGTGGCCGACTGGCTCAGCACTTCCTGGGTGCGTAGCGCCAGCGCCTGCTGGTCCTTCTCATCGAGCATGTGGCCGATGCGATTACCGACATAGGCACCGATACCGCCAGCGATCAGTGCCGCGGCAATCTTGCCGTTGCCGCTGCCCATGGTCGAACCGATGGCTACACCGGCCAGGCCACCGATGACGGTGCCCGCTTGCTCTTTGCTGATCCCGAGCTGTGCACAGGCTGTTGTCGTAGCGATGGCGACCGCCAACAGGGACGCGACGAATTTCTTACGCAAGTGGAGCACTCCATTTCCGGTGGGTCACTCTGCGAGGGGCAGAGACCTGGTTTGTTTGTAAAAGAACGACAAGCGCACGCAGGCAAGCTGGCCGCCGAGGTCGTGGCTGTTTGGGGATGTTCAAGAGAATGGCAGCACTGGGCGGGTTCAACGGCCGGGCGTTGAACAGGGTTTCACCCTGCAAGCCGAGGGCGTTGAGCGAAGCCGGTACGACGGGGAGCATCCAACCGATCCATGTCAGAAAAGGGTCATCGTCCAGCGCGTATTCATTACGGCGAGGGGCCTGGACGAGAGTGGCGTTTTGCCGCCGCATTGTAACGCAAGGTTACATTGGCAATACAAGGCAAAAAACGGGACTGGAAGGGGGAAGTGGCAGCGCTTCTACATTTTTGACTCAGATTTTGCCCATTCCTTGTAGTCTACTTGCGAAACATACTGCCAGCCCTGCCAAACCATTGAGCGTGCCTGGGTTGCGACCTGGTTTCTGTCCGTTGCACAAATCAACGGCCGGCGTTGACAGGCTGATAGCATTCCCGGCGCATATTCAGCCTGTGCAGGAGCCGGCTTGCCGGCGATTGGGCTGCACAGCAGCCCCCTTTCACTCAGCGATAACGCTCAAGCCAGTGCGCGTAAGGCGCAGGCAAAGTCCACGAGGCTTTATCGACGCCCAGTTCCTTGGCCGCAAAATACGCCCAGTGCGGGTCGGCCAGGTGCGCACGCCCTACCGACACCAGGTCGAGCTGATTGGCCTTCAACGCCCCTTCCGCCAACTGCGGCGTACCGAAGCCCCACGCCGAGGTCACTGGCAAATCCGCCTCACGACGCACACGCTCAGCGATCGGCCCCATGAAGGCAGGGCCCCATGGAATGTTGGTGTCCGGGATGGTGAAGCCGACGCTGACACTGAGCAGGTCCAGGCCACCCGCCTTGAACAGGCGGGCCAACTCGATGGACTCTTCCAGCGTCTGCTCATCACGGCCGTCGTATTCCAGCACGCCAAAGCGGGCGGTCAACGGCAGGTTTTCCGGCCACACCTCGCGCACGGCTGCCAGGGTTTCCAGCAGGAAGCGGCTGCGGTTTTCGAAGCTGCCACCGTAGGCATCGGTGCGCTGGTTGGAGTGCTCGGAGAAGAAGCTCTGCCCCAGGTACCCGTGAGCGAAGTGCAATTCGATCCATTCAAAGCCCGCATCACGCGCTCGACGTGCGGCATCGACGAAGTCCTGCTTGACCCGGGCAATATCGTCCAGGGTCATTTCACGCGGCACTTTCGGCAAGTTGGCGCCGAAGGCGATGGCCGACGGGGCGATGGTGTCCCAGCCTCGCGCGTCATCCGCGGCGATATGGTCGTCACCTTCCCACGGGCGGTTGGCACTGGCCTTGCGCCCCGCGTGGGCGATCTGGATGCCCGGCACCGAGCCTGCAGCCTTGATCGCCTGCACCACCGGCACAAACGCCTGGGCATGGGCGTCGCTCCAGATACCGGCGCAACCAGGGGTGATACGCCCTTGCGGCGCCACCGCAGTGGCTTCGACCACTAGCAGGCCGGCGCCACCACGGGCCAGCCCGGCGTAATGCACCTGGTGCCAATCGTTGATCATGCCGTCCTCGGCCATGTACTGGCACATCGGCGGAATGGCGATGCGGTTGCGCAAGGTGACGTCTTTGAGGGTATAGGGTTCGAACAGTGCGGACATGGAGAACTCCGGGTTCATCTGAATACGATAGTTCGATCATAATCGAACTATGGCAATTAATGAAACCCCCGTTATCATGACGCCCATGCGAGCCTACAAACATCCCACCCCTGAAGACCTGATCCTCGAGCGCCTGCTGTATGCGCTGAGCGACCCTGTACGCATGGAAATCGTGCGCCACCTGGCGGGCGTGGCGGAGGCCAGCTGCGGCGAGCTGGACGGCGGCCGGCCGAAGTCCAGCATGTCCCATCATTTTCGCGTGTTGCGCGATGCGGGGCTGGTGCAAACGCGCAATGTGGGCACTACCCATATGAACTCACTGCGCAGCGAAATGCTCGATGCACGCTTCCCCGGTTTGCTGGAGTGCATTTTGCGTCAGCGGTGAGCCAGGGTTGGCGGTGGGGCCGGAAAAGGCAAAAAAAAACCACGAGGTCACCCCCGTGGCTTTCGATCACAACGCTGACGCTTACAGCGCCATGTCGTTCTCTGGCTTGCTTTCAACCGGCTGGCTAGCACCCGTGCCGGTACCGACGCTCTGGTCGATGACCGGCGGCTTCTCCAGCTGCAGGACTTCAGCGGTGTAGTTCCACTCTTTCTGCGTGGCCGCTGCCGAATCGTTGAGCTTGGTGCCGTAGCTCGGCACGATCTCTTTGATCTTGGCTTGCCATTGCGGGGTGGCGACCTTGTCTTTGAACACGGTTTCCAGCACGTTCAGCATGATCGGCGCGGCGGTCGAGGCACCTGGCGATGCGCCCAGCAGGCCGGCGATGGTGCGGTCTTGCGAGGCCACCACTTCGGTACCCAGCTTCAGCACGCCGCCCTTGTCTGCGTCACGCTTGATGATCTGCACGCGCTGACCGGCCTGCCACAGCTTCCAGTCTTCCTTCTTGGCGTTCGGGAAGTAGGTGCGCAGCGCTTCGAAGCGGTCGTCGTCCGACAGCATCAGCTGGCCAGCAAGGTACTCGACCAGCGGGTACTGCTCGATGCCGACCTTGGTCATTGGCCACACGTTGTGCATGGTGGTGCTGCTGAGCAGGTCCAGGTACGAACCGTTCTTCAGGAACTTGGTCGAGAAGGTGGCGAATGGCCCGAACAGGATCACGCGCTTGCCGTCCAGCACTCGGGTGTCCAGGTGCGGTACCGACATGGGTGGCGCGCCGGTCGAGGCGATGCCATAGGCCTTGGCCATGTGCTGCATGGCGATGGTCGGGTTCTCTGTCACCAGGAACGAACCGCCAACCGGGAAGCCTGCGTATTCCTTGGCTTCAGGAATGCCCGACTTCTGCAGCAGCTTCAGCGCGCCGCCGCCGGCACCGATGAACAGGAACTTGGCGTCGGTGGCCGACTCGGTCCCGTCCTTCAGGTTCTTGTACTCGACGTGCCAGGAGCCGTCCTCGTTGCGGGTGATGTCCTGAACTTCGCTGGACAGCTTCAGGGTGAAGTTATCCTGGGTCTTCAGGTGGCCGACGAACTGGCGGGTGATCTCGCCGAAGTTCACGTCGGTACCCAGTGGCGTCCAGGTGACCGCAAGCTTCTGGTTCGGGTCGCGGCCTTCCATCATCAGCGGGACCCACTTGGCGATCTGCGCGTGGTCCTCGGAGTACTGCATCGAGCGGAACAGCGGGCTTGCCTGCAGCGCGTCATAACGCTTCTTGAGGAACTTGATGTTGTCATCGCCCCACACGAAGCTCATGTGCGGAGTGGTGTTGATGAACGAATGCGGGTTCTTCAGCACGCCCTGACGGACCTGCCACGACCAGAACTGGCGGGAGATCTGGAAGGCTTCGTTGATTTCGATGGCCTTGGTGATGTTGACGTTGCCGTCTTTGTCTTCCGGGGTGTAGTTCAGCTCAGCCAGCGCGGAGTGGCCGGTGCCGGCGTTGTTCCAGCCGTTGGAGCTTTCTTCGGCGACGCCATCCAGGCGCTCGACCATTTCCATCGACCAGCTTGGCTCCAGCTCGTGCAGCCACACGGCCAGGGTGGAGCTCATGATGCCGCCGCCGACCAGCAGCACATCGACTTTCTTGGTTTCTGCGGCGTGCGCTTGCATGAAGCTCGCAGCGACAGCCAGACCCAGCAAGGTCTTGCCAGCTTTCTTGAACATTGATCAATTCCAGTCTGTAGAACGGAGGACGGGCCTGTGGCTGGCCCAGGTGCTTCGTGTTCTTGTGCGCAGGCTTTTTGTGATCATTGTTCAGCGGCTTAAAGAACCAGAAAACGACCCAGGCTTTTGTCGTATTGACCGACAGGGCTGAATCGTTTCGCTGATTGTATCTGAAATGCCAGCACAAACAAATTGCGGGCGTACAAGCAAGGCGGCAGGTTGTCCCAGCGGCAGGTTGTCACGCCAGACAAACAAAAGCCCCCAGCCATATGCATGACTGAGGGCTTTGGATCAGGTCACAGATGACGCGATCAGGGTATCGCCAAGCTTACTGCGGCTGAGGCAGTTTATCGATCGGGCCGCAGCCACCGATGACCTTGGAGATGGAAACCGATGGGTGGAACAGGTAGTCGTACGAGCAGTTTTTCTGCTGGTTGTAAACTTGGCCAGTGCAACCGGACAGCAGGGCAACGCCCGAAACGACAGCAACGGCTACAGTGGCCTTGAACAGCTTTTTCATTACTTCAGTCCTTTAAATAATTATCGACCATCATTCTGATGGCGGCCGGATGATACAGAACCGGAGTATTGGATCCAAGTCGCTTAAGAAGATAGGCCGCCATCCAATGCACCAGCGGGAGGGGAAACGCATAACGATAAGGCCTCTGACAGCTCATCGCTTTCAGGGGCTTTTTGCATCCGTGCCAGGGAAGAATATTCACGCCTGGTGCGTCTAAGGTCCTACAGATTTAACTCCGATTTTTCCCATTCCCTGTAGTCCATTTCCGAATTATATTGCCGGCGCTGCCAACCCATTGCGAGCGCTCGGATTGCGGCCTAGTCTCGGTTCGTCGTTGACACCTCAGCGACCGGCTTTGACAGGCTGACCGATTCAAGGGTCCTTTGCAGCGCTTCATGGCAGCTGTACATGGGGCACCTTCGTGTGCGCCGGGTTCCTTGGGTCACCGGTCTGTCAACCCGTGTATAGCTGCCTCCATTCGTTTGACAGCGTTTAAAGGTAGCTCCACCTGACTCAAGGAGCATTCATGCGCAAGATAGTCCCCGATCCACCCTCCCCCCTCGATCCCTCGTACATGCTGCAGGACACCCTGGTCCAGACCTCAGAATACGTGATCTGCGCCTTGTCCGTAGCGCGCCAGTCCGTACGACTGACACCTACCTCGCACAACTCGATCGTGATGCGGGCGGTCATCCATGAAATGGAAGTTGCGCATGCGCTGCTGGAATCGGCGCTGATGCAGCTGCAAAGGCAAGCGGATTCGCCCACAGAGCCACAGACATTGCACTAGGGCCGAGCTACGAAAAATCCGGGAGTGCCGCAAAGTTCGCCCTGGCGCTCTGATTCGATCCAGCAGGCCCGTCGCTAGCGGCGACATGGCCCGGCCATGCGCCCGGCGATGCTTTGAGGTTTAACTCGGGCACAACGAAAAAGCCCCTGAAAACTTATCGTTTTCAGGGGCTTTATCTACCACATGTATGGCGGAGAGATAGGGATTTGAACCCTAGGTACTGTTGCCAGTACAACGGATTTCGAATCCGTTTTTGGCCTCATATTCTTTTGAGGTATTTTCATAAAATCTAAATAAATCAGAAACTTCGACGCAAGGTGACGCAACAGCATTCCACAACATTCGGGGGATCGATTCCCCCAAGATTCCCCCACAGCTTCTGATAGCATTTGGCCTCTCCAAACCAGCGTCGTAGCTCTACTCACCGCTACCCCAGCGTTTACTGATTTACCCCATGGATGAACAGATGACTACAGATAATCCAGCCGCTCGCGCATTTCGCGTACTGAAAGCAATCGAAGCGATGCCTAACACAACTGAGACGAAGAAGGCATGGCGTGAAGCATTGGGAATCAAGGGGAATGATGAAGGCCCCCTGCTGATTGGGCTTGGTCAATTCATCGCGGTCACAACCGAAGCCGTTGAGCTTATGAATGATCGATACCCTCCCCTGAAATCCCAGACCACCACGTGGCACCGGACGTTCACGAAGGCCATGCAAGAGCAGGTGTTAACTAGCCACATCTCGACTTTCACATCGAGATATAGCAGCGCCTCGAACGATTTCCTACAGGTCATGAATCAAATGCTCGCTATAGATTCGCCTCCTGAAATTGACAGCCTGGTTATTCTCGATTTCCAGCAGGCTATCTCCAACTTGATCAAAGAAGTTATAAGCAGCGACGTTGAAATCAAAGTTAAAGAATACCTTGTCAAGTCACTTAGAAAAGTGGAATCAGCACTTGACAATTACCGCTTCACTGGAGTCGTACCGGTACTGGAGTCAATTGAGATCGTAGCTGGCCATATGTTTACTGACTCGAACTTCAAAAAATCGTTGGACGCGGATCTCGGATACAAGGTCTTTTCGACCTTGGGTGCAGTAGCCGATGGCGTGTCAATAGCTACCGGAGCACCGCCTTCTCTGTGGGCTCAGTTGGGAGAAGGCTTGAAAGGTCTCTTACCGCAATCAGTCTGATATCAGTGAAGACGGGGCAGGTCTTTGCCCCGGGCCGTGGCCACCACGCGCAGTTGATAGTCGGATACCGCCTGGAACAAAGATTCCGCCAGCAGCCGCAGCCGCTCGACCTCCTCGGCCGGCGCGCCGCAATCCTTGGCCTGGTGATACTCGCGCATTGCGTCGATGGCCTGCTGAATCAGCGGCTCGCCGGCCTCGACCATGCCGATGAAGGTGCGCTTGTCCACTGCCCTGCTCCGATCACTTGATCAGCGCATTATAGGATGCTTCGCATGCGAGCCCCGCTATTCGGGCTTGGTCATAAGCTTTCGCCAATTCTCCCGCTCGAGCATCAGCCCGTGTGAGCAGGTCGGAGAGCACCATGGCGGCGCGGGTGGCTGCCTTGCCTCGGGCGATAGCACCGGTATCCGGGCCGGGGCAACTGACGGAGGCTGCGAGCTGAGCGACGTCGTGCTGCAGCCGCTGGCCAGCAACATCGGCGCCAGCAGCCCCAGTGTCAGCCACTTGGTGTTGTTCGTGTGCACGGGCTCTCGCCTCCTCCTGCGCCTGGGCGCGTCGTTGTTCTTCCGCGCGGGCATCGCGCTGTCCCAACGTCTCGGCCAGCCGATCGCCGCTATCACGCTGCGCCGATGTGGCAAGCGCCTGACTGCGCTCCACCGACCGGCCATGCTGGTATATGCCCCAATATGAAGCCAGCACCAGGGCCAATAGGCCCAGCCGCACCGGCCAGTTCATGCCAGCGCTCCGCCGAGCTCCACCCAGCGCCCGAGCAGCTTGTCCAGGCGGTGCGGGTTTTGCCCATAGCTGTTGCCCGGGAAGCTGGCCCAGATGTTCGAGCACTTGGCGATCGCCTCCTGAATGCGGCCGGCTTTGACATCGTCGAGGGCGCGGCGCTCGCGGATCTGCTGCAGGGCTACGCGATCCTGATTCTCAGGGGTGAAGCCGCCAGACAGGCGCAGGCTGACCCGGTACGCATCCCAGTAACGCTCGAGCAGCTGGTACCGGCCGGCAGCGGTGCTGGTGACCGGTTTGCCGTTGATGGGGAATGTCAGCTTGCGCCTTGGGTGGTCGGCGTACCCCTGGAACAGGCCGCCACCGTACAGCACGTTGTAGCCGTCATCGCTGGCTTTTACGGTCGAGGTGCCTTCGGAAAAAGCGATCAGATCCAGAAACCGGAGCACATTCGCGCCTCCGGCCTGGGGTTCGGTGAGTCTGGCCATGGTTTCTCCAAGCGAAAAAAAGCCCGCGCTTGGCGGGCATTGGGTGGTTGCGAACGCCGTCAGGCAGCAGACGCCTCAGGCCCTGGTGCTGGTTCTGCCGGATCTTTCGCGCTGATGGAGACCTTGGCGGTGTAGTCCTTCAGCACTTGGGCGACACAGACCTGGGCGGCCGGGAACTGGGTCAGAATCTCGCGGGCTCGGGCGTCGGCCTCCTCCTGGGTGGCGTAGCGAGTTTTGTTGGCAACTTCGTAGTCATTGCTCAGGTTGATGGCGACAAATGGCATGGGTAAATCTCCAGGCAAAAGAAGCCCGCTCGATGGCGGGCATTGGGTAGTCGGCTTGGATTCAAGCCTTGGGGTGTTGCTGCTTGATCTGCTGCAGGGTCGAGAAGAACGGCTCAGCCTTGGGCATATGCCCTTGATTCATCGCGTGCCACAGCATGTCCAGTTGCTCCTCCACCGGCGGGTACTCGGCCGCACGGCGCTTGGTGTGGTCGCTCTTATGCTGAATTTTCAACGGTGAACTCCTGATCGCGGTATGGCCAAAGGGTGACCGTGACGGTGTAGATACCCGGCGCCGAAAATCCCAGCTCGATGTCACTGCCGTCAGCGGTGTAGGTTTCGCTCTCGATGTTGACGGCGGCACCTTCGTGCACCCCCTTCAACCAGAGCCCTTGGAGAACCGCCCCCATCTGGGGGCGCTCCTTGAGCATTTGCCCCATCACGAAGTGATCGGCCGGCCTTGCCGGTGTGGCCACCTGGATGAAAGGCCGGTCGGTGTTGAGCCTGATGATCTGCTTCCCGTACTCGGGCGGGCAGCTGACGGCAAATACGATCCGGCCGTCAGGCTCATAGGCTGCGAAGTGTCCAGTGTTGATCATCGTTTGGTTCCCATCGCAAAGAGGTTATGATTTTTCACGCCGACCCCCGTGTTCTCCCCCCACCACTTCACAGTGACGACGAAAAAACCCGGGCCAACGCCGATTGATCCCATCAGGTTAGGGAAACCATCCGCCCAGTCGCCGCCACCTTCCGCGATCACCAAGCCGTTGATATCCATCTGGAATTGGTACTTACGGATACCACTGCCAAACCCTTGGTAGCAGCTGTACTGGGCCGTGATGAAACCGCCCTCGTCCATCTGAACGCCGACAGCGACTAGGTTTTGCCATTGGCCTACCCCCGCACCCAGCACATTCCCGGGGCTGCTTGCCGATACCGGCACAGTGACAGCGTTACCACGAATTCGCAGCGTGTCGATTTCCGCCACCCCGATCTTCGCGGACGTAATCGCACCGTTGGCGATCTTGGCGTTGATGATGCTGCCATCACGAATGAAGGCATCATTCATAAACACCTGGCCGCCTTGAATCGCAAACGGGCTGACGTAACCATTGCCGGCGGCGTTGATTACCGCGAACTGGTCCGCCAAGACGGCCACGACCGACTGCAGCACCCCATTCTGGTTCTGAATGCCTACTCCAATCCCACCGAGCGCATAAACTCCGCTTTGCGTAACTGCAACCTTGATCGAGAACTGAGCGTTGACCCGATTATTCAATCCGGTCTGCGCGGTACTGATCTGCTGTACCGAAGCATTGGTGGCCCCCAAAGACGATTGGGTGCTCTGAATTTGCTGACTGAGTGCTCCATCAGCATCGCTTCGGGCCTTGGCTTCGTTCTGAATCGCGGCGTTGGCATCTCCGACAGAGGACAGCAGTCCATTTATCCTCTGTGTTTCAGCCGCCAGCTTGTCGCCCTGCTGGGATACGTTGACACTGAGCGAATCAAACGCCCTACCCGAAGCAGCCACCGACCGCCGACCGGCTGCGATGTAGGCAATGTCCACCTCGCCATTGGCATCACCTGAGTTGTACATGTCCAGGCGGATGGCCCAGATCTTCTTCCCGTTCCAGCCTGCGTGGCCGGAAAGGTCGAACTCAATGTCCTGCCAGTCCCCGTTAGAGGTGCTGATAGGCCAATTGAACCGCCGGGCCTCGGCAAGGCCCCCATCCTCATTGGCCCAGTACATAGCCGCACTGGTCCGGCCGGTGTTGCGCCGGCGCAGCCTGATCCTCACAAGAGGGTTCGCGGCTCCGTCTATGACGGGGAAGGTGTTGGTTGCCTGAATGGTCGTGAACTTGGCGACAGTTGCGTACTGAGGGCCAGCGGTCAGGGTTGCTCCAGACGTATTGGCTATCCATCCCTCGACCGAGTTAACGAACTCCCAAGTCTGCCCAGCCACGAATGGCAGAGCGGTGCCAATCTTCGCCTCCAGGTTGGTGATGCTCGTGGATTGCGCAGTCAGTCCGCTTTCCGTAGCAGCGACGCGGTTGGCCACGCTGGTCAGCGCAGCGGTCGACGCCTTACTGGCCAGGCCAGTGGAACCGTTGTTGACGCTGTTCTCAAGGCTGGTCGTTCTGCCGGACACAGAGGTGATGTCTTTGCCCTGCTGGCTCACGCTGGATGTCAGGCCGTCGACTGCCGGAGAAACGGCGCCGATGGTGGTGCTGTTGACCTGCCCGTTGTCTCGCCAGCCAGTCGGCCGCGAACCGTATTCGACCTGTGGCCTGGCAACCTCGAAAGTACCAGCAGCACTACTCCCGCTTGCAGCGTGGGCCCGGTAAAACACCCGAACCTTGGCGGCGCCAGCAGGAGCAATCGATGTGAACGACACGCGATCGCCGGACACCGATACGGGCACAACCAGCGAGGCCGGAGCAGAGATTACGGCTCCGGCGGCGTTTGCCCACTGATGGAAGATCCTCAATCCCAAATCGCCTGAATCGGAGGTCTTTCTTGCATAGATCGACGACGTCACCGTCTGACCTGGGGCAACTGCAGGAGCCCGTTCACTTGCTGTGACCAGCGACGTGTAAGGGTTGCCCGAAGCTGTTGTGCCAACGCCGGTGGTGGTGCACCGATATGCATTTTCTGCAGCGTTAAGCCAGGAGCTGACCATTGAGGGCGTATAGGTCGCCGTCCCTTCCGGCACCCATCCATCAGGATTGTTCCCCGTAGCTGCTCCCAATTTGGTGAAAGCCGGGTTGTAGAGCAGATTCTCTCCGCCAACGTCTCCGATCGAATTGTCCAGTTGAGTTAGCCGACCACTGACTGACGTCAGCCCCTCCTCCGTGCTGGAGACACGACCCGATACGCTGTTGATCGCTGCAGCGTTTGCTTGCGCTGCGCTTTGAGCGTTCTTGGCGTTGTCCTTCCAGGCACTCACTACCGTGGATAGTTCAGCTTGGGCGCGATCAATCTCGTAGTAGCCGTCACTGGCGGTACCACCCAAAGGACCTCTGACGCGTAAAAGAAGGTCTGCCCCGATCGTCCCCGCTGGAGCGGCAGCGCCAGTGAAGACTGGTCGGTTCCATGCGTCGCTCAGAATGGTTCGGAGCGGTCCATGCGTCCCTACCGTGGCCCCACCACTGTTCTTGTATTGCAGGTATATCTCGCTGACCAGATCCTGGGTGCCCCGGACATACGCCGACACTGTCAGTACCTGCCCTGGCGCCATGGACACCCAGCTTGCGTTCGGTAGCGCAACATCCACATACGCGGAGCCGGACAGCCCTTTGGCATCGACACGCTGCGCCTTACCGCGAGGGTCCAAGGTTGACGGCACCAACGACAGGAGCCGATTGGGTGCAGACAGCGAGGAGCCAATACGCCAGCCATCAGCAAGGCCGGCAGTTGGCCCCTCTACCTCAAACGAAGGGTTAGGCAGTAGGTTCTCGCCGCCAACCTGGCCGAGCGATGCATTAATGCCAGTGATCGCCTCGCCAGCGGCGGTGATGGCTGTGCCCTGTTGCTCTACCTTATTCGTGAGGCTCTGAACGGTAGAGGCATCAGCCTTTGTCGCTACTTGGCTCAGGGCATTGGCCGCTGCTGCTGCGGCATCCGTGGCTACCTTGTCCGAAACTGCCTGCCATGCGGAGCCATTCCACCGTTTGGGTGTGTTCCCGCCACCTGTGGTATCAATCCAAAGGTTCTGGATCTGCTGGTTGATGGCTGAAGGTGTTGAGTTTTGGACGATCACCTTGCCCTTGGCGTCAGCGAGGCTGTATGCGTCTTGGGCAGCCTTCTGCGCAGCTGACACATTACCGTTGGTGGCATTGAGCCCACCCTGCAGATTTACGATCGACTGGCTCTGGCTGGATAGCTTTCCTTCTGCTTCGGTAACCGCGTTGTTCAGAGTGGAAACGGCTTCTGCCGAGGCCGAGGCGGAACGCCTACCAACGGCGATATAAGCGATATCGATCTCGCCGCTTGTATCACCGGAGTTCATCATGTCCAGGCGGATGGCGTAAATTTTCTTGCCGTTCCACCCGGCATGGCCGGACAGGTCAAGCTCGATGTCCTGCCAATCCGTGGTTGTGGCGCTGATGAACCACCCAAAGCGCCTTGCCTCGGCCAATCCGCCGTCTTCGTTGGCCCAGTACATCTGGGCACCCGCCCGGCTGGTATTACGCCGCCGTAGCCTGATCCGCAGATAAGGGTTCTCTGCGCCTGCAACGACTGGGGTGAAATTGCACTGAAGGTTCGGGTTTGCAGTCACGGTAGCAAACAGCGGGCCCGCAGTAATCGTCCCGTTTGTCGCGGTCGCCACCCAACCCCTTGTCGAACCGGTGAACTCCCAGGCACGGCCAGCAACGAATGGCTGGGCAGCGCCTACGCTGTTTTTCAGCTGCGTGATATCAGTGCTCTGGCTGCTCAGTGCCCCTTCAGCAGCCTCCACTCGGTTACCCAGGGACTGGACAGCCGAAGCATCCGCCTTCTTGCTCACACTATCGGTCAACGAAGTCAGGGCTTGGCTCTGCGACAAAAGCTGCTGATCCTGCGCCTTGTCCTTGTCTTCGGTAGCCGCCACCCGGGTGGTGACCTGCTGCAGCGCCTGCGAGCTGGCCTTGCCGTCGATGCTGGTCTGCATGCCGTCCATGCGGGTGGCTTGCGACGTGAGCTTGCCCTCGGCATCGCTGACCCGGGTGGTCAGGCTGCTGACTACCGTGGCGTCGGCCTTAGTCTGGGCCAAGGCCAATGCGCCGGCGGCAGCTGCGGCAGCATCGGTTGCAACCTTGTCAGTAACAGCGACCCAGGCGGTGCCACTCCACCTCTTCGGCGTGTTGGCATTGCTGGTGGTGTCGATCCAAAGGTTCTGAGCCAGACGGTCGGCGACGGCAGGCGCGGCCGACTGAACAATGACCTTGCCCTTCCCGCCCGCGAGCGTGGCCGCATCCTGCGCAGCCTGCTGGGCAGCCGACACGTTGCCGTTGGTGGTGGTAAGGCTCGACTGCAGGCCCGAGATCTGCTGGGCCTGGGCTGAGGTGGCGCCCTCCAGGGTTTCGACTTTTGTTTCCATGGTCTGGACGCGCGCGGCCATGCCGTTGGCAGTCACCACCGCCTGGCCAACATCGGTCCAGTAGGTGGCGTTCGGCGGTGGCGTGTTCAGCGGTACCGCTTTTAGGGCCTGGTACAACTTGCCATCACTGCCCAGGGCGCTTTGCCCGACGCTGTAGGCCTTGTCTTTCCGGTACGGCAACGAGCCGGCCAAGGCCGAGACGTTGGCGATCTGCTGCTGCAGGTCGGCCTTGGCAGCCGACACATCAGTGCTCACAGCGGTGATCTGCTGCTGCAAATTGCCTTTGGTGGTGTTGAGGGCGTTGTTCACCTCACTGATCTGCTGGGCCAGCTCGGTCTTGGCCGTTCCTATTCGATCGTTGACCGACCCAGGCCCGTTCATGTCTATCAGGTCGATGCGACTGGTGAGCTGTTTACCCAGTTCGCTTTCGGTGATCTGGCCTGCAATGACATCCAGCATCTGGGTTGGATCGCTGGATGTCGCAGCAGGCACGAACAGGAAATCACTTTTTCCATACGCGTTCGCGGCCCGCACGTAGTAGAAGTACTCCCGGGCGAATGCCAGCCCAGTGTGGGTAAAGGTCAGGCCCTGTCCCAAGTACACAGCGTCCGCAATAGGCGCCGAAGGGTTGGTGGCATAGAAGTACTCATAGGTGCCGCCATTAAGGCTGTTTTGCAGGTTGGCCGGTACCAGCGTGATGGTATCGACCGACGCAAACACAGCACAGCTCTCCGGAACGGGAGGGCCACCCACGTTAACGCTGATGCTTGCCTCGCCAGATCGGGTGCCAGGGCCAAAGGCAACAACACTCATGGCGTAAACGCCAGAGGTGAGGCCATTGATGTTGCAACTCGAGGCTTCACCGCCAATCTTGAGGGACTGTACTACCTCGGTGCCCTTGCGAATCGTCACGGTGTAGCTGAGCACGGTCTGTATCGGTGGCGTCCAGCTCAGCACGCCTTGGACTACCTCGGCCACACCGCTGGGGGCCCAGGCCAAGCCAGTGACTGCAGCCAGGCCGCCAACCGGCAGGTTGATGAACCCTAACGGGTCATAGGGTTGGCCCACAGCATCATCAAAAATCGCTTGCTCATAGGGCTTGAGGGTGACTTTGCAGGCATCAGCGGCGCCCATGGTCCAATCGGTGACTATGAACTCGCCCAGGATATTCAGCGACGGCAGATCGACTTTGACTGCACGCCCCGGGCGGCAATTGTAACCATTGAAGTTCAGCGGCACGGCCAAAGAGCCACCCGAGCGCCGCCGCCGAAGGCTGATGTTAGCGAGCCGCTGAGCCAGGTAGGCGTCCGTCACGTAGGCAAACGACTGCGACTCAGCGAGCTCGCCACCATCGCTAGCGATCCAGTCCTGAATTGCGACCTCTGGATAGTCGGTCTCTGCCCAGGCCTGCGCGGGATCAATAAACGTCCCACGCATGGTGTTGATGGCGTCGCTGTTGCTGACCTCGGTCGTGCCCTCAACGGTGCCGATGACCATGTCTTCGTTGATGGTGAAGTCAGCCGGGCCATAGTAGGCGCCCACCTGCAGCGACCAACGGCCGCCAACGCGGATCAGTGTCCCGGCGCAGGCCGACAAAAGGTTATCCAGAACGGTATTTCGCTTTTCATCGGCACCAATGACCGCGCCGGCGAAATACCTGCGGGTGCCCGTGTTATCTGGCCCGATAACAGTTTCATCGCATACGTTGGCCGCACTGGCGAAAGATTCAAAGATGATCTCGTCATCAGGAATCGCGCAGCGGTTGCGCAGGTACCAGAGAATCAGCAGCGCCGTGTTGGCCGAGTATCCCAAGGCGCCGTTGCGCGGGTCATACACATCACTGCGCCCGCGGACCACGAAGCGCACATCAGGAATGCCGGATGGAAATTTCTCTGCGTCATACTTGAACGACAGGCGAACAAACGATAGGCCGCGGCCGATCTGCTCTTGGCGCCAGTCTGGGCAGTTGGCCAGGAGGAACGCGTTTGCCTGGGTCGGGTCAATGATCACCTCAGAAGTGGCATTCTCCCCCAACTCAGACAGGGGTCGCTCATCCACGTAGATCTCATCGACACCCGCAATGGCGCCTTCGGACAGTACGTAGACAATATGCAGCCACTCACCACTGGTCTGATCACCAGGCTGTTCCTGAACCCAGGCGAGCACACCCCCAGTGCTGACACGGCCAAGAATGAAGCGAACCGGAGCCTTGGACGACCGAACGGTCTGTGAGCTTGGCTCGGAGCTATTGGCGCCTGATACCTTGGCTGCGCCAGTGAGGCCGGCGAAGATGCCCTGTACGCCGCCGAACACGTCCTTGATCGCGCCAACGGGATCGTACAACGCTTTGATTGGAGCCGTTACCAGCTTGGCAACCGACTTGATAGATTTGCTCACTATTCAACTCTCCATGCCGCCAGTGGGTTGCAGTCCACGCTGGCCGCGCCTATGTCGGTTGCCGCCCAATAGCGATCTGACCAATACACCGCCACGCATTTGCCCTGCTCGTTCTCAAAAGCGACGATGTCGCCGCGCTGCACGAACTCAACGGGCACCCGCATGAAGTGAGCATCCAGTACGGCCTCAAGCGAGCCATGACGCGCTGCAATGACGCGCTTGGCGCCGATCTCCGTCTTGTATCGCCCGCGGTACTCCTTCGCCGGATCAACGCCGCAAATAGCCATTGAGCAGTCCGACACGAACAGGCAGCAGTCAAATTCGCCCCATAAAAAAGGCCGCTCGGAAGCGGCCTTAATGGTTGCGTGTAGCCTCGCGGGCCAATCTCGATAGCGCATGACATTTACTCGTAAGTGAAGGACGGCGCGTCTTTCTTGGCGCCCCAGTAGATGGGCCATTCCGCCATCTGCGCGACGGCGTAGAAGAAGCGGTCACCGTCGTGGCGGGCTCGGTGGTTCTCGTCGGTCCAGCGCTCAGTACCAATCCGGTTCCACTCGGCCATGCGGTCGATAATGGTGACCGTGATGGTGCTATCCCCGCCCGATCCGCCATAGGAAAGTTTGGCGGCGTCCATACGACCGCTGAACAGAATATCAGCCGCGTAATTCCCGGCCTCGTCATAAACGACAAACATCAGGCGGGCCGACCGGCCTCGACAGCCAGCCACCGAGGTTTGGGAAAGGATGTAGCTGTCCAGGCCATTCAGCGTCAGATCGATGGACAGGGAAGAGCCCGAGTCAGCGCTTTCGCTGGCCGCGCCCACTTCGCCGAAGGTGCCAACGCCGTCGTACGCGTGACCGTTGATGACCAGTTGACCAGTGCCTGTGTGTGCTCTGACCATGCCATCCGCGAAATCCAGCTCGCAGGCGAACACCGGCGTGAAGTTGCCTGCAGCAATGATGCTCAGCACTGAGGATGAAAATGGGAAAACTGCAGCCATTAGAAGGCCTCCCGACATTCGATGGAGAGCTCGGCCACCACGGGCCTGATAGCAAGGGTGTAGCTGTCTTCTGTGAGGCGCATGATCGAGTAAGGGTTTCGGTATTCCACTGCCGTGCCAGCTAGCAGGGCAGAGCGCAACCGTCTGTTCAGGGGCAATACAGCCGTGCCACCGGAGCTGGATACCACATCCTCAACCACCTCGTGCATCACACCATCAATGGTGATGTAGTCGCCCTGCCTGAACACCCGGCGGCTGCCCTGCAATCCACTCAGGGTAATAGTTGAGGCCATGGCTGAACCGGTCTGCACAACCGGGGCACCGATATTGTCCGTCCGCTTGCGCGTGAACGCAGGCAGCTTGAACGTGCCGAAGCGCCCCTGCAGGCGCCCCATGAACGCAGTCACGATCCGGTCACGATCACGGGTCAGCGGTGGCAGCGACAATGAGCACTTCCAATACGAACCCGGGTAACCCACGATCTGCTGGCTGTTGTTCAGCGTGGAGCTGAAGTCGCGGTTGTTGTAGAACATGCCCCAGCTCATCTCAGCAGGGCACACCTGGGCTGGCCATTCGATCGCCATCGTTCCACCTTAAATTTTCTTGCGGATGCTCTGCATGATCTGGCCATTTCGGTTCACGTCTTGGAGGATCGCAGTTACCGTCTGGCGCATGCCTTGCTGAACCATCGCTACCGTCTGAGGGCTCACGTCGCCGTTCACATGGAAGACCTGGTGGATAGCCACGGGTTGAGAGGCGAGCTTAGGATTAGAGCCAGCGCCAATGCTCGCACTGTCTTCGCCAGCAGATCCCGATCTTTCAGAGGCAAAGAATGAGGGCAGATTTGCTGAGCCGACGTAGCCACCATTGGCAAATCCACGCTTACCGCTTTGGTTCAGGCCAATCAGGTAGTCCTTCATGCCCGGCTGATCAACCACCTCCTTGCGAATCACCACTTCCCCGCCGTGCACAACACCTTTGGGCTCGTACTTGCCGCCCACGCCGGTGTAACCACCCTCCGAGAAGCCCGCTATCGCCGTAGCTGCCATAATCCCGATCGAGGCATAACCCAGGCCGGAAACCAGTGCTGCCGCTGGAATCCCGAGAATAGGCCCCATGGTCAGAGCTTTGGTGGCGGCCTCCTCCGTGTTAACGATGGCCTGGGCAATTGCCGCAGCCTTCGAGGCTGCAAACATGACCTTGTAAGCCGTCGAGCTCTTGCCAGCCATGTCGCCCATCATGTCCGCAACGCTGCCAGTCATTCCGGCGAAGATGCCAAGGGTTGTTGAGGTATAAGCGGACTGTATAGATTCGAGTTGGTCGGTATTTTGCTGATTGATATCCCTGACGCGATCAAGATACTGCTGCTCGCTCGACAGCTTAGCGTCATGCAATGCTTTTTGTCGGGCCAGCTCGGCTTCGTGCCATTCGGCCAATTTTTTATCGGCCTCAGCTACTTTTATTAGTTCACCGCTAGGCCCTCCGACAGAGGCGTCTAGGCCTCCAAAGCTTGGCGCCTCGGTGACGGATGCTTTTGAAATAGCGTCAGCGCCAGCGCGGTACTGATCAGAGCTAAGCGTTCCAGCACGATTGGCATCCTCCAGAACCTTCATCCGTTCGCGGGTGGTGGCAAGCAGCGATTGCTCCTTTGTCTGCAAGCTGGCCATTAAGCCGTCGTATTCCTTGCGCGCATTCAACGCGTCAAGTTCGATTGCTTTCCCCTCCAGCCGCAACTTGTTCTGCTGGCTCAGATTCGACAGTTCGCCGTTGGCCAGCTCGTAACGCAGACGACCCAGCTCGGTAGTCTCGCCGAACAGAGCCACCTGCTGGGTCAAGTTGGCCAAGGTCTGCTTGTAGGCATCATTCAGGCGCTCAGCCTGACGCTGGATATCCTCGGACGCCTTTTTAGCCCTCTGCTGCGCCTCTTCAGATGCCTTGGCTGCAGCTTCCGAACCCTGAATGGCCGTAGCGAGGATTCGCCAGCCCTCGGCTGTCCCTGGGTCAACCCCTTCACGCTCGATCCGACGGTTGATTTCGCCCAGAAGATCACCGCCATCACGAACAGATTGCAGGCGCTCCACCAGGTTCTTGGTGTAACTGTTCCAGCCGTCGACCGTTTTCTGGTCCGGGCCCGGCATGCTCTTCAATCCGGCATTGGCGCCAGCCGCAGCGGCGGCAACGTCATCCAGTCGGCCACGCAGCATGTTAGCCACGTCGCCATAATCACCCGAGGCCTTGATTGCCTCACCATAGGCAGCCGCCGAGGCGTTGATGGCTTTCGTCATCTCCTCGTTCGGACGGATGGCAGCGACAAGCTGCTGGGTGGCTGAATCAATGTCCTGGCCACCAGCAATCCGTCGATTGAACTGGGTTACTGCCTGGTCGCGCTGGAATGGGTTTGCGCCGTAGGTGTCGCCCCATTTGTCATTGGCCTGGGCAGATGCGCGAATCTCGCGCAAGGCTTTCTGAGCTGCGGCCTGGGCGTCAGCCTGCTGATCAAGAACTCCAGCAAGCTTGTATCGGGCCTGCTCCTTGCCCAGCTCGGCAAACTCCTTACGGAGCTCTTCGACGGGACGCTTGAGGTCAATGGTAGCTTTCCTGGCCTTTTCGCTGTTGGCACTGAACAACAGGTAGCTGGCAGCAACGGCGCCAGCGGTCAGAGCGAGGCCTGCAGGGCCTCCAAGGACGCCAAGAAGCGCACCGCCTGCCCTACTCGCGAGAGAGGTAGCCGCATTGTTTGCCGCTTGGGCAGCGGTTTGTGCAGCAGCCGCTTGGGCGTCCGCGAGACGCGCAAGCCTCAGTCGACTCAAGGCAGCGGCGTGAGCATCGGTGAACTTGGTAGCAGCAACCTGGGCTTCCGCCGCAATGGTCTCAGCTGCAGCGCGGCGGGCTGCCATTGTCGCCGCATCTAGTTGAGCAGCAGTCCTTCCGATCTCAGCAGATTGGGCGCTGCGGATTGCCTTTACCTGGTCCCACAAGTTCTTTGTGAAGTCGAGTACTTTTCTTCCGCCAAATGCGGCTCCTAGCGCCAGCGCCGAACCCGCCAGTACATCCATGTTTTCAGCAACTAACGTAATAGCTGCTGCTAGAACTTTCGTGCTGCCGGTGGTGCCATCCAACCCGCCAGCCCATGCCTGAAATGAGTTGTTGACGGTAGTCATGGCCGCGCCCACGGACCCGGGAAGGTCCTTAAACTCTCCCTGGAGAGTGCCTAGCTGGCTGATCAGAGCTGGGACAACTTTATCAATCGTAAGCAGACCTTGGTCCGCCATCGCTTTCAAGTCTTTCCGAGCGACCCCCATCCCTGTTGCCAATGCTCGTATAACTCGATCGCCGTTTTCGTTGACCGAGTTAAACTCCTCCCCTCTCAGCACCCCTTGACCAAGTGCCTGGGAGAACTGAGTGATCACAGATGATGCTTCGGCGCCACCTGCCCCCGATAGCTGTAGGCCGAGCGCCAATGCTTCCGTTACACCCAGCACATCGCTCGAGGAATATCCGAACTCGCGCATGGACGCGGAAGATCTGCTGAATAGGTTTGCGTTATCTGCGAAAGCCGTTCCGGTTCTTTGGCTGATTTCAAATAATGCTTTCTGGCTGACGGTAAAGTCTTCTGTACTGGTGGACGCCTGCTTAAGCCTGGCGTTAACCTGATTCCAGCTATCTGCCTGGTGAATCAAATTTCCAACTGCCAGCGCCCCTGCCATCGCACTTGCATATCCTCCGACAGAGGACGTTAGAGATTGCATAGCCGCACTTTGAGCGCGAACCGCAGCTTCTTGTGATCGCCAAGAGCTTACCGAGTCCCGATTGCCTGTCGTAATGGTGCGCAGATAGTTCTGTCCCATTCTCCCGGCTTTGGCCATCTCGCGCTGATAAGCACTGGTCTCAGCGGACACGCTAACGATCAGAGAGCGAAGTGTTTGCCCTGCCATGCCTTTCTCCAGACATTAAAAAACCCGCCGAAGCGGGTTAATTGGTTCTTTCACTTTGAACAATCTCGTTGCCCTCATCGATGTAATACCTCCATCGATTCCGGCAATCTGCATACACGACGATTTTATCTGGAGGGTTACTCAGCTTCTCAGATAGCCCAACGTACTCCACCTGGTCGCATCGAGTTTGTTTGCCGGCCTTGAATAGAGCAGCCCGCTCAACATTCTTGATTCGTTCAATTCCAGAATCCCCCCACTTCTGAAAAGTTCGAGGGTAATTTTCTCGCGTGTAAACAGAAAGGGCAGATTCGTCCACCACTACTTCGGAATCTGGCCTCTCAGAGCTTCCGCAACCGTAGATCACCAGCGGCAAAATAAATAATAAGCGCTTCATATTTCCTCCTTGGAAACGGAGGAATCTACCACGATGCACCATGTTGGAAAAAACTCGCCGACCTAACTCTCAACCGATTTCGCCATCAAGAAGGCCTTGAACAGCTCCTCCCCTTCTTCCAAGGCTTGCTCTGTAGCCGGCTTCTCCGCCTTCCATTGCGGCAGCAGATCCATCGGGGTCACCTTGGCGCCCTGGGCCTGCAGCGTCGATGCGGCTACGATCGCCGCCTGGATGTCACCTCGAGCATCGCTCAGCGGCGAATCCTCGTTGTAGGCCTGCCAGAGGAACAGTTCCTCAGCACTCATGTTCTGCTTGAGATCCTGCAGGGTCATGCCCAGCCGGAGGGCCAGAGTCAGCATGAAAGCCAACTCTGGCTCCTCCGTCAGCCGTTTCCCGCCGCTTCGACCGGGTCTTGTGCGCCAGCGCCCGCCTCGACACCGCTCAGCTCGAACGCCTTGCCCACCAGCCGGTCATGCACCGGACTGAATGCCTTCGCCACGGCGGGCACGTCCTCGTCCTCGAAGATTCGGGCGTGCGATTCGTCCAGCAGGGTGCGCGCCAACACGAAGGCGTATAGCGAAGAAGAGTCTATATCGACCAAGCGTGCGGCCTGGTCCTCATCGCCCCCCTCTTCCGGCTGCTTGCTCAAACCGACAGCCGCACGCGCCGCAGCCACTACAGCCGCAGCGCGACGCCGGTACTCGGCCCAGTCGCCTGCGCTCAATGCCATCACCACGACCTTGGCACCATCCCATTCCGGAACCTCAAGCGGCTCGTGCTTGAAATTCCGGATGGGGTCGAGGGCCATCGCACGCAGGCTAGACGCACCTGCAGCCTTTGTGCGGGCCATTATGGAGTCACCGGTGGAACAGTGAAGCTGACCTTGCCGGTGATACGAACGTTGAAGGTGCCATTCACGGTGCCGTTAGGTGCGGCGTCCCAAGTGAACTGGGTGACCAGGCCCAGGAAGGTCGAGGATGTGCCGTCCTTGAACACCGACTTGAATGCGCGTGGCTCGCCGTCATCACGAGCGGTGCGGAGCACGGTCTGGGCCTCGTCATCGGCTTTCCAGTTACCGGCCATGCTGAAGGTGCCGTTGTCGGCCAGACCGACGGTGAATTCCTTAGCCTCACTGGCCAGGGTGGTAACCTCGATCTCATCCGACTGGCCGCCTTGAAACTGCGGCTGCTTGATCGTCACCGACAGGTCGGCGTATTCCAGGCCTGCTTCGGCCGGATCGAGGGTGGTGGTCTTGGAAACGCTGAGCTGGGTACCCTGCGTTTTCACAAACTTCGCTTTGGTGGGGTTCTGCGCGGCCATGAGGCCTCCTATGGTTGCAGGGTGTACTCCCAGCGGACGCTGAAGAGCTTGGTGTCATCTTCGAATTCGTCAGGCAGGCGATCAGCGCTGCCGGTGGTGAAGTCGTCGCCGGCGGCGGTCATGGCCGCAAAGGCCTGTTCCGCAAGCGTGAGCGCTTCGAGGTAGGTGGTGCCCCAGGCGTCTAGCTGGATACTCGCTCCCCGAAAGCCATCTGGCCCGGATAGGGTGATTCCTACTTCACCACCTATGGTCTGGATCACTAGGCGGGGCTGAGCAGCGTCTACCGGTGCAACGCCGAAATACACGCGCCCCTCGACAAGAGGCGACAGCCTGTCGATCAGGGATTTCTCGATCATGGGATTACCGGGTGATGGCGTTATCGATACCTTCGGCCAGCTTGTCGCTCACGGCCTTTTCTATCTGGGGAAGGCTTCCGTCCCAGGCCGGCCGGATGAATGGATGGGCTCGCATCTTGGAGGTGCCAAGCTCCAAAAACTTCCAGTAGAACGGGGCATCCCAGTCGGTTGCCGAAGTTCGCCCTTTCTTGCCTGGGCGCTTTAGGGCCTTGGACTTCTTTCCTTTGGGACTCTTCACCCGGACGCCAGCAGTGGCGCCGCCTGGGGTATCCGACTGTTTGAGGCGAGTCGCGGTGATGTTTTTCTTGAGCTTGCCGGTGCGCACAGGCGCCGCAGCCCGAGCTTTGTCCCGAGCGATACGGGCACCGGCCATGACGGCATCACGCACGATCTTGTTGCCTGCGGCTTTCGCCAAGCGCTCGAAGTCCGCCTGTAGTTCTCCCAGCCCGAGCACCGTCAACGAACCATTGCTCATGATGGTTTCACCGTCTTGCACATGAGTTTGAGCATGTCCCGCTGGTTGGTAGGCAGCGGAGCGATGATCTCGTAGGTGATGCCCTGGTGAACCAGGTGCTGACCAGCGACCACATCCTTGCGGTACCGAATGTTGATCTCGGCGCTGACCTGTACTTGCATCTGTGACGCAGCTTCGTACATGCGGCCGGATGGAATGTTGATCTCCGCCCACAGCGGGCCAAGATCCCCCCAAACCTTGGTGGGCTGGCCCAAAGTATCCTTGCCCTCAATAAAGCCGCGGCGCATGCAGCGGTGCCGCAATGGTCCGGCACGCATCACACACCCAGCCGGATGCGATAGGGCATCAGCAGGTGTTGCGAGGCTATCGGAAGCTCAGTAACGGTGATCCCGGCCACAACGTCCTCACGATTGGCAAACAGGTGGCCGAGCTTGAGCAGGCAAGCCGCCTGGATGGACGGATTCAGCACCATGCCGTAGACGATGGCGTCGGCTTGGTCGTAGGCGTCGGCCAGCGCCTGGCGGGCGTGCTCGAGGAGGCGGCAGCGCAGGGTATGGTCCTGCTCCGCCTCCGCAGCAGCGACCGCGGCAGCATGCTCATCCTTGGCTTGCTGCAAGGCGGCCGACACGCCAGCGCGTGCTTCGTCGAGCGTAACCTGATCCAAGTAGAAGCGGCGGTTGAGGAACTGCATGGCCGTCTCTTCCGCTGCATCAAGCTGGGCTTGGACCAGTACCTGATCTTCAGGATCGGCCCGCAGGTGGTGCATGGCCAGATCGATGGCGATCACGGGCATGGGTTACTCCTCGGCCTGCGCCGGCTCGCCACCGGCGATCAGTCGCTCAGCTTCCGCATTGGCTTCTTCCTGATTACCGGAGAACGCGCCAACCTGGTTGCCTTCAACGTCCACCACGATGTACTTGCCAGCGCCCTTGTGCTTAGCCTTGAAGGTGGCGACTGGCGGAGCAATCGGCAAGGCTACCGGCCCCAGGCTGCTGGTGGTCAGCACGCCCGCGCCAGCGGCATCTTCCTTCGAAATGGTCACCACCACCTCGCCTTCGGAGTCGTCCAGTTCGACATAGCCCTTCTGGATCAACTGGCGTCCGTGCTGCTCGATGGTCTCGAAGGACGTGCCCTCCACAAGCGTCTGGCCGCCCAGGTACAGAGGTTTCAGGGTTTTCAGCTTCATGAATGCCTCCAGGGGCCGTCACTCGGACGGCCCTTACGCAGGGTTAAGGGGTGACCGGGGCGGCGAACTCACCGAAGATGAACGCTTCAGGACGCTTGACCGCCAGCGCAGCACGCTCTTCACAGCGGATCGAGATGAGGTTCTTCTCGAAGTCGTCGGCGTTCTCGGTCGAGATGACCACGTTGGCGTCTTCACGGTCGAACAACTGAGCGCCGGTCTGGAATGCGCCGGTCAGGAACTTGCCCAGGAAAGCAGCGACCTCGGTAGCCACCACAGGCAGCCCCCACAGCACGGGGCCAGCCAGACCCAGCGGGTTGGCAAGGATGTAACGGCCCAGCGTGTCCTTGGTCAATTCGATCTTGGCCCAGTCCATAAAGTGCAGGACATGGCCAGACGCAGGCAGGCGCGCTAGCTGGGCCTGCAGCATCGCCAAGCGGAGGTCGTCGATGCCCGAGCGCTTCTCGACCTCGAATGCCGGCACATACTTGGAGGCCTGCGGGACGATACCGTGCAGGTGCACACCGGTGCCGTCACCGAACAGGATCTCCTGCTCTTCGACGTACTTGAGGCCGTAGCGCATTTCTACGTCGATGGTCGAACCCAGCTGGGCGAAGTCGTCCAAGATCTGCTTGGAGGCCTTGAACATGTGGGCGATGGTCGATACCGCGGTGAGCTTCGACGCGAATTCGATGCTCGAGTACGGCTTGGCAGTTCCCTCGGCCACGACTTTGGCGGCGTTGGTGAAACCGGTCTGCTGCACCCAGAAGATCGCCGGGGCGGTAGTTCGACCCGGGGCGATCAGGTCGCGAATGAACAGCCGCTGCTTGGGCGCGGTGTCGATCCCGGGCAGGCGCTGAGGCTCGACGATGCCGGCGGGAACATCGGTGGACAGCAGGGCGGCGCTGACCGGGATGTTCACGCGCTTGCCGCCTTCGATGCTGGCCGCGAACTGCTTCAGCGCTTCGCTTTTGATCACCACGCCGCCAAGGCTGTCTTGGGCTTGCGGGGTGCCTGGCGAAGGCAGGCGTGCGAACTCCTGTTCGAGCTCGCCCAGCTGGGCTTTCAGCTGCTTCTCGGCCTCGGTCAGGCTGTTGAACTTGGTGGCCATCTCATCGACGGCGGCTTTGGTTTCTTCGGACAGGCTGCCGGCCTTCTTGGCCTCGGCCAGGGCGTTTTCGGCCTGTTTACTGAAATCGCTGGTCGCCTGTTTGAGCTCGGCGGAAACCTGCTTGAGCAGGTCAGCGGTATTGTCTGCCATGGGATTGTCTCCGGTTATTTGAGGGCTGCTGCCGAGAACCGCGACATGGCGGTCTGTAGTTCGGCAAAGTGGGTGGCCAGATCGGCCGGGGGTTCGGCAGCGCTGCGCGTACCGGAGGGGGCAGCGCCTGGCGTACCACCCTTGAGTTCTTGAATGAGGGACCGCCGCTCGGAGCGGGGCATCCCCTGCTTGGCCAGGATCGCGTCCAATCGGCGAGCTGCGACCTGGTGCGGCGCCTTGGCCTGTGGGTCTTCCTGCGCGGCGTCCGATGGGAGAAGGCCGTCAGCGAAGCCCGCTTCTACGGCCCCGCTCCCGCCCATCCACGTCTCGACATCCATGAGGGCGCGCATCGCGGAGACCTCATCGCCGGTTCTGACCGAGTAAATGTCGGCTAGGGTCGCGTCGATCTGGTCGAGGAAGTCGGCGACCTCGGTGAAGTCGTTTCGATCGCCGGCGGCGATGGTCCAGGCGTTGTGGATCATCATGAAGCCGGCGCGGGCGATCTGGATCTCATCGCCTGCCATGGCGATGAACGATGCAGCCGATGCAGCCAGGCCAAGCACCTGGACGGTTACCTTGCCCTTGTGCTCGCGCAGCAGGTTGTAGATCGCCAAGCCTTCGAAAACATCGCCGCCTGGGCTGTTGATCTTCACGGTGATGTCTTTGTCGCCGATGCTGCGAAGTGCGGCACTGACGCGCTTGGCGGTAACGCCCTCACCCGTCCACCAGTCCATGCCGATCGGGTCGTACATGGTGATGGTGGTGGAGTCGTCACCAGCTGCCGCCTTGATCGCTGGATTCCAGCGCTCCATGGCCTTGGGCAGTAGATCGGATTCGACGCGCGCGTGCGGCCGCACCGCCGGCGCTGCCGGTAGTGTCTTGAGAGTCATGGGTTACTCCAGGTCAGGCCGCTTTGAGCAGCGGCATCGATATCAGCGCGTGGGCCATCATTGGGCCGTCCGGGTTTCCGGCTTCCAGAGCCTGGGTCGCCAGTTCGACCGCCTGGTTGATGGCCTCTCGGTCGTCGCTGTTGCGCGCCGAGACCAGCCGAAGCATGAATGCCGAGGCCGCCGGGGATACGCCTGCGCTCGGCTTCCCGAGTTGATCCAGAGGTACCAACGCAGACTGGACCGTGTAGGTGTCACCGCCCGGGATAGGCGGCAGGTTCTCCAGCCGGCGCACCTCGTTGCGAGACATCCAGCCATTTTGCAGAGCCGTGTTGTACCAGGCCCCGCGGCCGGCGCTGTCCGCGCGCAGCAGACCTTCCACCGCGAACTCCGCGAAGTAGTCGTCGGCATCGGCCTCGCCGATCAGGCAGCGCGTGATCTCCTGCTCGATGTTGACCAGCAGAGGGCGCAGGCTGTTGGTGAGGAAGTGAAGGTTCTGCGCCTCAACCGAGGCGGCCCAGCTGGACTGCTTGTCCATGTGACCGACCATGAAGGGCGGCACACGGAACCAACGGCACATTTCCTCGATCCCGAAAGACCTGGACTCCAGCATCTGGGCGGCCTCAGGGTTCATCGTGATGCCCTGGTACTTGAAGCCTGCCTCCGCCACCATGATCTTGCCGGCGTTCTTCGACCCCATGAACGCCTGCATGCTGGCCCGAAGCTGCTCGCGCTGCTGCGGTGTGATCTTGGCGTCGCTGCTCAGGATGCCGGACGCCTGCATGCCCTGTGCGAACACCTTCGCCGCGGCCTCCTCGATCGCCATCGCCGAGCCGAAGATCTCGCGCCCAGTGGTTACCGGAAGCATCCCGCACACCCCATCCAGGCCAAAGCCGCGGATGTGCATCAGGTTCTTCTCGGGAATGTCGCGGTCCACGCCATTCCCGTTGTAGGTGTACTTCAGACGCCCGTTGTCCTGCCGTTTCACCCTCATGGACTGGGGGAGAAGCGGCACCAGGGCGATGATCCGGCTGCCGATCATCTTCTTCTCGACAAACGCATTACCTCGAAGGCAGATGCTCGCCACCACCAGCAGCATGAAGCGCTGCGGGGTCATCTCGGCGTTTGGGATTCGGCACAGCACACGGAACAGCGGATGGTCTTTGGCAACCTCGCGTGATCCGTCGGGAAGGCGCCGAAAAAGCTTGAGCGGCAGCGTAGAGACGGACTCGGACAGCAGCCTTACGCATGCCCATACCGTGGACAACTGCATGGCCTTGTCGACTGATACGTGCTTTCCAGATGCAGAGCTGCCGAACCATTCTTGCCAAAATGCGCCGTCCTTCAGGCCTATCGGCACCCCGAGCCAGTTTTGCAGCGCAGCCTTCACCCGGCCCGGTTTCTTGTCGGCCATCAGATTCCTACCATGATCGGGTTGTCAAAGAAGCCCTGGAGATCACCAGAGCCTTCCGGGTTCAGCGCCATCAGCGAAACAGCATCGAATGTCGACATCAGCGGATCGATCTTTGCCGAGCCGCTGGCCTGCTTGGTAATCGTGATGGCATTGCCTTGCGGAACGACACGGGCATTACCGACACACCAGTTCATCAGCGCGCTGCCGCAGTGGACCAGTTCGCCCCCAGCCACTTTGCGCTCGGTCGTCTTGATCGCGCCGTTGAGCTTCCAGCCCTGCGAGATGGCCACGATCTGCTCCATGGTGATCCCGCGCTCCTGGGTGGTCAGCTCGTCAACGATGTCGCCGATACCGGCCGAGTCCACACCGATTGCCAGCTTCTCCGGCAGCAGGCCGCGGTCCCTGATATCGCAGATGATGTCAGCCACCTGCTGGACGTCATCACCTGGTCGATCAACGACGGTCAGATCGCCCGCCTTCTCGAAGTCCCTCAGCGCACTGGCGATATCCTTCCGCCGCTCGAACACGATGTTGTGCGCCCAGGCGTGAGCCCAGTGGAGCCATTGGCGAGTGAAGGGCTCGCGACCGAGCACAGTCAGGCCGAGCAAGTCGTCAAGGCCGCCTCCGTCGATCCCCACCGTGACCACTTCAGAACGCTGCAGCAGGCTCTCCAGAGTCAGGCCAGCCTCGGCTCCAGCTTCCCAATGATCAGCGCCCGCCCAGCGGTCCGACCGCAGGTCCAGCCCAATCTCGACGTTGAGGTGTTTAGCCAAGAAGCCGCGAATTGCTCCCTCGCCCTCTGCCTGCGCCTCCTGATACTTCTGCTCGATCACCTCCTGATCGACAGAAAGCCCCCAATTGGGGTTTGTCACATGGGCGTTTGCCAGGTCACGATGTTCGTTCCGCTCGATCATCTCTTTCGGGAACTCGTAGATCACCGGCAGGAAGCGCCGGTCCTCGATCTCCCCGTCACGCACTTTGCGCGCATAGTCCAGCTTGGCCTTGAAGGCGCCGGCCGGCGGCTCATCGGACTGGGTGGTGCAGTAGAAAACGAAACCCTCTGGGCGTGACGCTAGGCCGCCAGTGGCCTCGACCAGCATCTTCGCCGACTTGGCCTGCTTGCCGAACTCCCAGAGCTCGTCGATGAACACACCAGTCGCTTTCTTGCCAGTGACAGTGGCCGAGTCGGCCGCCACCACCTTCAGGTTTGCCTTGTTCAGGTTGTCGGTGACGATCCGGTTGTATTCCTGCACATGGAACCTGGCCTGCAGGTCTTCGTCCGCATCGATCATGTCCCGGATCGGCTTGAACGCGTTGTCAGCCGCTTCCTTCGTGGGCGCCAGGATCAGGAACTCGCCAGAGGGCCGGGTGTTCAGGATCAGGGCCGTGAGCATGATGCCCGCTGCGATCGTCGACTTGCCGTTCTTCTTGCTCACCATCAGGAAGTAGTTGGTGATCAGCCTGCGGCCGGCGTCGGCGTCGTACGCGCCGAAGAGCGCGGCCACAACATCAAGCACCCAGCTGCGGCAGGTATCCCCCATCAGGGGGCTACCGTCGGCATCAACCATTCGAAGGTTGCAGAACACGTCGAGAGCATCTTCTGCCTGCTCGGGGAAGATGGGCTCCACCGGCACGAGTGCCTGGCCACGGACGATCCTGCTCTCCCAGTCGGGGCACGCGGTAGACCACTTCTTCATTTGACGGCCTTCAAGTGGCGCTCACGCAGCCCGAAGCGGTTGCCGCTAGCTCCCACCTTCGCCGCTTCTTCGAGCTTCTGTTCCTTTTTGCCCATGCCGGACTTCTTGCCGTGAAAGTACGGGAGCGCCGACTGGGCGGCGTTGCGCCGATCAAAGATCTTGGCCTGGGGATCGTTCATCAGCGCCAGTAACCAAACGAGCGGATCATCGGTGTTGGGTAGGTCAACCAGGTCGCCCGACTCGTCACCTGGCGGGTCGGCCTCGAAGGTCTCGCGCTCCGGCTCAGGCTTAACATTTCGGGGCGCCTTTAACTTTTCCAGGGCGGCAACAACGTCAGGGTCTTTGGCGAGCCGAGAACCTGCAGCCGAAGCGCTGCCCGCCGCGTAACCTGCGGCTTCCGCCGCTTCGCGATTCGAGGCTCCAGCAGCCTTGGACTCGACAAAACGGCGCTTTTTCGATGTTAACGCCATTAACAAAAACCTCTGAAACAGGGAAAAATTTCACGCGTGCGGGGGCAGGTGGTCTGGAAGCGAAAAGCCATGAACTCTCGACCCACCCCACCCCACCCCTTGAAATCGGGGAAATGACGTGCTTCAACCGCTTGAGGCACGCCATCGCCGTGCATCAACCGATCTGGCCGGCGGCCTCCTCGGCTGCCTTCACCACGTCGTGACAATGCCTGCACAGGGTCTGCCAGTTGCCTCGGTTCCAGAACAGCTTCATGTCGCCCCTGTGCGGGACGATGTGGTCGACGACAGTACCTGCGGTCACCCGCCCCTCACGCTGGCAGTACACACACAGCGGGTTGGCCTGGAGCCATTCGGCCCGCGCCACTTGCCACTTGTACCCATAGCCACGCTGGGCAGCTGTATCCTTCGCCGTTCGCCATGACTCCGGGTTGACCGTCGCCAGCCTTGATGGCTGCGCCTGCATCGGTGGCTTGAGGGACGTGAGCCTGGCCATCAGCGGCCACCGTGAACGGGCGTGCCATCCAGGTAGGCCAATGGCACGGCGTCAGGATCTACATCGTCACCGTCAGCCAGCGCTTCGATCAGTGCCAGGTTCTGCGCTGCTATCTGCTCAAGCAGGCTCGTCTGCTTCTGCAGCTCAGCGAGGAGCTGATCCATTCGCTCTTCAACAGCCAGGCTCATTGCTCTGCCTGCCGACACTGCCGCGAGTCGCTCATGAGGCTGGTGACCTCGATCTGATCCACCTGGGCATCCACCGTCACAACGGGAATCTCTCGAGGTAGCACGGTGATCACCGCATGCCACACCGGATTGTCCACCGAAACCTTGAGCTCAATGCTCAACACGCCCTCCAGCTCACTTCCATCACTGAGCAGGACCTTGGTCCCCGTCGCGAGGTGCGGGCTGTTCGGATTGGTGTTTGGTGCTGGAACGATGGTCGCCACCGCCAACGATTTGCTTTGATCGTTCATATGCCACCTTCATCCACTTGTTGATCCACTCGCGCCGAGCGGCGCATCCACTACAGGCCATTGCTCACCTCCTGTACCAGGTCAGCTGGTAGCACCGCGCATCGGCGGGTATCTCGGCGATGGGCCAGCGCAAGCAGCCCATGTACTTTCGCTCTGGCCGGGTGCGGCTCACACGCAGCGTCTGCACCAAATAGGCAGATCCGGCAGCAGTGGTTATGAAATCACTGACTGCAATGCCGTCGGCACCGTCGACATACAGCCTGCATGGTGTATAGGGTTGCTTGGCCATGTTCGATAAGCTCTCTCGCGCAATGAAATCGGCGCATCCGCGGGGTCGTCGGAACGACATTCCGCCCGGATGGTCGTAGCGGAAAGATCTGGAGAAACCGTGATGAAAGAAATCGAAGAGCTTATAGACAGGTGCGTTTTGTTAACCGAGAAGCTTGAAGGCCTACTGGAGGAGCATCCCGAGGCGTCCGGATCAGTTGTTTATCAAACTGCCGTTCGTGTCCTCACCATGGAGGTTAATCAGCTTCAGCAAGATGTAATTACCAAGGCAGCGCGCGGAGTCATCCACGAAAGGGATCAGCTTCAACCGGTCTTCGGTCGAGTGCTTCACTAATCTGGCGGAACGCATGATCAGCGTGCTCGCGCCACGAAACGGCGCATGTCTGATTTGTGGCGCGGCTACTGCGATACCCGGTTCAGCGCCTCATCAGCCTTGTCGGCTGCCTGGGTCGCGGTAGTGGCTGCCTTCGACGCCTTGGTCGCGGCGCTCTCGGCCTTTCTGGTCAGCTCGTCCAGACGCTTGTCACGTTCAGCCATTGCGGCGTCGTAGGCCTTCCGGATCTCGTCGACCTGGTGCGACTGAGTGCTGGCCATCGACCAATAAGCAGACTGCCAACCCAGAACTGCACCGCCTGCAATGAGCACCACAGCGATGACCCACACCTCTGCCCGTCGCCACCAGCGTCGAGCGATGAATTCCAAAGCGCATTTGTCCATCAGGC
>NZ_CDRVFO010000018.1:0-107045 GCF_977070485.1 Lelliottia jeotgali
CAGCGGTAGTTCAGTCGGTTAGAATACCGGCCTGTCACGCCGGGGGTCGCGGGTTCGAGTCCCGTCCGCTGCGCCATTTTTCAGTAACAGATGGGTGCCTGGCACCGGTCTGAAGCCTAAAGGCAAAATTGCCTAAGGCTGATCCCAGTTTCAATCAGGCGCAAGCCTGAACGATACGCAGCGGTAGTTCAGTCGGTTAGAATACCGGCCTGTCACGCCGGGGGTCGCGGGTTCGAGTCCCGTCCGCTGCGCCATCTTCGTTTCGAAGCCCCTTGAACGCTTCGAAGCAGCAAAAAGAGCGATCTTAATGTCGCTTTTTTTGTGCCTGCCCTGAGGCTTTTTGGCCGCATGGGTGGATCACAGTTTCAACCGGGCGAAAGCCCGAGCGATACGCAGCGGTAGTTCAGTCGGTTAGAATACCGGCCTGTCACGCCGGGGGTCGCGGGTTCGAGTCCCGTCCGCTGCGCCATCTTCGCCTCGAAGCCCCTTGAACGCTTCGAAGCAAACGAGAAAGCGACCTTAGGGTCGCTTTTTTCATTTGCGCGCCTGCAAAGTCAACATTTACACGATGCTGACAGACTCTTCACCGTCGAACGGTTTCAGTGCAAGGGTGCTGTGATGCACAATAGGCACCTCTCGACTTACCCGGAATTCGCAATGACCAGATCATCCGTCTTTGGTGCGCTCGGGCTGGCCCTTGTGCTGGCGGGCGTGACCGGTTGCTCCTCGAAAAAAACCGCTATCTATGAGCATGAGAACTTCGATGACTCGGGCACCTTCTCGCGCAGCTTCCCGGTCAGTGAAGCCGGCTCGTGCGAGGCTGCCCGGCGTGCGCTGCTGAGCCAGGGTTACATCATCACCAGCAGCGGCGCCAACCAGATTGCCGGTAACAAAAGCTTCCAGCAGAACAGCGAGAACCACCTGCAGATCAGCTTCAGCGTGACCTGTGCGCCCGACAGCAGTGACGAGCAGTGCTCGACCATGTTCGCCAACGCTTTGCAGGACCGCTACGCCCTCAAGAAGTCCAATACGTCCGCCAGCCTCGGCGTGGGTGTACTGGGTTCTGTTTCGATGCCCATCGGCTCCAGTGACGATTCGATGGTCAAGGTCGCCAGCGAGACCGTGACCGCGCCGCAGTTCTACGAGCGTTACTTTGCTCTGGTCGAAAGCTACTTGCCCAAGCCCAAGCCGAAGAAGGTCAGCAAGGCCAAGGTTGAAGCGCCTGTGCCCAAGGCCGAGAACACAGCGCCTGCCTTGGGGTTGCCTGAGCAAGTTTCGCCAGCACCTGTGAGCGCTCCTTTGGCAGAGGCGGCACCTGCTCCTGCTCCTGAACCAGCAGCACCGGCACCGGCACCGGCGCCAGCAGAACCAGCACCAGCATCTGAGGTGGTAGCCCCGGCAAGCGAGGCCCCAGCTTCGCCGGTAGTTGATGACAGCCAGGGTTCGCAACCGGTCGCACCGCCGGCGGCGCCTGCGCCAATTCAGGTGCAGCAAGATGCACAGCCTGCCGAGGCTGAAGCGCCCTCACTCTGAATTATCTTCCCTGAACAGGCGTCGACACGGCCAATCATTCGCTGTTACAGATCACCGGACGATAACTTTCTGAACACCTGCTACGTTTACCACTCATAGGCTTGTCATCATTTCTTCATCCAGCCTGCTTAGGTTGGAAGGCATGACCAACGAAGATAAAAGAGTGAAGAGGGCGCAGGGTAATGGATGAATATCAGGAAGAGCTGCTCGAGTACCAAGCCTACGAGCTGGACACCCCGGAACCGGCCGACGACGCCACCGAGCTTTGACCGACCTGCCGCTGACTGCGGCGGACCCCCCCCGGTGTGAGGCCCGTCCAGCGCTTGAATGCGCGCTGGAAGGCCTCAGCCGATGCAAAACCCAGCAGATAGGCAATCTCTCCGAAGCTCAATTCCGTATCGCGGATATAGGCCTCGGCAAGGTCGCGCCGGGTATCGTTGAGCAAGTCTCGAAAGCGCGTGCCTTCCTCTGCCAGTTTGCGCCGCAAGGTCCAGGCGGGCAGTTGCAGGCGCAGTGCCACTTCTTCCAGGCCGGGCTCACGGCCACCGTTGAGCAGGGGGCCGAGCAGGTGGGTGATGCGCTCGCCCAGGCTGCGTACGCGGGTGCGCTGCAGCATGTGTGTTTCACACAGTTGCAGCAGGTGCTGCCAAGTGCTCGGACAATGCTGGGGGTTGGCCAGCTCCAGCGTGGCCCGGCCCAGGCGCAGTCGGTTGCCACTGGCGCCAAACTGCACGGCGGTGCTGCACAATGGCTGGTACTGGGCGGCGTAGCCAGGTGCTTCGAATTCGATCTCCAGGCGCTCGGCCTGTATGGGCGTGTCGGTCAGGGCCGCAAGCTGGGCCAGCCAGCCGGTCAGCAGCGAGTCAACCACGAAACGGTTGTAGGCGTTGTAGGGGCTGATTGAATAAAAGCGCAGCCATGCCCCCTGGGCATCTTCCTGAAAACTCGAATGCCCACGGTAGTTGGCGGCATACAGCGGCTCGAAACGCAGCAGTGTACGGGCGGCTTCGCCCAACGTAGGCGCCTGCGCGGCTGTGACGCCCGCCAGGCCGGCCTGGGCCAGCCGGCTCAGGCGTCCCATGTGCAGGCCCAAGGCAGGCTCCCCGCACAGCGCGATCGCAGCATGCCCCAGGTGCATGTAACGGGGGATCGACAGCCGTGCGCCGGCTTCGGCCAGGCGTGTCTCATCCAGCCCGTAACGGCGCAGCAGCGGCAGAGGATCGTGACCGAGGCCCTGAATGGCCTCAGCAAGTGGCTGGACGAACCCTACCGAGAGGTCGCCCAGGCGAACGCGGGGACGGGACATACCCCTACAGCCACACGTTCAGCAGGCGTGCGCCCTGGCTGGGAGGGCCTGTAAGCAATTCGCCACTCTGGTGGGCGAAGCCTTGACCGTCGCTGCCCTGGTCCCAGAACTGCCCACGCATGAATACACTCATGCTGTTGACCCCTTCGCCGGCAGCCTCGGTCAGGCGTTGCCAGGCGGTCTTCTCGCTCACTTCACCGCGCTGCAGGGCAAGCTCGGCCGCCGCATCCTGGTGCCGGTTGCCACGCCATGGCGCTTGCCAGCTGTCTTTGCCGCTCAGGAAAACCGGGTTGGCGATCAGTTGTACCTGCTGGTTGTCCAACTGCTGGTGGTTCTCCGGGTACCAGCTATCGCTGCCGATCAGCACGCCAAGACGCCCGGCTGGGGTTTGCACGACTTGTAGGGGTTGCTTGCGGCCATCATGGATGTAACGGCGTACCTGGCTGTCGGGGAATTGCTGGCGTTGTGGCTGGCCCAGCGGTGAACCATCGCTGGCGAACACCAGGCTGCTGTTGAATAGCGGGCCGCCGCCGGCATGCAGCACGCCCTGTTCCACATAGGGGTCAGGCAGCACGATCGAGCCGGCCACCAAGGTTACGCCAAACTCCTTGGCCAGGCTGCCGAACAGCTGCTGGTAGTCGCGGGCCATCTGCTGAGCCTTCATGCGCAAGTGCGCGTCGGCCCGGCGGTCATCACCGCTGGCCCGCAAGATCGCCAGGCCATAGCGCAGCGGGTTGCTCAACTCCAGCCATTGCTCTGCCTCGCGGCTGCGGGTGACCTGGTACAGCTCGTTCTTTTCGCCGCGGGCCCACAGCCAGGTGCCAATGTGCTCCGGCAGCACCACCACTGTGCGCGGGTTTATCAGGCCCTGGGCACGGGCTTGTTGCAGGTAGGCCGAGAGCTTGCGGTGCAGGCGTTGCAGGTTTTGATAGTCGCTTGGGTAAAGCAGGGGCTCGACGCCCAGCAGGTTGCCCTGCTCGCCGGGCACGCCGTGGTTCAGCGCCAGTTCGATGCGCAGGTCGGAGAGGTAGTGGCCTTCCGGGCGCTGTTGGGTCCAGAAGCCATAGCCGCACAGGGCGGCGATCATTACCAGCGCCAAGGCGCTTGCCAGTAGTTTTCGCATGCCTTTGATTTCGCTGATACTCGCAATGACGAGGCGGTGAACCAAGAAGTCGCTGAGCATTGTGTCACAGTCGTCTTGAACGTGCCTCGCGCAGCCGTTGATTTCAACTGGATTTGACCGGCAGTGTCCCGACAATGTTTCTCCGGTAATCAGGCGGAAAATGTCGCGGTGCCCGGGAGCGCTGTGCTCATCGGGGATCAGCCTCATGTTCTTTGGCGTGGCCGAACCGGTGAAGCATTTCACCACGCCGCCTGTGGGCGACCCTGGCACAGTGGCATGGGCAGCGTCCTGGATACCCATGCCGGCGCCGTGATCAGAACCTCCAGAAGGCAGGCGCTATGAGCACCAGCACGGTGAGGATCTCAAGCCGGCCTAGCAGCATACCGATGGTCAGTAGCCACTTCGCAGCGTCGGGCAGTGAGCTGAAGTTGCCAGCAGGTCCGATCACACTGCCCAATCCTGGCCCGACGTTGCACACGGCGGTCGCCGCGCCACTGAGGGCAGTGGTCCAGTCAAGCCCTATCAGGGTCAGCGCCAATGCGATCACTGCAATGGTGACGGAGAAGAAGAAGGAGAACGTCAGCAATGAGCGCACAATTTCTTCATCAATGGGGTGGCCATTATACTTTTTCGAGATCATCGCCCGCGGATGAATCAATTGTTTCAAGCTGCTGACCAGCAGCGACGCGGCGACTTGAAAACGGAAAATTTTAAGGCCGCCGGCCGTAGACCCTGAGCATCCACCGACAAAGGTCAGGTAGAAGAACAACAGAACAGCGAAGCTGCCCCACAGTGTGTAATCCCCTACTGCAATGCCTGTGGTGGTAACCACTGAGGTCACATTCACCGCCACGATACGAAAGGCATCCCACCAGGCCAGGTCACTATGCCAGCACAACCAGCTGCCTACTGTGACCCAGACGAATACGAGAAAGCCGAGAAAGCCACGCACCTGATGGTCCTTGAACAGGATGCGCCGGTGGCCACGCAAGGTCGCTACATACAGGGCGAAGGGCAGGCTTCCCAGGATCATGATCACTACCGCCACCCAATGCACAGCGGGCTGAGTCCAGTGGCCAAGCGATGCATCGGACGTCGAAAACCCACCCGTGGAGATCAGCGACATCGAATGATTGATGGCGTCGAACGGGGTCATGCCGGCGGCCCACAGGGCCAATGTACCGAGTGCTGTCAGCCCCAGGTATATCACCAGGATCATTTTTGCCGCGACGTGTGAACGGGGCGTCACTTTGTCCGACCAGTCCGAGGACTCGGTCTGGAACAGGCGCATGCCACCGACGCGCAGCAGCGGCAAGATTGCGACGGCCATGCCGATGAAGCCTATGCCCCCCAGCCAGTGCAACAGCGATCGCCAGATCAGCAGGCCGGGCGATGCGCTGTCCAATCCGGTAAGTACCGTCGAGCCCGTGGTGGTGATGCCCGACATGGTCTCAAAGAATGCATCCGTGTAGCTGATATGCCGGATGAACACCATGGGCAGGGCTGCGAACGCGCAGACGATGACCCAGCTGGCTGTGGTCAGGAAGTACATGTCTCGCGCCCTTAACTGCGGCGCATCGGGTATGCCACGAGCCACCAGAACCAGGCCTGCGCACAGGGCTATGAGGCTGGACCAGAGGAAGGCACCGAGGTCATCGCTAAGGCCATACAGCAGCAGCGTGGCCATGGGGATGACCATGCTGACCGCCAGGGTAATCAGGAATACGCCGATGATGAACGCGATGAAGCGCAAAGCGGGGAGAGGCATCGAGCAGGCTCACAGGGGCAATGACCGGCAGTATCGACTGCCATTGCAGGATGTCGAGTAAAAAAGGCGTAAAAGTGTGGGTCATCTCAGCGCGGTTACTGCAGTTCGCCTGTGCAGAATGATCAATAAGTTGTCAGTTTTGATCATTGAGCGCATTCAAACGGCTGTTTAATGTCGTTGGCAGATAAACGACGGGGCCCGCCGAGGCACCCGCATTCCGTGATCACGCCACATGGGGAACCGTTCCATGGCTGCCGACCGCTATCCGCACTTGCTGGCCCCGCTTGACCTGGGCTTCACCACCTTGGCTAACCGCACCCTGATGGGGTCGATGCACACAGGTCTTGAGGAGCGTCCCGGTGGCTTCGAACGCATGGCTGCGTATTTTGCAGAGCGTGCCCGTGGCGGCGTTGGGCTGATGGTCACTGGCGGTATCGCGCCCAACGATGAAGGGGGCGTGTATTCCGGCGCAGCCAAGTTGAGCACCGAGGAGGAGGCTGACAAGCACCGCATCGTCACCGAGGCCGTGCATGCCGCTGGCGGCAAGATTTGCCTGCAGATCCTGCATGCCGGGCGCTATGCCTACAGCCCCCGGCAGGTGGCGCCGAGTGCGATCCAGGCGCCGATCAACCCGTTCAAGCCTAAAGAGCTGGACGAGGCCGGGATCGAGAAGCAGATCGCCGACTTCGTCAATTGTGCCGTCCTGGCCCAGCGCGCCGGCTACGATGGCGTCGAAATCATGGGTTCGGAAGGCTACTTCATCAATCAGTTCCTGGTTGCCCATACCAACCACCGTACTGACCGCTGGGGCGGCAGCTATGAAAACCGCATGCGCCTGGCGGTCGAGATCGTCAGCCGGGTGCGCGACGCCGTGGGTCCGAATTTCATCATCATCTTCCGCCTGTCGATGCTCGACCTGGTCGAGGGCGGCAGCACCTGGGACGAGATCGAGTTGCTGGCCAAAGCCGTCGAACGGGCTGGCGCGACCCTCATCAACACGGGTATCGGCTGGCACGAGGCGCGCATCCCGACCATCGCCACCAAGGTCCCGCGCGCGGCGTTCAGCAAAGTCACCGCCAAGCTGCGCGGGGCGGTGAAGATTCCGTTGATCACCACCAACCGCATCAATACCCCCGAAGTGGCTGAAGCCGTGCTGGCCGAGGGCGATGCCGACATGGTCTCGATGGCCAGGCCGTTCCTGGCCGACCCGGAGTTCGTCAACAAGGCTGCGCAGGGGCGCGGCGATGAAATCAATACCTGCATCGGCTGTAACCAGGCGTGCCTGGATCATACGTTCGGCGGCAAGCTGACCAGTTGCCTGGTCAACCCGCGGGCCTGCCACGAAACCGAACTCAATTACCTGCCGGTGCACACGGTCAAACGCATTGCCGTGGTGGGTGCCGGCCCGGCTGGCCTGGCGGCTGCCACCGTGGCCGCAGAGCGTGGTCACCAGGTGACGCTGTTCGATGCAGCCAGCGAAATTGGCGGGCAGTTCAACGTGGCCAAACGGGTGCCGGGCAAGGAGGAGTTCTTCGAGACCCTGCGCTATTTCGGCAACAAGTTGAAAAGCACGGGTGTCGACCTGCGGTTGAACACTCGGGTCGATGTGCCGGCCCTGCTGGAAGGCGCTTTCGACGAGATCATCCTGGCCACTGGCATTGCGCCGCGTACGCCGGCCATTCCCGGTGTCGAGCACGCCAAAGTGCTCAGCTACCTGGACGTACTGCTCCAGCGCAAGCCGGTGGGTGAGTCGGTTGCGGTGATCGGTGCTGGCGGCATCGGTTTTGACGTCAGCGAGTACCTGGTGCACCAGGGCGTGGCCAGCAGTCAGGATCGGGAAGTGTTCTGGAAGGAGTGGGGCATCGATCGCGACCTGCAGGCGCGAGGCGGCGTGGCAGGCATCAAGCCCGAACCGCATGCACCGGCGCGACAGGTTTATCTGCTGCAGCGCAAGAAGTCCAAGGTGGGTGACGGTCTGGGCAAGACCACCGGCTGGATCCACCGCACGGGCCTGAAAAACAAGCAGGTACAGATGCTCAACGGCGTCGAGTACCTGAGGATCGACGATGCGGGCCTGCACATCCGCGTAGCTGAAGGTGAGCCGCAGGTACTGGCGGTGGACAACGTGGTCATCTGCGCCGGGCAGGAGCCGCTGCGGGAGCTGCACGAAGGGCTGCTGGCTGCGGGGCAGTCGGTGCACTTGATCGGCGGCGCGGATGTGGCGGCCGAGTTGGATGCCAAACGGGCGATCAACCAGGGCTCGCGTCTGGCTGCGGAGCTTTGAGATGGCCGGGGCCGCAAAGCGGCCCCAGGTTTTCACTGGTAGACTGACGGCCTCGCATCAGGCGCTGAAACATGTTTACCCGCTTTCATGACCTTCCCCAGGCACCTTTACAGCCCCTCGAGCTTGCTTGGCTGAAAAGTGCCAACGTTGAAGCCGCCATCCTGCGCCTGGACCTGATCGACCCCCTGATCAGCGGCAACAAATGGTTCAAGCTGCGCCACCACCTGCTGCACGGCCACGCCTCGGGCGCCGCCGGGCTGATCAGCCTCGGCGGCAATCACTCCAACCACCTCCATGCCCTGGCCGCCGCCGGCAAGCGCTTCGGCTTCGCCACCGTTGGTCTGTTGCGCGGCCATGCCCAGGACACCCCCACGGTGCGTGATCTGCAGGCGCTGGGGATGCAATTGCACTGGCTTGGTTACGCAGGCTACCGTGCCCGTCATGACCCCGGCTTCTGGGCACCTTGGCAAGCGCTGTATCCCGGCTGGCACTGCATCCCCGAAGGCGGTGGCGGGCAGGCTGGTGCCCAGGGGTGTGCATTGATCGTCGAGCAGGCCAAGGCCCAGTTGGGCACATTGGGTTGGCCGGACTATGACGCCTGGTGGCTGGCCGCTGGCACCGGGACCACGCTGGCTGGCCTGGTGCTGGCCGAGGCCGGCGCGCACAGGGTGCATGGCGCCCTGGCAGTGCCGCTGGACCATGGTGTACCCGAGACCATAACGGCGCTGGCCGGTACGGCCGGGTACCAGTTGCACGAGGCCTGCCGAGAGGGTTTTGCCAGGCTCGATGATGAGCTGCAGGCTTTCATCGAACAGGCTGAGGCCAGCACGGGTGTCCCTTTAGAGGCGCTTTACACCGGCAAGGCACTGATGGCCCTGCGTGGGCAGGTCGAGGCCGGGCTGTTCAAGCCTGGCACTCGCCTGATCTTTTTGCACACCGGTGGCCTGCAGGGCCGACGCGGCTACTTGTAAGGCAGCATGCGCAGCAGCGTGTTGTCGCGCACTACGTAGTGGTGATAAAGCCCGGCCAGCGCGTGCAGGCCGATCAGCCAGTACCCCCAACTGCCCACGCGTTCATGCCAGCCTTTGATGAACTTGGCCAAGTCCGGATCCGCAGCGATCAGGTGCGGCAACTCCAGGCCATAGAAGGGCACCGGTTTGTCGGCGGCACTGAGGATCAGCCAGCCGGCCAGCGGCAAGCCGATCATCAACAGGTACAGCGCCAGGTGCATCACGTGGGCAAGCCCGGTCTGCCAGGCGGGAGGCTTGGGCACAATGGGCGGCGCAGGGCGGACCAGGCGCACGGCCAGGCGCAGCCAAACCAGCACGAACACCGTCAGGCCGAGCATGAAGTGCAGGTCCTTCATCAGGTTGCGCTCGGCGCTGTCCTTGGGGAACAGGCCACGCAACTCGATGCAGGCGTAGACAGCGGCCAGCAGCACCAGCATCAGCCAATGCAGGGCGATGGACAGGCGTGCGTAGTGGGGCGCGGGGCTGGATGAAACCATGGGTGGTCCTCGTCATCAGGTCTAAAGTGGCGCTCTTGGCGGCGCTCAGAGGTAACTGTAACCGCTGCTGGGTTTAAATCTTTGCGCTGGATCGGTGAAATGGTGTTTGCGGCCTGCTGCTCTCAATGCCGGGGTGGTTTACCCGCTAAGGTGCAAGTGCGGCCAGCTGTCAGCCACCAGAAACACGCGGCCCACCTCATGCCATTCGCCTTCCGGGCCTGGTTCAAGCCTGACCAGCATCTGCGCCGGTGCTTGCGGGTCAAGCCCCTCAAGCCATTGAGCGAACTGCCGCGCGGTCCACCCTTGATCGGCCTCGAACCTTGCCGGTGCCAGCCAGGCATGGCGGGGCAGGGGCTGCCAGCGTCCCACCTCGGCCATTGCCCAATCCCGCCGCCGCAACCACCGCCCGCGCAGGTGCAGCGGGTTGGCCCCTGCGGGCGATTCGGCGTGCCCAAACCACGGATAGAACAGATACCCCGCCAGCCACAGGTGTGCCTGTACCTGGCCGATGCCAAGCCCGGCGAGCGCCTCACGGCTCTGCGTGCCACCCGACATGGGCAATTGGTGCCCGGCCAGGTGCGCCAGTTTGGTACCCAGCCGGTCATGGCAACCCGGCCCTAGCCACTGCGCCGGGTCATGGCCTTGGCCGTCCGTTGGCCCCAGGTAAAGCTTTATGGCCAGCTCCAGATGGTGGGTACCGTCGGCGTCGCGCAGCACAATGTCCAACTCGCCCAGCGTGCGCCCACCGGTGCGGATCGCCAGGTTGGCCGCCAGCAGCTCGACACCGGGCGCCTGGGCCAGGGCGAACTGCCACAGGCCTTCGTAGTACAGGCCCAGGCGCCGGCTGGTGCTGTTTGCCAGCCATTCACGCAGGGGCTGATCGTCGGCGTCCAGCGCCTGTAACCAGTCTTTCAGCCGCTGGGGATCCGCCGCCCAGGTGCTGCCTGCCAGCGGATGGCGCTGGGGGCAGGGCGGTGTGCTCAGCAGCGGTGGCGACAGCAGCGTCCAGGCCAGGTCGCGCACGGCGGCGCGGCGCAATTGGCGAGGCAGGTCGTGGAGTTCGGCGAAAGGCATCATGCTGCGAGCATAGCCGGTTTGCCGCTGCCCGGTCGTTTCGCCCATAATCGCGGCATAGTCACCCGCCGCAGAGCCTTGCAGGAGCCCCATGGAGCAATTTCGCAATATCGGTATCATCGGCCGCCTTGGCAGCTCGCAGGTGCTCGACACCATTCGCCGACTGAAAAAATTCCTCCTCGAGCGCCACCTGCACGTGATCCTCGAGGACACCATTGCCGAAGTGCTGCCTGGCCACGGCCTGCAGACCTCCACGCGCAAGTTGCTGGGCGAAGTATGCGACCTGGTCATCGTCGTCGGCGGTGACGGCAGCCTGCTTGGCGCCGCGCGTGCTTTGGCACGGCACAACATCCCTGTCCTGGGGATCAACCGCGGCAACCTGGGCTTCCTCACCGATATTCGCCCGGACGAGCTGGAAGAAAAGGTCGCCGCAGTGCTTGACGGCCACTACCTGGTGGAAAACCGCTTCCTGCTGCAGGCCGAGGTGCGCCGCCACCACGAGGCCATCGGCCAGGGCGATGCGCTCAACGATGTGGTCCTGCACCCGGGCAAGTCGACGCGGATGATCGAGTTCGAGATCTACATCGACGGCCAGTTCGTCTGCAGCCAAAAGGCCGACGGCCTGATCGTCGCCACCCCCACCGGCTCGACCGCCTACGCGCTGTCGGCCGGCGGCCCGATCATGCACCCCAAGCTCGACGCCATTGTCATCGTGCCCATGTACCCGCACACCCTGTCGGGCCGCCCGATCGTGGTCGACGGCAACAGCGAGCTGAAGATCGTGGTGTCCAAGGACCTGCAGATCTACCCGCAGGTATCCTGTGACGGTCAGAACCACTTCACCTGCGCCCCCGGCGATACCATCACCGTGAGCAAGAAGCCGCAGAAACTGCGCCTGATCCACCCGCTGGGCCACAATTACTACGAGGTTTGCCGCACCAAGCTCGGTTGGGGCAGCCGCCTGGGGGGCAGGGACGACTGATGTTCGATCCGGCGCGAAGTTTCGACATCATCGGTGACGTGCATGGCTGTGCGCTGACCCTCGAACGCCTGCTCGACACCCTCGGCTACAAGCGTGTCGGTGGTGTCTGGTGCCACCCGCGGCGTCAGGCGCTGTTCCTCGGCGACATTGTCGACCGCGGCCCGCGTATCCGTGAGGCGCTGCACATCGTCCACGACATGGTCGAGGCCGGCCAGGCCTTCTGTATCATGGGCAACCACGAATACAACGCCCTGGGCTGGGTAACCCCGGCGCTGCCCGGCAGCGGTAAGGCCTACGTGCGCGAGCACACGCCGCGCCATGCCCGCCTGATCGACGAGACCCTGACCCAGTTCGCCCACCACCCCGGTGACTGGCACGATTTTCTGCAGTGGTTCTACGACATGCCGCTGTTCGTCGACGCCGGGCGGTTCCGCCTGGTGCATGCCTGCTGGGACCCGCGGCTGATCGAGCCGCTGCGCCAGCAATACCCCGACGGGCGCATTGACGAGCACTTCATCCAGGCATCGGCGGTGCCCGGCAGCTTCGCTTCCACGGTCTGCAACCGTCTGTTGCGCGGCACCGACATGCGCCTGCCGGACGGCCTGACGCTGACCGGCGGCGATGGCCTGACCCGCGCCTTCTTCCGTACCAAGTTCTGGGAAGAAGACCCGAAGACCTATGGCGACATCGTCTTCCAGCCTGACGCGCTGCCCGATGATGTGGCCCGCACGCCGCTCAGCCACACCGAGAAAAATGCCTTGCTACGCTATGCCGAAGAGGAGCCGCTGCTGTTCGTCGGCCATTACTGGCGCAGCGGCCGCCCGGCGCCGATCCGCCCCAACCTTGCCTGCCTGGACTACAGTGCAGTGCTGTACGGCAAGCTGGCGGCCTATCGGCTGGATGATGAAACCCGGATCGACCCGCACAAGTTCGTCTGGGTCGACGTCGATCGACCGCAGGCCAATCAATGAATATCGTCGAAGTGATGCGCCTGCCGCTGTCGGTCGACCTCAGCGGCTTCGTGCACCTGCTGCAACGCCTGCAGGTGCCGCACCGGGTCAGCGAAGAGGGCGAAGCCCAGGTGCTCTGGGCGCCGGAAACCATGGCCGCCGATGTCCTTCAACTCTACCAGCGCTACCCAGACGGCAACGCTGATGTCGAGCTTGCGCAGGCCCCTGCGCAAGGCGACTTGCCGGCGAAAGGGCTGACACTGGCCGAGCAGGCAAAAGCCTGCAAGGTCACCGCCGCCGTCCTCTTCCTGTGCCTGATCGTCGCCGGCCTTACCCGCCTGGGCGACAACCTCACCACCATCAGCTGGTTCACCTTCCTCGACTACCGCGTCCAGGGTGAATACCTGCATTTCACGCCGCTGGCTCAGGGCCTCGCCGAAGGCCAATGGTGGCGCCTGGTGTCGCCGATGCTGCTGCACTTTGGCGTACTGCACCTGGCCATGAACGGCATGTGGTACTGGGAACTGGGCAAGCGCATCGAACTGCGCCAGGGCCCTTGGTTGCTGGCTGGCCTGACCTTGCTGTTCAGCCTGGTGTCCAACCTGGCCCAGCACTACACCAGTGGCCCGAGCCTGTTCGGCGGCCTGTCGGGGGTGCTGTACGGCTTGCTCGGCCATGTCTGGCTGTACCAGTGGCTGGCGCCCAACCCACACTTCAGCCTGCCCAAGGGTGTGCTGGTGATGATGCTCATCTGGCTGGTCATCTGCCTGACCGGTGTGGTCGGCCAACTCGGTTTTGGCCAGATCGCCAACGCCGCGCACGTCGGCGGGCTGCTCATCGGATGCCTGACGGGCCTCTTGGGTGGTGCGCTGGCGCGGCGTAAACTGTCCGCTTGATTTAGGAGACGCTATGTCCACGTTCGCGCAAATGATCGAAAACATCACGCCGCAGATCTACGAAAGCCTGAAAACGGCCGTGGAAATCGGCAAATGGTCCGATGGCCGCAAGCTCACCCCCGAGCAGAAGGAGCTGTCGCTGCAGGCGGTGATCGCCTGGGAGATGAAGAACCTGCCAGAAGACCAGCGTACCGGCTACATGGGGCCCCAAGAGTGCGCATCGAAGTCTGCGCCGATCCCTAACATTCTGTTCAAGTCGGACTCGGTACATTGATCGAACTCGCTCGTGGCTCTTTGAGCAAGATGGCGGTAAGCCTGGAAGCACCCGTGGTGCAGTACAGCTTTCGCCTGGATGACACGCAGGTGCCGGTCAACCCGCTGATCGGCCAGACCCTGCGCCTGCAATACCTCGGCGCCATTCACTGCAGCCATTGCGGCAAACGCACCAAGACCAGTTTCAGCCAGGGTTACTGCTACCCGTGCATGACCAAGCTGGCCCAGTGCGACGTGTGCATCATGGCGCCGGAACGCTGCCACTACGACGCCGGCACCTGCCGCGAGCCGTCCTGGGGCGAGCAGTTCTGCATGACCGACCACGTGGTCTACCTGGCCAACTCGTCCGGGGTCAAGGTTGGCATCACCCGCGCTACGCAGTTGCCCACCCGCTGGCTTGACCAGGGTGCGAGCCAGGCGTTGCCGATCATGCGCGTGGCGACCCGCCAGCAATCGGGCCTGGTCGAAGACGTATTGCGCAGTCAGGTGCCGGACCGTACCAACTGGCGCGCGCTGCTCAAGGGCGACGCCGAGGTACTCGACCTGGTGGCCATTCGCGAGCAGATCTTCGATGCATGCGCCGATGGCCTGCGCGATCTGCAGGCGCGCTTCGGCCTGCAGGCGATCCAGCCGCTGCCCGATGCCGAAGTGGTGCAGATGAAATACCCGGTCCAGGCCTACCCGAAGAAGATCGTCAGCTTCAACCTCGACAAGGACCCGGTGGTGGAAGGCACGCTGCTGGGTATCAAGGGCCAGTACCTGATCTTCGACACCGGCGTGATCAATATTCGCAAGTACACGGCCTACCAGTTGGCCGTGCTCCAGTAAAAAGGACCTGCACATGCGTACCGAACAACCGCAAGTGATCTACCTCAAGGACTACCAGGCGCCCGAGTACCTGATCGACGAGACGCACCTGACCTTCGAGCTGTTCGAGGACCACACGCTGGTCCATGCGCAACTGGTCATGCGCCGCAATCCGGCACGCGGTGCCGGCCTGCCGCCACTGGTGCTCGACGGCCAGCAGCTTGAGCTGCTGCGCGCCTCGCTGGACGATCAGCAACTGCAGGCGAGCGACTACCAGCTCGAAGCCGACAGCCTAACGCTGCACCCCAAAGCCGAGCGTTTCACCCTCGACACCAGCGTGAAGATCCACCCCGAGAGCAACACTGCGCTGGAAGGCCTGTACAAGTCCGGCAAGATGTTCTGCACCCAGTGCGAGGCCGAGGGTTTTCGCAAGATCACTTACTACCTCGACCGCCCGGACGTGATGAGCACATTCACCACCACGGTGATCGCCGAACAGCATCGTTACCCGGTGCTGCTGTCCAACGGCAACCCGGTCGGCAGCGGGCCGGCTGAAGATGGCCGCCATTGGGCGACCTGGGAAGACCCGTTCATGAAACCGGCCTACCTGTTCGCGCTGGTGGCCGGTGACCTGTGGTGCGTCGAGGACACGTTCGTGCGCCAGTCCGGCCGCGACGTGACCCTGCGCATCTATGTCGAACCCGAGAACATCGACAAGTGCGACCACGCCATGGTCAGCCTGAAGAAGTCCATGCGCTGGGATGAGGAAGTCTATGGCCGTGAGTACGACCTGGACATCTTCATGATCGTCGCGGTCAACGATTTCAACATGGGCGCCATGGAAAACAAGGGCCTGAACATCTTCAACTCCAGCTGCGTGCTGGCCCGCGCCGAAACCGCCACCGATGCTGCCCACCAGCGTGTCGAAGGCGTGGTCGCCCACGAGTATTTCCACAACTGGTCGGGCAACCGCGTGACCTGCCGCGACTGGTTCCAGCTGTCGCTCAAGGAAGGTTTCACGGTGTTCCGCGACGCCGAATTCAGCGCCGACATGAACTCGCGCACGGTCAAGCGCATCGAGGACGTCGCCTACCTGCGGACCCACCAGTTCGCCGAAGATGCAGGGCCCATGGCTCACCCTGTGCGCCCGGACAGTTTCATCGAGATTTCCAACTTCTACACCCTGACCGTGTACGAGAAGGGCGCCGAAGTGGTGCGCATGGTCCGTACCCTGCTGGGCGCCGAGGGTTTCCGCAAGGGCAGCGACCTGTACTTCGAACGCCATGATGGCCAGGCGGTGACCACCGATGACTTCATCAAGGCCATGGAAGACGCCAACGGCGTCGACCTCACCCAGTTCAAGCGCTGGTACAGCCAGGCGGGCACGCCGCGCCTGGATGTCAGCGAGGTCTACGACGCCACAGCACAAACCTACAGCCTGACCTTCCGCCAGAGCTGCCCGCAGACGCCGGACAAGGCCGAGAAACTGCCGTTCGTGATCCCGGTGGAGCTGGGCCTGCTGGATGCCGAGGGCAACGACCTGCCACTGCGCCTGGCCGGTGAGGCCTCCGCTGTTGGTACTGGCCGCGTGCTGTCGGTGACCGAGGCCGAGCAGACGTTCACTTTCGAAGGTATCCAGGCCAAGCCGCTGCCATCGCTACTGCGCGGCTTCAGCGCGCCGGTGAAGCTGAGCTTCCCGTATGACCGGGACCAGCTTATGTTCCTGATGCAGCACGACAGCGATGGCTTCAACCGCTGGGAGGCGGGCCAGCAGTTATCGGTACAGGTACTGCAGGAACTGATCGGCCAGCATCAGCGTGGTGAAGCACTGAAACTCGATCAGCGCCTGATCACTGCCCTGGGCACTGTTCTGGCCAACGAGTCGCTGGACGCCGCGATGGTTGCCGAGATGCTGTCACTGCCGGGCGAAGCCTACCTGACCGAGATCAGCCAGGTGGCTGATGTCGACGCCATCCACGCGGCACGCGAGTTTGCACGCCGGCAGATTGCCGAGCAGTTGTTCGATGGCCTGTGGGCGCGCTACCAGGCGCACCGCGAGGTTTCGCGCAACACCGCCTATGTCGCCGCAGCCGAGCACTTCGCCCGTCGCAGCCTGCAGAACATTGCCCTGTCGTACCTGATGCTCAGCGCTAAACCGCAGGTGCTGGAAGCGACCCTTGAGCAGTTCGACAACTGCGACAACATGACTGAACGGCTGACGGCGCTGGCCGTGCTGGTCAATTCGCCGTTCGAGGCCGAGCGTGGCAAGGCCCTGGAGACGTTCGCCGAGCACTTCAAGGATAACCCGCTGGTCATGGATCAGTGGTTCAGCGTGCAGGCAGCCAGTGCCTTGCCGGGCGGGCTGGCGCGGGTCAAGGCGCTGATGCAGCACCCGGCGTTCACCCTGAAAAACCCGAACAAGGTGCGTGCGCTGGTCGGTGCGTTTGCCGGACAGAACCTGGTCAACTTCCATGCGGCCGATGGCTCCGGCTATCGCTTCCTTGCGGACCTGGTGATCGAGCTGAATGCGCTGAACCCGCAAATCGCTTCGCGTCAACTGGCACCGCTGACCCGCTGGCGCAAGTATGACGAAGCGCGCCAGGCGCTGATGAAGGGCGAGCTGGAGCGGATTCTCGCTTCCGGGGCGCTGTCCAGCGATGTCTATGAAGTGGTGAGCAAAAGCCTGGCATAAAGCCTGGGATCTCCCACAGGTAATGCACAAGCCTTCAGGGCGGTGCAGTACCTGTGGGAGTCGGCTTGCCGGCGATTGGGCTGTGCAACAGCCCCTTGTTTCTGGTTAACAAAACATAACGTCCCGCTCGTTGTGTTCCCGCAAACATCCCCGCTACGATGGCCCGAAGCTATTGCAGGCCTCTATCACAAGGTTTTCGCAGTACCTGCAAGGCACAGACCCACCAAGAACAACAAACAGGGGACGGTCATGAGGGAGCGGGTAATGACGCGCGCCAGGCGTGGTGCCTGGCCGCTGGCAGCCGGCGCAATGCTGGCGCTGGCACTGGGGATGTGGGCGGGCAGCGCGCAAGCCGCCGCCGCACAGGAGTACTCCACCGAATCGGCAAAGGCCAGCCAGAGCCTGCTGATCGATGCCGCCCATGCCGGCAAGCGCCTGGTAGTGGTGGGCGATCGCGGCCACATTCTGTTCTCCGATGACCAAGGCAATACCTGGACCCAGGCCCGGGTGCCTACCCGGCAATTGCTCACCGCAGTGTTCTTCGTCGACGACAAGCGTGGCTGGGCAGTCGGGCACGACGCGCAGATTCTCGCCAGCAACGATGGCGGTGCGACCTGGAGCAAGCAGTTCGAAGACCTTGCCCGTGAAGCCCCGTTGCTCGATGTCACTTTCCTCGATGCCCAGCACGGCTTTGCCGTGGGCGCTTACGGCGCACTGCTGGAAACCCGCGACGGCGGCCAGCACTGGCAGGACGCCGCCGAGCGCCTGGACAACCCCGACCAGATGCACCTCAACGGTATTGCCCAGATCAAGGATGCCGGCCTGTTCATCGTCGGCGAGCAGGGCAGCATGTTTCGCTCAAGCGACAGCGGCCAGAGCTGGAGCAAGCTCAACGGCCCCTACGAGGGCTCGCTGTTCGGCGTGATCGGCACCGCCCAGCCGCAGACGCTGTTGGCCTATGGCCTGCGCGGCAATCTGTTCCGCTCCACGGACTTTGGCGACAGCTGGCAGCCGATCGAACTCAAGGCCGCGCGCGGCAACCTCGAATTCGGCTTGGCAAGCGCTACGCTTCTGGATGATGGCAGCCTGGTATTGGTCGGCAATGGCGGCAGCGTGCTGCGCAGCATTGATGACGGGCAGAGCTTCACTGTCTATAACCGCGCCGACCGTATTGCCCTGGCTGGCGTCAGTGGCCTGGCCAATGGCGGCTTGCTGCTGGTAGGGCAGGGTGGTTTACATCTGGCCACCGGCGAAGGTGCCGACCAGGCAACCGAGGAGCCTCGCCCATGACCAGCCGAGAGAGCATCATGCACCCCCACCACCAGGACAAACCCACGCTGCTGGAACGCCTGATCTTCAACAACCGCCCGGTGGTCATCGCCCTGTGCGTGCTGGTGAGCATCTTCCTGTTCTGGCAGGCCGCGCAGATCCGCCCCTCGACCAGTTTCGAGAAGATGATTCCGCTCGAGCATCCGTTCATCGAGCAGATGATGGAGCACCGCAACGACCTGGCCAACCTCGGCAACACCGTGCGCATTTCGGTCGAGGCGGTCAATGGCGACATTTTCGACAAGGATTACATGGAGACCCTGCGCCAGATCCATGACGAGGTGTTCTACATCCCCGGCGTCGACCGCGCGGGCCTGAAGTCGTTGTGGAGCCCCAGCGTGCGCTGGAGTGAAGTCACCGAGGAGGGGTTCTCCGGCGGCGAGGTAATCCCCAATACGTACAACGGTTCGCAAGACAGCCTCGACTCACTGCGCGACAACGTGCTCAAGTCCGGCCAGGTAGGACGCCTGGTGGGCAACAACTTCAAGTCCAGCATCGTCGATGTACCCTTGCTGGAAAGCTACCCCGATCCGCAGGACCCCGGGAAACAGGTCAAGCTGGACTACCAGCAGTTTTCGCACTTGCTCGAGGAGAAAATTCGCGACAAGTTCCAGGCGCAGAACCCCAATGTGAAGGTGCACATCGTCGGCTTCGCCAAAAAGGTCGGTGACCTGATCGACGGCCTGGTGATGGTAGCGATGTTCTTTGGGGTCGCGCTGGTCATCACCTGGGTGCTGCTCTACTGGTTCACCTGGTGCATCCGCAGCACCATCGCCGTGCTGATCACCACCCTGGTGGCAGTGGTCTGGCAATTGGGCCTGATGCATGTGGTGGGCTTTGGCCTGGACCCTTACTCGATGCTGGTGCCGTTCCTGATCTTTGCTATCGGCATTTCCCATGGGGTGCAGAAGATCAACGGCATCGCCTTGCAGTCCAGTGACGCCGAGAATGCCCTGACCGCTGCCCGGCGCACCTTCCGTCAGCTGTTCCTGCCCGGGATGATCGCGATTCTCGCCGACGCGGTGGGCTTCATTACCCTGCTGATCATCGACATCGGCGTGATCCGCGAACTGGCCATCGGTGCGTCGATCGGCGTGGCGGTGATCGTCTTCACCAACCTTATCCTGCTGCCGGTAGCGATCTCCTACATCGGCATCAGCAAAAAGGCCATCGAGCGCAGCAAGAAGGACGCCACCCGTGAGCATCCGTTCTGGCGCCTGCTGTCGAATTTCGCCAGCGCCAAGGTGGCGCCGGTGTCCATTGCACTGGCCCTGGTCGCCTTCGCTGGTGGCCTGTGGTACAGCCAGAACCTGAAAATCGGCGACCTCGACCAGGGCGCGCCGGAGCTGCGCCCGGACTCGCGCTACAACCAGGACAACAACTTCATCATCAGCAACTACTCGACCAGCTCCGATGTGCTGGTGGTGATGGTGAAGACGCCGGCGGAGAGCTGCTCGATCCACTCGACCATGGCACCGATCGACGAGCTGATGTGGACCATGGAGAACACCCCCGGCGTGCAGTCGGCGATCTCCCTGGTGACGGTATCCAAGCAGGTGATCAAGGGCATGAACGAGGGCAGCCTGAAATGGGAAACCCTGTCGCGCAACCCGGACATCCTCAACAACTCCATCGCTCGCGCCGACGGCCTGTACAACGCCGACTGCTCGCTGGCACCGGTGCTGGTGTTCCTCAACGACCACAAGGCCGAAACCCTGGAGCGTGTCACCAGCGCTGCCAAGGCGTTTGCTGAAAGTCATGACAAGGACGGCTTGCAGTTCCTGCTGGCGGCGGGCAACGCCGGGATCGAGGCTGCGACCAACGAGGTGATCAAGTCGGCCGAGCTGACCATCCTGATCCTGGTGTACATCTGCGTGGCGGTGATGTGCCTGATCACCTTCCGCTCCTTTGCTGCCACCCTGTGCATCGTGCTGCCGCTGGTGCTGACCTCGGTACTGGGCAATGCGCTGATGGCATTCATGGGGATCGGCGTGAAGGTCGCCACCTTGCCGGTGGTGGCGTTGGGCGTGGGTATCGGTGTTGACTACGGCATCTACATCTACAGCCGTCTGGAAAGCTTCCTGCGTGCCGGCCTACCGCTGCAGGAAGCCTATTACCAGACCCTGCGTTCGACCGGCAAGGCGGTGCTGTTCACCGGTCTTTGCCTGGCTATCGGCGTGTGCACCTGGATCTTCTCGGCCATCAAGTTCCAGGCCGACATGGGCCTGATGCTGACCTTCATGCTGCTGTGGAACATGTTCGGTGCGCTGTGGCTGCTGCCGGCGCTGGCGCGGTTCCTGATCAAGCCCGAGAAGATGGCAGGCAAGCAGGGCGGTTCGATCTTCGCCCATTGATTGCAAGGGGCCGCTTTGCGGCCCATCGCCGGCAAGCCAGCTTCCACAAGGCCTGTGGGAGTCGGCTTGCCGGCGATCACCGGTGAAGCCGGTGCCATGCATCGCTGCAACGCAGCGCCAAGGCTATAATGCCGGCTCCTTTCCAATTGGTACCCCCATGTCCCCCCTCGCCACCGCCCTCGCATCCTGCGACATGCTACTGATCGATGGCCTGCACGCCTTCGACTTCAATCTCGATGAAACAGGCCTGACGGTCGAATGCATGGACGGCCGCCAACATCGGCGCTGGACCTTCACTGCCGAACAGGTCGCCGCCGCCATCGGTGCCGGTGACGAGTGGCAACTGCACGATGCCCAGGGCGAGCATCGTCTAGTCTGTATGAGTGCCTTTCGCGCCCCGGATGAAGACGACGATGAACCCGACCTGGACGAGCCTGCTGACCGCTAGTCTCATGAGCCTGACTTTGAATGCCCAGGCCGTCACGCTGCTGGTGGGCAGTTATACCGATGGTGCGAGCCAAGGTATCTACCGTTACCAGTTCGACAGCAAAACTGGCCTCATCGGCCCTACGCCGCAGCAGGTGGTCAAGAGCGTCAGCCCTTCCTGGCTGGTGCTTTCGGCGGATCAGCGGCAACTGTTCGCGGTTAATGAGGCGCCAAAGGGACACGCCAGCAGTTTCAGCGTGGGTAGCAAGGGTGAGATCAAGCCGCTGAACCAGGTTGCCACCCGCGGCGATGAACCTACGCATGCCAGCCTCAGCCGCGACCAGCGTTACCTGTTCGTTGCCAACTACGCCGTTGCTCCAGACCCGGGCGGCAGCCTGGTGGTGATACCGGTGGCCAAAGACGGCAAACTCAAGGATGTGGTGCAGCAGGCCGGACACGCGCCCAGTGGGGTGAACCCCGAGCGCCAGGCCGGTGCCCATGTGCATTCAGTGGTGCTGTCGCCGGACGGTAGTCACCTGTATGCCAGTGACCTGGGAGCCGATAGGGTATTCATCTACCGCTACGACGGCGCCAGCACCGACCGCCCGCTAAGCCCGGCCATCCCCGCATCGGTCGAACTGCCAGCTGGCAGCGGCCCGCGTCACCTGTTGTTCGATGCCAAGGGGCGGCATGCCTATCTGACGCTGGAAATGAGCGCCGAAGTGGTCATGTTCGATGTCGATGATGCTGCCCTGCGCGAACGCCAGCGCCTGCCGCTGACCGAGCAGCAGGACGCGGCGGCAAAGGCGGCAGGCGGCCTGCACCTCTCGGCGGACGGGCGTTTTCTTTATGTGAGCAATCGCGGCACGGCCAATGAGATCGTTGCATTCAGTGTGGGCAAGGATGATGGGCAGCTTGCCTTCCTGCAGCGTCGATCGGTGGAGGGCGACCATCCTCGGGAGTTTGCCCTGGACCCGAGTGACAACTTCCTGCTGGTGGCCAACCAGAAGAGCAACCAGATTGTGGTCATGCGCCGCGATCCGCGTACGGGCAAGCTGGGTGAGACTGTGCAGACCCTGGCGCAGGACGCACCTTCGGATCTGAAGTTTATCGAGTGACTATCGATACGCGTGATAATCCCTACCAGCGCAATGAATTTCTGTAGCTGATCCTGGCGGCGTAAGTTTGACCCAAGGCCCAGACAGGCCAACGTCAAACCACCGAAGTCGAGGTCAGCCCAGATGAACTTCAATCTTTTCCCGGTAATCGCCGCATCCGCCGTTTCCGCCTCTGTCGTACTGCCGGCGCATGCCCATGCTGACACCAGCAACAAGGTGTCCGCCACCCACAGCTATACCGAGCAGTACCTGCGCCAGAGTGCCCATTTTCATGCGGCTTTGAGTGCTAAACACAACCACTGAGCCCTACGCGAACCTCTATAGGCTCGGCTCAACTCCCTTGGCCATCACCGCCTTGAACAGCTCAGACGCCAACCACCCCTCCAGCCAGCTCCGCACACGCGGATAAGCCGCCTCGGCGAACCACTGCGGTTCGACCCCGGCAAACTGGCGCATCAGGGGCAACAGCGCGGCGTCGACCAGGCTTGGATGGTTGGCCAGCAGGTAGGGCCGGCCCTCTAGCAGGTGTTCAAGCTCCGCCAGCCAGGCCTCGGCCTTCTGGCGGTAATGCTCGCGTGTGTGCTCGGGGTATCGCTCGGCATATTTGTACAGGTTGACCTGCGCCTTGAACTCGCTGTCGTTGCGGGCAATAAGCCGGTCAGCCTGTTGTGCGGCTGCGGGGTCAGCCTGCAGCCGCCAGTCCTGCGGGTCATTGCGCTCAAGCGCCCAGCGCATGATGTCCAGGCTTTCCTCCAGCACGCCTTCGCCGGTGTCGAGCACCGGGACCGTCCCCTTGGGTGATAAAGCCAGCAACTCGGCCGGCTTGTTCTTCATCGCAACTTCGCGGACGTGTACCTCGCACCCGGCATAGTGCAGGGCCAGGCGCGCACGCATGGCCCAAGGGCAACGGCGAAACGAGAAAAGGATCACCCGCACACCTCGACATCACTCAGGCCGTTGCCCTGGCGACGCACCTGGATCTGCACCGGAATGCGCTCGTGCATCTCTTGCACGTGGGAGATCACCGCCACCTTGCGGCCCTGCGCCTGCAGACCGTCGAGGGCGTCCATGGCCAACTGAAGCGACTCAGGGTCGAGGCTGCCGAACCCCTCGTCGATGAACAGCGACTCGATACGCAGGGTGCTCGACGCCATCGAGGCCAGGCCCAGGGCCAGGGCCAGCGACACCAGGAAGGTTTCACCGCCGGACAGCGAGTGCACCGAGCGCAGTTCGTCGCCCATTTCGGTGTCCAGCACCAGCAGCCCCAGGGCGCTGCCGCCACGTTTGAGGCGATAGCGCCGCGCCAGTTGGCGCAATTGGGCGTTTGCATGGTGCAGCAGCAGGTCAAGGTTGTAGCCCTGGGCGATCTTGCGGAACACATCGCCAGAGGCCGAACCGATCAGCGCGTTCAGGCGTGCCCAGCGCTGCCACTGTTGGTAGGCCTGTTCGATTTCGCAGGCAAGGGCCTGGTATGCCTGCTGGCGACGCTGGTCGTCAGCCTGCTGCGCGCGCAACTCAGCGCACTGCTGCTCCTGAACGTTCAGTTGCTCGGCAAGGCCGGCCAGTGATTGCTCAAGGTCTTCGCCGTTCACGTCACCCTGTGCTTGAGCGGCGTGCTGTTGCCGGCGCTGTTCACGCTCCTGGAGCAGCACGCGGCCTTGCTCGATGGCATTTTCTGCTGCCTGCAGGTGCTGGCGCAGCGTACTCAGCTGGGAGTCGTCCATGGCCAGCAAGCGATCGAGCCCGCTGTCATCCAGTTCGGGATGTTCGCTGCGCCATTGGGCAATTTCGCCCTGAAGCTGCTGGCACTCGTGCTCCAGTGCCTGCTGGCGCTGGGTATTGGCCTTGAGCTCTGCGGCCAGTTGCACGCCCTGGTTGCGCAGCGCCTGCAGGCGCTCAGCAGTCTGGGCATCAAGGGCGCGGGCCTGCTCCAGATGCACCTCCAGGTGGTGTTGCCAGGCTTCGGCGCTGGTGTGTTCGCCGAGTAGCGCGGCCAGCTGCGCCTGAGCCTGCAGACGCTGCTCGTCGAGGGCTGCGAGAGTATGCTGCAGCTGTTGCTGAGCCTGCAGGCGCGTCTGCTGCTGATCGCGCAGCTTGTCCAGTTGCAGTTGGCGCGCGTGCTGTTCGTCCTGCTCGTCCTTGCGCTGTTCCAGCTGCTGCAGGCGCTGCGCGATCTGCTGGTCGAGGCTCAGGAAGGCATTGGCCGGATCATCACTCAAGGCCTTCAGTACATCGGCCGGCAACACACTGGCCAAGTCATCAAGGCCTTGTTGCAGATGCTGTTCATCGTTGGCCAGGGCTTGGTGCTGGTGGTCCAGGTGGCGCTGGGCCTTTTGCCGCGCCTCCTGTGCGGCTTGTAATTGCTGTGTGAGGCGGGCAGCGTCTTTTTGCAGGGCAAGCAGGGCGCTTTGGCGCTTCTCGTCCTGTTTGATCTCATTGTCCAGGCGCTTCAGCTGGCTTTCCAACCACACTGTACGGGCCTTGTCGTCCTGTGGCGCCAAGGCAGGCCAGAGGGGGTGCGACTGTACGTGTGCGACCAGCGGCTGCAACTGTTCGCCCAGCTGCGCCTGTTGCTGCTGATGGTCCTTGAGCTGGGCGTTGACCACGCCAAGCTGAGTGCGTAGCTCGACCAGTTTGCCGTTGAGAGTATCGACGTGCTTTTGCGCAGCATCTACTTCGACCTGATCATGTCGGCCCAGACTCTGCAGCAAAGCCTCAGGCTGGTGGAACGGGTGTTCGGCGCTGCCACAGACCGGGCACGGTTCGCCGTCACGCAGTTGGCCGCGCAGCTCTTCGACGCTGGTATTGCGCGCCAGGCGCTGACGCTCCAGCAACTGGCGGGTGAGGTTGAGCGCCTGCTCGGCCGCTTCCAGCTCCGCCTTGGCTGCGGTGCCTTCACCAATCAGCTGTTGGCGTTGCTGCATGGCGTGCTGCTGACGTTCACGCAGACCATCGAGTTGACTGCGCAGCTCCTGCTCGCGGCCATGCAGGCGCGCCAGTTCTTCGACCGCCCGCTGCTGCTTGCGATTGTCCTGCAGCATGTTGCCGAGCAGGTCGATCTGCTCAGCCAGCGCCTGCGGCTCTGCTTTGGCTTCGCGGAACAACAGCTCGAACGCGTCATGCTGGGCCTGCCACTGCGCATTGGCTTCGCTGGCGCTGGCCTGCAGGCCGGGCAGTTCCTCACGGCCCTTGCTCAGGCGCCCGCCAATCAGCATCACTTGCTTGAGTTGGGGCAGGTAGGCCTGCCAGGCATTGGCCAGCCCGGCCAGGTGCTGGCTGTCTGCCAAGGCCGCGTCGATCTGCGCCAGCTGTTGCAGGCTGCGCTGCTGTTGTTCGTCCAGTTGCTGCAACTGCTGTTGGCCTTCGGCGACGTGCAGGTCGGCCTGCTGCCTGGCCGTGCGTTGCGCCTCCAGCTCAGCGTCTAGGCGCGTTAGGCTGTCCTGGCCGGCAAACGCCTGGCGCAAGCGCGGGGCACTTTCGCTGTGTTTCGTCTGGCTGTCGGCCAGTGTCTGGCGCGCTGCAACCAGCGCAAGCTCCAGCTCCTGGGTGCGCTCCAGCAGATCAGCTTGCAGCTGTTGTTGCTCGGCGATCTGCGCCGCCAACGGCGTCAGTTGCGCGGTCAGTGCTTGCTGGCGATGGAACTGGTGCCGTTGCGGGGCCAGGCGTTCCAGGCGCTGCAGGTCGAGGCGTTGCTCGGCCATTGCTTGCCAGTTTTGCTCGGCAGTGTGCAGGGCGGCACCGGCTTCGCTGAGTTGGGTCTGCAACTGGCGTTGCTCGTTGAGCCAGGTGCGCTGTTGCTCCAGCTGACGCTGGCGGGCTTGCTCGGCCTTGAGATGTTGTTGCGCCTGCTCCAGGCGCTTGTCCAGCTCGGCTCGGGCTTCGGCGGCCATCGGCAGCAGGTGGCTGGCGCGGTCTTTCAGCGCGTTGTGCGCTTCGCCGGCTTCGCGGGCCTTGCTGAAGGCACGCTGGCCCAGGCGCGTGTAGATCGCGGTGTTGGTGAGCTTTTCCAGCAGTTCGCTGCGTTCTTTGTCGTCGGCCTTGAGGAAGGCGCCGAATTCACTCTGGGCCAGCATCACGGCGCGGGTGAACTGCTCGAAGTTGAGCCCCAGACGGGCTTCGATCTGTTGTTTGTATTCGTTCTTGCCACTGCCCAGCACCTGCTCACTGTCCAGGTCATAGAGGCTCTGACGGCTCAGTTGCAGCTTGCCATTGGCCTTGTCGCGGGCACGGTTGGCTTCCCAGCGCGCGCGGTAGCGGTGGCCGTCGACGCCGACGAAGTCGACCTCGGCAAAGCCGCTGCCGGTGCCGCGGCGCAGCAGGTTGCGCGGGTCCGAGGTGGGGATTTCGCCATCGGCATCTGGCACCTTGGCTTCGCGGCCGATGTCATTGAGCCGCGGCACAGTGCCGAACAGCGCCAGGCACAGTGCATCGAGCAAGGTGCTCTTGCCGGCGCCGGTAGGCCCGGTGATGGCGAACAGGCCTGCGCTGGCCAGGGGTTCGGCGGTGAAGTCGATGTCGACCGGGCCGGCCAGGGATGCCAGGTTCTTCAGGCGGATGGCGAGAATCTTCATGGCTGTTCCTCTTCCAGCTGGACGTCCTGCAGCAGCAGGGCGAAGTCGGCCAGGGCCTGCTCGTCGACGGGGTTGCCGTAGGCCTGTTCCCAAGCGCGGCTGAACAGGTCCTGCGGGGTCATCTGTGCCAGTTCCACGAATGCCTGGTCGTCGTCCTGCTCGTTGCCCTGGCCGGCATATTCGGTACTGATACGAATCAGCCGCACCGCCTTGCCTTGCAGGGCGTTTTCGATCTGCTGGCGCAGGTCCGGCTGAGGCTCGTCCAAGCGCACGCGTACCTCCAGCCAGGGCTGGCGGTTGGGGTCTTCGAGCAAGTCGATCTCAGGTAGCTCGGCGAGCTGTTCGAGCAATTCGCCCAGCGGCACCGGGCCGATGCGTTGCAGGGCTACGGCACGGGGCACCGGGCGCGCTTCGACGCTGACCAGTTCAGTGCCCTCGAGCTCGACTTCCAGCACCTGGTGCGGATAGTTGATTTCAGCGAACGACAATGGGATCGGCGAGCCGCTATAACGTATGCGGCTTTCGCGGTTGACCTTCTGCGGCTTGTGCAGGTGGCCCAGGGCAACGTAGCTGATGGCCTTGTCGAACAGTTTGGCCGGAAGGGCCTCGGCGTTACCGATGATCAGGCTGCGCTCGGAGTCTTCGGACACAGCACCGCCGGCCATGTGCGCGTGGCTGATGGCGACCAGCGCCTGGTCCTTCTTGCGTTTTTTCTGCGCGGCCGCGATCAGTTGCTGGTGCACCTGGTTGATGCCCTGCAGGTAGTCGTCGCCCAACTGCGGGCCGGTGACCTCGGCCGGGCGCAGGAAGGGCAGGGCCAGGCACCAGGCGGCCACCTTGCCGCGGCCGTTGGTCAGTGGGATCAGCAGGCGTTCGGCATCCAGCTGGCCTTCGTCGAGCCAGTGCACACGGCCCAGCGCGTGGGTGCGCAGGCGGCGCATGAGCGCGGCAGGCAGCTCGATGCGCGAGCCGGAGTCATGGTTGCCGGCGATCATCACGATGTCCAGCTTCGGCTGTTGCTCGTGGGCCTGGACGATGAAGTCGTAAAGCCGCTCCTGGGCTTTGACCGGTGGGTTGACCGTGTCGAAGATATCACCGGCGATCAGCAGCGCGTCGGGCTGGCGCAGGTGCAGCTGGCCGAGCAGCCATTCGAGGAAGCAGGCGTGTTCGAAGTCGCGTTCCTGGCCGTGCAGGCTTTGGCCCAGGTGCCAGTCGGAGGTGTGAAACAGACGCATGGATGACCTGTTGGATTGGGACATGAAGGCTTCGGCACTTGGCGTCATGACAGCGCCAAGGCGGCCCTCGAAGGAGGGCGGTATGGTAACTCAAGTGGCTTGCTGATTGTCTGGAGCCTGGCCGTATTCGAGGCGTTGAAAGGAGGGGCGCGTGCTACACGGACATTCAATTATGCGAACAGGTCGGCATAGTGGCCATCTGCTTGCTTGTTGCCGGCCATCGCCGATGTTCTAATCTTTGCCCCGGCGCGGCGCTTGCGATGCTGCTGGGGTGGGCTACCGGAACCAATCTAAAAAGGAATTTTTATGCAAAGCACGCCACAAATCCAAGCCGACTACGGCAACCTGAAGCCGAAATGGCAGGAGCGTTTCGCCTTCTTCGATCAGCACGGCGGGCCACGTGAAGCGACCTACAAAGCAGCGTTCCGCGCCTTGCCGTTTCGCAAGAAACTGTTGATCAACAACAATTTCCTCGGATTCTTCTTTGGCCCGATCTACTGGTTTGTCCTGGGCATGTGGAAGAAGAATCTGGTCATGCTGGCCATCATCATGGGCATCGGGCTGCTTGAAGGCGTTTACGAGGCTGCCACGGGTAATGCGGTACCTCGGGCGCTGGATCAGGGCATCAGTGTGGCCTTTGCCGTGCTGTATGGCATGTTGACCAATTATGCCTATTACCTGAAACAGACCAAAGGGGAGCAGGGCTGGAACCCGTTTCAGGGGCATCGGTTCATCTGATCGCTGCCGGTGAGCAGCGGGGGAAGGGTCAGGATTGCATCCGGGCTGAGAAGGGCCTGTCTTTAGTACTGCGCCCCTCTCCCAATCACTTCGGATAAAGCGGCGGCAAGCTCCCCGGCTCACCCGAAGGCAACAACACCTGTTCCGCCGGTGGAATCGTGCCAATCGCCCGCCACAGATCCTCCCCCTGCCAATACTGCCCACTCTCGCTGTAAAGCGCCCCGTTCAGTCCATCCAGCGCATCCGACAGCGGCACGAACCGCGCCGCCATCTCCGCCAGGGTCTCCGGCTGTTGCCGGGCCCAGGCATCGAGCGCCTGGCGCGTAGCCTGCGGATCGTTGGCCTGGCAGGCGCGCTTGAGGTCGTCCAGCAGGGTGCGCGGGCTTGGGCCGGTCTGCGCGGCGCGCAGTACCGCTGGTTGCGAGCGGGCGCGCCACCACAGGGTAAAACCGAGCGCCGTGGTGAGGGCGAAAATCACGGTGGAGAGTTGCCAAGGCCAGAGCAGATGGCTGGCGCTGCCGGCATCGCCTACCGGCGTGTCGCCGCTCAGGGCAGGGTTGTCCTGCACGTTCAGGTTACGCGCCGGCAGGCTGCTGTGCTCCAGATGGTCCTCGCGGGTATTCCACCAGGTGACTTCCAGCGCCGGCAGGGCGAGTTCGCCGCTGTGAGTCGGCACCAGCGCTTCGCGTTCCTCGCGGTTGGCGGTCATGCCGCGCTCGCTGATTTCGTTGCGCAGCAGCGGTTGGTCCGGGTAGCGGCGCAGGCCGACGATTTCGGTGGCCGGCAGTTGCGGCAGCTGGGTGCTGGACAGCCCTTCGGCGCGCAGCGTAATACTGCGGGTCAGCGAATCGCCTATCTGGGGTTGCTGCCTGCCAGGGTCGGGGTTCCAGTGCTCCTCAAGGGTCAGGCTGCGGGCTGGCAACCACGGTTCGGCCGTGGGCCAGGCGGCGGGGATTGGGTGAACGGTCAGGCGTAGCGGCAGGGAACTGACCTGTACCTGACGACCTGTACGTGCAGTGCCCGCAGGCTGCTGAGCAGTATCGGCAGCGGTGGCGGTGAACGTCAGGGGCGCAATTTCCAGGCTACCGCTCTGCTGCGGATAGAGTGCGTAGCGTGTCTCGATCACCCCATGGCGTACGCCGTTGATTTCCTTCTCATAGGTGCGTGAGTCACCCAGCGGCTCGACTTTTGCGTTTTCCAGCCGCAGCGGGCTGAGGCTGCTGTCGTCGTACAGCGACACCGAATGGTAGATGCGCAAGGTCAGCACGGCCTGCGCCTGGACGTATACATCATTGCTGTCCAGGGTAGCCTCGACGAACACCTGGGATGCGCTGTCCGGGCGGTTGGCATCAGCTTGCACCACCTGCAGGTCGATGGCCTGGCTGTGCGATTTGCCCAGTTGCAGCTCAGGAATACGCAGGCTGCCACTGCGCCGCGGCAGCAGGGTAATGATCCAGCGAGTGCTGGCCCGAGTCTCGCCGTCGAGGGTGTGCAGGCTGTTCAACTGGCGCGTGCCGCGCACTTCGAAGTCGCCGTCCAGGGCGCGCAGGTCGGGCTTGCCGAACTGGGTCACATCCTGGCTTTCGAGCGTCAGTTCCAGGGTTTCGCCGGCGCCCAGGCGAGTGCGATCGACGCTGGCCTGCAGGGTCGGCTCGGCCTGGGCCAAAAGGGCCCAGAAGAGGCTGAAGAGAAAGACGCCGAGGCGACTCATCGTGGGGTTTCCTGATGCAATTGCTGTTCATACCAGAATTTGCGGCGTAGCAGCTGCGCCGGGTTGTCGGGGATTTCCCGCAGCCATTGTTCCAGGGCCTGGCGTTGCTCGGCGTCGAGGCTGGTCGAAACCGGTCGCTTGGGCGGCTGGGTGATGCTGTCATCGTCGCCACCCTGGTTTCCGGGAGTGGCCTGGCTGTTGTTGCTGTCTTGGCCGGGCTGTTCGGCGTTGGCCTGTTCATCGTTGCCGGGCGTGCCCTGCGCCGGGCTGCTGGCCGAGCTGCTGTTGCCCTCGGTCTCGCTGCCGGGCGTGCCTTGGGCATCGTCTTTGGCCGGTTGTTCCTCGGCCTGTGCTTCGCGTTGCTGCAACAGCTGCTGGATCAGTGCCTGGTTATCCAGCGCCGGCTTGAAATCAGGCTGGCGCTCGAGGGCTTGCTCATAGGCATCCAGAGCGGCCTCCAGCTCGCCGCTGCGGGCCAGGGCATTGCCTCGATTGTAGTGGGCGGCTGTCGTATTGCCTTGGGCAAAGGCCTTGGCGGCGGCGGCGTAGTCGCCGGCCTGGTACAGCGCCATGCCGCGCCATTGCGGGTCCTGGAAGTGCCGGGCAGCCTCCACCGGGCGGTTCTGTTCAAGCAGGCGCTGGCCCTGCTGGTCGGGACGCAACCACAGGTCATTGAACTCGAACGCCTGGCTCGGCTGCGGCAGAGCCAGCAGCAGCGGAAGGCAGAACAGCCAGCCGCGCCGACCCGCGCAGGCGGCCAGCAGTAACAGGGGTATCAACAGCCAGTAGCCTTGATCGGCCCAGCTGTCGAGTTGCAGGTTCTGGCCGTCATTGCGCAGGATGCGCGGGTTGTCGTACAGGCCGAGGCCCCGCAGGTCGAGGTCGTCGATGCGGGCATGACGGTAGCGGCCACCGGTGCCGTTGATGAACGTCCTGAGCCCGCTGCTGTCCAGGCGCGGTACCAGAATGCCGCCTTGCTCGTCCTTGAGGAACTCGCCGTTGGCCTGGCGCACCGGAGCCCCCTCGCTGGTACCGATTCCGAGCATCAACAGGCTCGGGCCCTGGCGGCCAAGGGCCTGGACGATGCCCTGGCGTTCCGGGGCGCTCAATGCCGAACCGATCAGCAGCAGGCGGCCTTGGCCCAGGCCGCTCTGCGCCAGCAGGGCCAAGCCTTTTTGCACGGCCAGGTCGGCGCGCTGGCCGGGCTGCGGCATGATCGAAGGGTCGACGGCCTCGAGCAGGTTGCGCGTGGTGCTCAGGTCGTCGGACAGCGGTACCAAGGTATGTGCGCTGCCTGCATAGACGATCAAGGCGGTCTGGCTGTTGCGGCGATGTTCGAGCAGGTCCAGGACCTTGCGCCGAGCCTGCTGCAGCCGGTTGGGCGGCGTGTCCTCGGCAAGCATCTGCGGCGTCAGTTCGAGCAGGATCACCAGCGGGTCGGCCGGGCGTTGGCGGGTTTCTTCCAGGCGCTCCCAGCTAGGCCCGAGCAGCGCCAGTACCACCAGTAACCAGGCCAGGCCCAGTGCGACCCAAGGTAGTTTGCTGTGGCTGCCGCTGCCGCCACCGAGCAGCACCGGGTGGAAAGCCGGCGGCAGGATCATCTGCCAGCGCCCGGCGCGCCTGCGCCGGTGCCAGAGCTTGAACAACAGCCAGGCGAGCAGCGGTACCACCAGCAGCCAGAGTGGGCGCAACCAGTGCGGCCAGAGGTCGATCATCGCCGCCTCCTCAGGCGCAGCCTCTTGAGGCGTTCGCGCCATTGCGGGTGGGGCTGCAGGAAGCGTGGCCGGCGCAGCGCACGTTGCAGCAAGTTGTCTGGCCATTGCACCGCCACTACCAGCAGCACACTGAGCAGCAAGGCCAGGGCCAGTGGCCAGGCATACAAAGCTGTTGCCGTGCGGGCTTGGGTTGGCTGCTGCGCGACGGGTTCCAGCTGGTCGAGGGTATCGCCGATCGCATCCAGTTCTGCGCCGTCGTGGGCGCGGAAGTAGGCGCCATGGGTCAGGTCAGCGATTTCCTTCAGTGAGGCCTCGTCCAGATCCAGGCTCGGGTTGAGGCCGAGCAGGCCCGGCGTACCGCTGGCCTCGGGGTTGGCGCCGATGCCGATGGTGTAGATGCGGACGTCTTCCTGCGCAGCCAGGCGGGCAGCGGTCAACGGATGGATCCGCCCGCCGTTGTTGGCACCGTCGGTGATCAGTACCAGCACCCGGCTCTGCGCCGGACGCTGGCGCAAGCGCTTGACCGCCAGGCCAATGGCGTCGCCGATGGCGGTGTTCTTGCCGGCGATGCCAATCTGCGCTTCGTCGAGGAAGGTGCGTACGGTACGCCGGTCGAAGGTCAGTGGTGCCTGCAGGTATGCCTGGCTGCCGAACAGGATCAGGCCGACGCGATCGCCCTCGCGGTCTTGCAGAAAGTCGCCCAGCAGCGCCTTGACCAAGTCGAGGCGGCTGACCTCTTCATCCTTCCACTGCATGTCGGGAAAGTCCATGGAACCGGACACATCCACTGCAACCAGCAGGTCACGGCCACTGGCGGCCACCGGTACCGGATCGCCCAGCCATTGCGGGCGGGCGGCGGCGAGCAGCAGCAACAGCCAGATCAGCGCGAACGGTGCCTGCTGGCGCAAGGTCGGCAGGTTCAGCCGTGCCCGACGCCCGGCGAGGCCTTCGAGTTCGTGGAGAAAGCCTACCTTGAGCACCGGCTCGCCGCTGTCGGCGGCAGGCAGCAATAGGCGGGCCAGCCACGGCAGCGGCAGCAGCAGGAAAATCCACGGCCAGGCCAGTTCAAACATGTTTGCGGATCCAGGTTTCGACAGCCTGACTGAGCCCGGCGATGGCCTTGTCGTCAAGCTTGCATTCAGGCTTGTACGCGCCTTCGACCAGCACCATCCAGCGGGTCAGGCCGGCGGCGGGGCAGCGGTTGTCGAGGAAAGCCAGCCACTGGCGGCCATTGAGGGTATGGCTGTTGGCCCCAGGGTAGTGGTTGCGGCACAGGCGCTTGAGCAAGGCGTTGATCTGTTGCAGCCAGGCCCCGGCCGGCGCGCCGTCGTATGGGCGCGGCAGCAGGGCCAGCTCGGCCAGGGCTTCCAGGCGTACCGGGTCGAGCGGTTGCTCGGCGCGCACTACCCGACGCTTGCCTGGGCGCCAGCGGCGCAGCCGCCACAGGCCCCAGCCAAGCAGGGGGAGGACGACAAGCAGCAGCCACCAGCCAGGTGCCGGTGGCCACAGGCCGATCGCTGAAGGGGGGATCAGCGGTTGCAATTGGTCCAGAGGGTTCATTGGGCGCTGCTCTTCATGAACCGCTCCGTGGGCGCTGCGCATTGAGGTATTCGCGCAACTGCTCGATCATTTCGCTCTGGGTACTCAAGGGCATCAGCAGCACGCGCAGCTTCTGGGCCATCAGCTCCCAACGTTCTATACGTGCTTCGGCCTGCTGACGGTAAGCCTGGCGCAGGTTGGTGTCCAGGGTGTCGAGCTCCAGGTGCGCGCCGCGCTGGGAGAAACGCAGCAGGCCTGCTGCAGGCAAGGCATGGTCGAGCGGGTCGGAAACCGGCATCAGCAGCAGGTCGCAATGGCGCGAGAGCATCGCCAGGTGCTGTTCAGCCTGGGCGCTGAGTGAGCGCTCGTCGCAAATGACGATGGCCAGGCTGCCCGGGCGCAGTACTTCACGCGCGCGGCGTAGAGCCAGGCCCAGGCTGTCAGCGTGGGGCGTGGCTTCGGTGTGCAGCGCCTGGTTGACCTTGGCCAGGCGGTTGAGCAGCTGCAGCAGGCTCTGCTTGCTGCGCCGCGGCTTGATTTCGTGGTGCTCATCATCGCCGAACACCAGCCCGCCGATGCGGTCGTTGTGGCCTAGCGCAGCCCAGCCGAACAGCGCCGCAGCCTGGGCCGCGAGCACTGACTTGAACATCAGCCCCGAGCCGAAGAACAGGCGTTGGCTTTGCTCGACGAGGATGAAGATCGGCCGCTCGCGTTCTTCATGGAACAGCTTGGTATGCGGCTCTTGGGTGCGTGCGGTGACCCGCCAGTCGATGTTGCGTACGTCGTCACCGGCCTGGTAGACGCGCACCTGGTCGAAGTCCACGCCGCGCCCGCGCAGCTTGGAGTGGTGCAGGCCGACCAGCGGGCTGCGCTGGCCAGGCCGGGAGAACAACTGGATCTCGCGCACGCGGTGACGCATGTCGATCAGCTCGGCGAGGCCGATGCGGATGCCGGGTTCGGCCTGCTGAGCGGTGGGCATGGGCTCAGGCAACGGCGACGACGTCAAGGATGCGCTGGACCACGCGGTCCTGGTCGATCCCGGCCGCTTCGGCTTCAAAGGACAGGATGATGCGGTGGCGCAGCACGTCGAACAGCACGGCCTGGATATCCTCGGGGCTGACGAAGTCGCGCCCGGCCAGCCAGGCATGCGCCCGCGCACAACGATCCAGGGCGATGGAACCGCGCGGGCTGGCGCCGTAGGCGATCCAGTCGGCCAGCTCGGTATCGAACTTGGCCGGCGTGCGCGTAGCCATGACCAGTTGCACGAGGTATTCCTCCACCGCGTCGGCCATGTACAGGCCAAGGATTTCCTTGCGTGCAGCAAAGATGGCCTGCTGGCTGACACGCCGTTCAGGTTTGACTTCGCCACCCAGCGCTTCACCGCGGGCTTGGGCCAGAATGCGTCGCTCAACCGCCGCATCGGGGAAGCCGATCTTCACGTGCATCAGGAAACGGTCGAGCTGGGCCTCCGGCAGGGGGTAGGTTCCTTCCTGCTCGATCGGGTTTTGCGTGGCCATGACCAGAAACAGCGGCGACAGGTCATAGGTACTGCGCCCGACACTGACCTGGCGTTCGGCCATTGCCTCGAGCAACGCCGACTGCACCTTGGCCGGTGCCCGGTTGATTTCGTCGGCCAGCACCAGGTTGTGGAAGATCGGCCCCTGCTGGAACACGAAGCTGCCGGTTTCCGGGCGGTAGATTTCTGTGCCGGTAATGTCGGCCGGGAGCAGATCAGGGGTGAACTGGATGCGATGGAACTGCGCTTCGACACCTTCGGCCAGCTCTTTGATGGCCTTGGTCTTGGCCAGGCCCGGGGCGCCCTCGACCAGCATGTGGCCGTCGGCCAGCAGCACGATCAACAGCCGCTCGACCAGTTTTTCCTGGCCTAGGATCTGGGAGGAAAGAAAGGTGCGTAGCGCGATCAGCGCTTCACGGTGTTCCATCGGCGGCGGTTCCTGGGATTGGGCCAGGGCGGGCGCGGAGCGCGACGGACCTGGCAGGGGTGGATACTTTAATCTATCCGGGGGGTGGCGACCAATTACGGCCCGGTTTTTTATGCGCATTGAAGCGGTGGAATATCCGCGTGCGTTTCAGGTGTTCTCCGATTCCCGGTGGCGGTGATCTGTCGCTTGCTTGTGCTCTTCGAATCATGAAGGAGCATGATGATGAGCAAGCAGTACGGTATACCTGCCCCGGTCACCCTGCGGGTGGGCGTTTTTTTCGATGGCACCGGCAACAATCAGGGCAACGCTGCACCCTTGGCTTCCACCGGCCGCGGTTGCGCAGGGGGTAGTTACGCCAATGCCCGCAGTAACATTGCCCTGCTGCACGCGCTTTATCCCTCCGGGCCTGTGCTAGGTCAGGTCCATTTCAGCGTTTATGTGCAAGGTATCGGTACAACACACGGTGCGCCTGACTCGTCCTTCGCCCAGGCGACGGGGCGCGGAAGCGCGGGGGTGGCGGCCCGGGTAGATCAGGCGCTGGTGGAGGTTGGCAGGCAGCTGCGCGATTATCGGGCTGAGCATCCGCAGGTTGTACCCAAGTGCATCGAATTCGACCTGTTCGGTTTCAGTCGAGGTGCTGCGGCGGCCAGGCATCTGGCCAATCGGCTGGGCAAGGAGGAGGCGGGCTTGCCGGCTGAGCTGCACGGGCCCCGGGCGATCAATTTCATTGGTCTGTTCGATACGGTGGCGGCAATCGTTGCACCTTTGCAAGGCAGCTTCGACCCTGCCAGCGATCAATACGGCGGTTTGCGTCTCGGGCTGGACACACTTGTCGCCCGGCAGGTGGTGCAACTGGTGGCCGGCGATGAGCAGCGCCACAACTTCCCGCTGGTGCGCAGCGACAACGACATAGTCGTGCCGGGTGTGCACTCGAATATCGGTGGCGGTTATCGGGAGCACATGCGTGAGCAGGTTCTTTTGTGCAAACCGCAGTCGAGCCGGGTCGCGCGGACGACGCCGGCTGAATGCACAAGCGCCCATGCGGCGGTCAATGCGCTGCTGACCTCAACTTTTGCAGGCCTGGTCGATCCGCGGCCAAGGCTGCTCAGCTGGGAGGTGCCGATCGAAGGCAGCCGAGCCAAGCGCGATGACCCGGAAAAGCAGGTGTACGCCGCTGTGTACCGAGAACGTGAAGTCAGTGGCCATCTGTCACGTGTCTACCTCAGCATCATGCGTGAACTGGCCGTGCGCGGTGGCGTACCGCTCGCTCCCTTGGGCTGTGACGATGCGCATCACCTGCCGGCAGAGTTGCTGCCTGTCAGCCGCAAGCTGCATGAGTTTGCCCTCGGGCAATGTGCGCAACTGCGCCTGACGACCCAGGAACGAGCGTTGCTGCAGGCAAAGTATGTACACACATCGGCGCACTGGAACGCCGTGAAAGGGCTGGATAACAGTGCGCTGGATTCGTTTTACATCGACCGGCCGGGCAAGGCGGGCAGGGTGCTGCACAAGAACCCGGTTGGCTGATGCGGGTGCCGGCCTGCCCACCATTATCGATGTGCAGGCCGGCCCGGGTCAGTTTTTCGAACTGGAGTGCTTGCGGCCTTGGTCACACAAGGCAAACACCACCACCAGCACACCGGAAACCGCCAGGATCAAAGCCACGCCGTCGGTGGAGTGGGTCGCCGAGTTCGCCACCAAGGCAAGGCCGCCCAGGGGCGCCAGGCCGCCGGCCACTGCAGTGCCAATCTCGCGCCCGGTGCCGAAACCGGAAGAGCGCGTCTGGGTCGGGAACTGCCGGCTAAGGAACGAGCCCTGGGGGGCGAACATCATTGGCGCGAGGAGGCCGGTGCCGATGGCAATGGCCACATAGATCAGTGTTGGCTCACCGCTGCTCAGCAACTGCAAGAATGGATAAGCAAACAGCGCCGACAGCACGCCGCCGAGCATCAACACGGTCTTGCTGCTCCAGCGGTCGCACAGCCAGCCGAAGAACGGTACGGCAAAGATCGCCACCAGGCTGGCGATGGTCACCGACAGGGAGGTGACATGTGCCTCGACACCTTTGAACTGAGTCAGGTATGCCAGCGAGAACGTCTTGAATATGTAGCTCAGAGCGTTGTAGCCGATGGCCACGAAAAACACCACGGCCAAGCCTTTGAGATCGTTCCTGAACAGCAGTTTCAGCGGTGACTCCTGCGGTTTGGCATCGGCCTTGTCGAGTTCTTTGAAGTCCGGTGTCTCAGGAATGCTCTTACGCACCCAAAGGCCGATCGCCACCAGGGCGATGCTGGCGATGAACGGAATGCGCCAGCCACCGGCGAGGAGAAACTCGTTGCCGTTCATGGTCAGCAGGTAAACGGTCAGCGACGACAGCAGCAAGCCCAGGTTGAGCCCCAGTGCTGGCCAAGCGCCCTGGCTGCCGCGCTTGCCTTCGCTGGCATGTTCGTAGGAGGTGACGGCCGCCCCGGACAGCTCTGCACCGGCGCCCAGGCCCTGGATGATGCGGATCACTACCAGCAGAATCGGTGCCCAGATACCGATCGAGGCGTAGCTGGGGATCAGACCGATCAGCGCGGTGCACACACCCATCATGCAGAACGTGATAACCAGTACATGCTTGCGGCCGAAGCGGTCGCCCAGGTAGCCAAACAGAACCCCGCCGAATGGGCGCGCGACAAAACCGATGGCAAACGTGGAGAACGCCAGCAGTGAAGCCACTGCCGGGTTGCTGGCATCGAAGAAAATCTTCGAGAACACGATCGCCGCCATGGTCGCGTAGAGGTAGAAGTCATACCACTCCAGCATCGAACCGAAGATGGTTGCCGCCGCCACCTTGCGCAGGCGCTTGCGTTTCTGTGCTGGTGTCTCGCTCGCGGCCGGGGCCGCCTCGTGTACCGACATCTGATGTTCCTTATTGTCTTTGTAGTTGGGGTGTGCAGCAGGGTTCAGCTGGCCTTGAGGATCTTTTCAGCGATCATCTGGCCGATGGGGATCGCCGAGGTGGCAGCCGGTGACGGTGCATTGCAGACATGCACCATGCGCGGGGTCTCGGCGAACAGAAAATCGTGGACCAAGGTGCCGTCGCGCATCACGGCCTGGGCACGGATGCCTGCCTCGAAGGGCAGCAGGTCGCCGGCCTGCAGCGACGGGCAGTACTTGCGGCACTGCTCCAGGTAGCCGTGCTTGAACAGCGAGTTCTTCATCTCGGTGGTGCCGGAGCCGAGGTTGTTCCAGATCGTTTTCCAGAACCCAGGGAAGCGCACGTACTCGGCCACATCGCGCCAGTTCACCGCGAACTTGCGGTAGTTTTCCCGGCCAAAACCCAGCACGGCGTTGGGGCCGACGGTGACACTGCCGTCGATCATGCGCGTCAGGTGTACACCGAGGAACGGTAGCTGTGGGTCAGGAATCGGGTAGATAAGGTGGTTGACGATCTGGTTCTTGCTGGCTGGCAGGCGATAGTACTCACCGCGGAATGGGATTATCTGGTGGTCGATCTTTACCCCGGCCAGGCGCGCCAGGCGGTCGGATTGCAGGCCGGCGCAGGCGACCAGCTGGCGGGCATGCCAGGTCTGGCTGTGATCGCACACTTCGACATGATCGCCAAACTCGCGGATGGCCTGCACGGTGGTGGCCAGGCGCACTTCGCCGCCGGCCTGCTCGATGACCTTGGCCATGGCATCGCACACCTGCTTGTAGTCGACGATGCCGGTGGCATCGACGAACAGCGCACCAAGGCCTGCAATATGGGGTTCGCGGCGCCTGAGTTCACTAGCGTCCAACCGCTCGACCTTCAGCCCGTTGAGCTGTGAACGCTCGTACAGCGCCTGCATGCGCTGCATTTCCAGCGGGTTGGACGCCACCAGCAGTTTGCCGCAGACATCGAAGGCAATGCCGTGCTCGCGGCAAAAATCCTTGGTCGCCAGGGCGCCACGCTTGCACAACTCGGCCTTGAGGCTACCCGGGGCATAGTAAATGCCCGCATGGATCACCCCACTGTTGTGGCCAGTCTGGTGGCGGCCGAGGCTGGACTCCTTTTCCAGTATCAGCAATGACGCCCCGGGGCGTTGTTGGAGCAGGGCCATCGCGGTGGCCAGGCCGACGATGCCGCCGCCGATGATGCAGTAGTCGTATGTCATGCAGGAGTACCTTGGTATTCTTGTCGGTGGATCTGCTTATCAGGTTGTCAGACTAATGGGTGCGTAAAAAAGAGCTTGCCGGGTCGCAGCAAGCTCTGGGTATCAGTCGAGTGCAGGTAGTTCTATTTTCAGGCGTTTGGCAGAGGCGCGCAGATGCGCTTCGGCACAAGCCGCAGCCCTTTGGCGGTCACCGTCGGCGATGGCCTGATAAAGCGCTTGGTGTTCGCGACTGGCTTCGGCCGAGCCGCCCACCGAATGGGCTGCGGAGTTTTCCCAGGCGGTGCGCCGTGCATTGGCCAACTGGCCGCCGAGAAAGTCATGGAAGGCCACGAAGTAATCGTTCTTGCTGGCTTCGGCGATGGCCCTGTGGAAGGCCACATCAGCTGCCGAGGCAGTGGCGAAGTCGCTGCGTTTGTCGAGCATCTCCTGCAGGGCCTGGGCCATGTTCGCCAGATCGTGTTCGTCACGTCGGCGCGCGGCGATGGCCGCTGCCTGGGTTTCGATCCACAGGCGCATTTCGAACATCTGCACCAGGTCGGGTTTGCGACCGGTACTGCCGGGGAAGCGGAACACCGTGCCCCCGGGGGTTTTCGAGATATAGGAGCCAAGCCCGCGGCGGGCGATCAGCACGCCATCGGCCTTGAGCTGCGCTACCGCTTCGCGCACTACCGAGCGGCTGACGTTCAGTTGTTCAGCCAGTTGCTGTTCAGTGGGCAGGCGCGCTTCGGCGGCCAGGCGACCGGAATCGATTTCTGCACGGATGGCGCTGACAACCCGTTCGACCAGAGTGTCGGGGCGCTGGAGTTCTAGCATGGAAGCGATTGCCTAGTGGTCAGGTTGTCAGACAATGCCTGTGGCGGATATGGGATGTCAATCGTTTCGATCAGGGGTGCGTTGCCAGGCATGGCCCTCGCACCGGTGAGCCGTCTCGCGCAGAGAAGCCACCGGTCCGCGGTTGGACGGCCGCGTCAGGCAGGCTTTCAGAGCTCGCTGACGAAGGTCCCTGTCCCATCCAGAATATTGCGCAAGGTCAGTTCGACCTCTTCCAGGTCAGTCCCCGCCGACGTCAGCACGATCTCCAGCGTTTCGTCACCCTTCAACGCATCCCGATCCCCGGCCGCTACTTCGATCAGCAGGCGCTTTGCGCTCAGGGTCACCTTCAGGCCATCGAGCGTCGACGGTTCATCGTCCAGGGTCAGGTCCACGGTGTCCTCATCCGGGTAGCGGGTGAGCAGGAACATCTGCCCCTTGTCGCTGTGGCAGCACAAGGTCGCCATGTTGTCTTCCTCGTCATCGCAAGGGGTGGCGAACAGCAGGGCGGTGTTGATTTGCATGAAGGCGGCTCGGGTCAATGGAAACGAAAGTGAATTCTGACAGCCTTGGGGGCATCGATAAACGTAAAGTTTCCCCCCCTTGACCGAAATTGTCGCAGCGCTGCAAGCGGTGATGACCGATCAGTCGTTAAGCTTCCGCGAGCCCTGAACATTACCGTCCGGCTTGCCACGGGTTGGCTATCGTTGATCCGTGATCGTCGGACGTACGCGACGCTTCAATTATTACAAAGCCCAAGCGGAGTACCACAGATGGCGTTCTTCACCGCAGCCAGCAAAGCCGACTTCCAGCATCAACTGCAAGCGGCCCTGGCGCAGCACATCAGCGAACAGTCACTGCCACAAGTGGCGCTGTTCGCCGAGCAGTTCTTCGGCATCATTTCCATGGACGAACTCACCCAGCGCAGGCTGTCGGACCTGGCCGGCTGTACCCTTTCCGCCTGGCGCATCATCGAGCGCTTCGACCCCGAGCACCCGCAGGTGCGGGTGTACAACCCCGATTACGAGCGCAATGGCTGGCAGTCGACCCACACCGTGGTCGAGGTGCTGCACCATGACCTGCCGTTTTTGGTGGATTCTGTACGTACCGAGCTCAACCGCCGCGGCTACAGCATTCACACCCTGCAAACCACCGTGCTGAGCGTGCGTCGTGACGCCAAGGGCAATCTGCTCGAACTGCTGCCCAAGGGTACCCAGGGCGAGGGTGTGCGCCATGAATCGCTGATGTACCTGGAGATCGACCGCTGCGCCAATGCTGCCGAATTGACGGTGCTCACCCGTGAAATCGAGCAGGTGCTGGCCGAGGTGCGGGTGGCGGTGGCCGATTTCGAACCGATGAAAGCCAAGCTGCGGGAAGTCATGGCGCAGGTGGAGCAAACCGCGTTTGCGCCGGCGCACCATGAAAAGGGTGAGGTCAAGGCCTTCCTGGAGTGGCTGCTGGACAATCATTTCACCTTCCTAGGTTATGAAGAATTTACCGTGCAGGCCGACAACGCCGGCGGCCAGATGGTCTACGACGAGCAGTCGTTCCTGGGTTTGCCGCGCCGCCTGCGTGTGGGCCTGACGGCTGAAGAGCTGCGTATCGAAGACTACGCCGTGGCTTACCTGGCAGAACCGCTGCTGTTGTCGTTCGCCAAGGCTGCACTGCCCAGCCGGGTCCACCGCCCGGCCTACCCGGATTACGTCTCGATCCGCCAGCTGGACGCCGATGGCAAGGTGCTCAAGGAGCACCGCTTCATGGGCCTTTACACCTCGTCGGTGTACGGCGAGAGCGTGCATGCCATTCCTTATATCCGGGTCAAGGTCGCCGAGGTCGAGCGCCGCTCCGGCTTCGACGCCAAGGCACACCTGGGCAAGGAACTGGCCCAGGTACTCGAAGTGCTGCCACGCGACGACCTGTTCCAGACCCCGATCGACGAGCTGTTCAGCACGGTGATGTCGATCGTGCAGATCCAGGAGCGCAACAAGATCCGTGTGTTCCTGCGCAAGGACCCGTACGGGCGCTTCTGCTATTGCCTGGCCTACGTGCCACGGGAAATCTATTCCACCGAAGTGCGGCAGAAGATCCAGCAGGTGCTGATGGAGCGCCTGAAGGCCAGCGACTGCGAGTTCTGGACGTTCTTCTCCGAATCGGTGCTGGCCCGCGTGCAGCTGATTTTGCGCGTCGATCCGAAGAACCGTATCGCCATCGACCCGCAGCAACTGGAAAACGAAGTGATCCAGGCCTGTCGCTCGTGGCATGACGACTACGCCGCGCTGGTGGTGGAGAACTTCGGTGAAGCCCAGGGCACCAACATTCTCGCCGATTTCCCCAAAGGTTTCCCGGCCGGCTACCGTGAGCGCTTTGCCGCCCATTCGGCGGTGGTCGACCTGCAACATGTGCTAGCCCTGTCCGAAAGCAAGCCGCTGGCGATGAGCTTCTACCAGCCGCTGACGCGCCTGGGCGAACGCTTGCTGCACTGCAAGCTGTACCACGCCGACACGCCATTGGCGTTGTCGGACGTGCTGCCGATCCTGGAAAATCTTGGCCTGCGCGTGCTGGGCGAGTTCCCCTATCGCTTGCGCCACGCCAGTGGTCGTGAATACTGGATCCACGATTTCGCCTTCACCTACAGCGAAGGCTTGAGCCTGGACATCCAGCAACTCAACGACGTGCTCCAGGATGCGTTCATCCATATCGTCCAGGGCGATGCCGAGAATGACGCGTTCAACCGCCTGGTGCTCACTGCCGGCCTGCCATGGCGCGACGTGGCGCTGCTGCGCGCCTATGCCCGCTACCTCAAGCAGATCCGCCTGGGCTTCGACCTTGGCTACATCGCTAGCACCCTGAACAACCACACCGACATCGCCCGTGAGCTGACCCGGTTGTTCAAGACCCGCTTCTATCTGGCGCGCAAGCTCACTGCCGATGACCTGGACGACAAGCAGCAACGCCTGGAACAAGCCATCCTCAGCGCCCTGGACGATGTTCAGGTGCTCAACGAGGACCGCATCCTGCGCCGCTACCTGGACCTGATCAAGGCCACCCTGCGCACCAACTTCTACCAGCCTGATGCCAACGGCCAGAGCAAGTCGTACTTCAGCTTCAAGTTCAACCCTAAACTGATCCCCGAGCTGCCCAAGCCGGTACCCAAGTTCGAGATCTTTGTCTATTCGCCGCGGGTCGAGGGTGTGCACCTGCGCTTCGGCAATGTGGCACGCGGTGGCCTGCGCTGGTCGGACCGTGAAGAGGACTTCCGTACCGAGGTGCTTGGGCTGGTCAAAGCCCAGCAAGTGAAGAACTCGGTAATCGTGCCGGTCGGTGCCAAGGGCGGCTTCCTGCCGCGGCGTTTGCCGCTAGGCGGCACGCGTGACGAAATCGCCGCCGAAGGCGTGGCCTGCTACCGCATTTTCATCTCGGGCCTGCTCGACATCACCGACAACCTCAAGGACGGCGGCGTGGTGCCACCGGCCAACGTGGTGCGTCACGATGACGATGACCCGTACCTGGTGGTGGCGGCCGACAAGGGCACCGCGACCTTCTCTGACATCGCCAACGGCATCGCCATCGATTACGGCTTCTGGCTGGGCGATGCCTTCGCCTCGGGTGGCTCTGCCGGCTACGACCACAAGAAGATGGGCATTACCGCCCGTGGTGCCTGGGTGGGCGTGCAGCGCCACTTCCGCGAGCGCGGCATCAATGTGCAGCAGGACCCGATCACCGTCATCGGCGTCGGTGACATGGCCGGTGACGTGTTCGGCAACGGCCTGCTGATGTCCGACAAGCTGCAGCTGGTAGCGGCGTTCAACCATCTGCACATCTTCATCGACCCGAACCCGGACCCGGCCAGCAGCTTCGCCGAGCGCCAGCGCCTTTTCGATTTGCCGCGTTCGGCCTGGAGCGATTACGACACCAGCATCATGTCCGAAGGCGGCGGGATCTTCCCGCGCAGTGCCAAGAGCATCGCCATCACCCCGCAAATGAAGGAACGCTTCGCCATCGAGGCCGACCGGCTGACGCCGACTGAGCTGCTGCATGCATTGCTCAAGGCGCCGGTAGACCTGCTGTGGAATGGGGGTATCGGTACCTACGTCAAGGCCAGCAGCGAAAGCCACGCCGATGTCGGCGACAAGGCCAATGACGCGCTGCGGGTCAACGGCAACGAACTGCGCTGCAAGGTGGTGGGCGAGGGCGGCAACCTCGGCATGACCCAGCTCGGCCGTGTCGAGTTCGGCCTCAACGGCGGTGCCACCAATACCGACTTCATCGACAACGCCGGTGGGGTGGACTGCTCCGACCACGAGGTCAACATCAAGATCCTGCTCAACGAAGTGGTGCAGGGTGGCGACATGACCGAGAAGCAGCGCAACCAGCTGCTTGGCAGCATGACCGATGAAGTGGGCGGGCTGGTGCTGGGCAACAACTACAAGCAGACCCAGGCGCTTTCGTTGGCGGCGCGTCGCGCCCGCGAGCGGATCGCCGAGTACAAGCGGCTGATGGCCGACCTCGAGAGCCGTGGCAAGCTGGACCGTGCCATCGAGTTCTTGCCGACCGAAGAGCAATTGGCCGAGCGCCTGGCGGCAGGCCAGGGCCTGACCCGTGCCGAGCTGTCCGTGTTGATTTCCTACAGCAAGATCGACCTCAAAGAGCAGTTGCTCAAGTCGCTGGTGCCTGACGACGACTACCTGACCCGCGACATGGAAACCGCTTTCCCGCCGTCGCTGGTCAGCAAGTTTGCCGAAGCCATGCGTCGCCATCGCCTCAAGCGCGAGATCGTCAGCACCCAGATCGCCAACGACCTGGTCAACAACATGGGCATCACCTTCGTCCAGCGGCTCAAAGAGTCGACCGGCATGAGCCCGGCCAACGTGGCCGGTGCCTATGTGATCGTGCGCGACATTTTTCATCTGCCGCACTGGTTCCGTCAGATCGAGGCGCTGGATTACCAGGTGCCGGCGGAAATCCAGCTGGCCCTGATGGACGAGCTGATGCGCCTGGGCCGTCGCGCCACCCGTTGGTTCCTGCGCAGCCGGCGCAACGAGCAGGACGCCGGGCGCGATACTGCCCACTTCGGGCCGAAAATCGCCCAGCTGGGGCTCAAACTCGACGAACTGCTGGAGGGCCCGACCCGCGAACGCTGGATGGTCCGTTACCAGAGCTTCGTCGATGCCGGCGTACCGGAGTTGCTCGCACGCATGGTGGCAGGTACCAGCCACCTGTACACGTTGTTGCCGATCATCGAAGCGGCGGACGTGACCGGGCATGAGCCGGCCCAGGTTGCCAAGGCGTTCTTCGCCGTGGGCAGTGCGCTGGACTTGACCTGGTACTTGCAGGAAATCAGCAACCTGCCGGTCGAGAACAACTGGCAGGCCCTGGCCCGTGAGGCGTTCCGCGACGATATCGACCTGCAGCAACGGGCCATCACCATCTCGGTGCTGCAGATGGTTGATGCCCCGCAAGACATGGATGCCCGTGTGGCGCTGTGGGCCGAGCAGCATCGGGTCATGGTCGAGCGCTGGCGCGCCATGCTCGACGACCTGCGCAATGCGACTGGTACCGACTATGCGATGTATGCGGTGGCCAACCGCGAGCTGGTCGACCTGGCGATGAGCGGGCAGGCGGTGGCAGTGCCGTCCTGATCGGTCAACTGAAATGAAAAAGCCCCGGCAGTGATGTCGGGGCTTTTTTCATACTGGTGTGCCGTCCTGACGGATGATCGGCCCCCAGGTAGGAGCGGCCTTGTGTCGCGAAAGGGTCGCGTAGCGGCCCCGGCAATATCAGCCTGATGCATGAATTGTGGGGGGCGCTGCGCACCCCTTTCGCGACACAAGGCCGCTCCTACAGGGCCGCGTGTTATTTGAATCGCCGCTCCACGCCTTTTTCCACCAGGATCTTCGCCGAAATCTCCTCCACCGAAAAATGCGTGGAGTTGATGTTGGGAATGTTCTCCCGCCGGAACAGGCTCTCGACCTCACGTACCTCGAACTCGCACTGGGCAAAGCTCGAATACCGGCTGTTGGGCTTGCGCTCGTGGCGGATGGCGGTCAGGCGGTCGGGGTCGATGGTCAGGCCGAACAGCTTGTTGTGATGCTTCTTGAGCACCGCCGGCAGCTGCAGGCGCTCCATGTCGTCTTCGGTTAGCGGGTAGTTGGCCGCGCGAATGCCGAACTGCATCGCCATGTACAGGCAGGTTGGGGTCTTGCCGCAACGCGACACGCCGACCAGGATCAGGTCGGCCTTGTCGTAGTAATGGGTGCGGGCGCCGTCGTCGTTATCGAGCGCGAAATTCACCGCCTCGATGCGCTCCATATAGTTGGAATTACCGCCAATCGAGTGCGATTTACCTACGGAATACGACGAATGGGCAGTCAATTCCTGCTCGAGCGGGGATAAAAACGTCGAAAAAATGTCGATCATGAAACCGTTCGACGTCGCCAGGATCTCACGAATGTCCTGATTGACGATGGTGTCGAAGATGATCGGGCGCATGCCGTCGCGCTCGGCGGCGGCATTGATTTGCTGCACCATCGTGCGTGCCTTGTCCGGCGTGTCGATGTACGGACGCGTAAATTTGTTGAACGGAATGCTATCGAATTGCGCGAGCAGGCTTTGGCCCAGGGTTTCGGCAGTGATGCCGGTGCCATCGGAGATGAAGAACGCGGTTCGTTTCATTTGCGATCTGGGCCTTAAGCTGATGACGTTTCTTGGATATGATAAGTTCGGTTTGCCGAATGCGGCTGTCGGCATTCTCACTTATTTTCCAGGTACAGGCCACAAGCGTCCGGCCCAGTCTAAAGGCAGGCGGGCGCCCTTGAGCTTTTCCAATACAGTTAGTGGAGAGATCACCTTGGTAGAGTACGTAGTTTCCCTCGATAAGCTCGGCGTCCATGATGTGGAGCATGTGGGGGGCAAGAACGCATCCCTGGGCGAGATGATCAGTAACCTTGCCGGTGCCGGCGTGTCGGTGCCGGGCGGCTTTGCCACTACGGCTCAGGCGTACCGTGATTTTCTCGAGCAAAGCGGGCTGAACGACCGCATTCACGCCGCGCTCGACGCGCTGGATGTCGATGACATCAATGCCCTGACCAAGACCGGCGCGCAGATTCGCCAGTGGGTCATGGAGGCCGAGTTCCCGGCTCGACTGGATTCGGAAATCCGTACGGCCTTTGCCGAGATGGCCGCTGGCAACGACAACATGGCCGTCGCCGTGCGTTCCTCGGCCACCGCCGAAGACCTGCCGGATGCCTCTTTTGCCGGCCAGCAGGAAACCTTCCTCAACATCCGTGGCGTCGATAACGTGATCCGCGCGGCCAAGGAAGTGTTCGCCTCGCTGTTCAACGACCGCGCCATCGCCTACCGCGTGCACCAGGGCTTCGACCATAAGCTGGTGGCCCTGTCGGCCGGCGTACAGCGCATGGTCCGCTCCGAAACCGGCACCGCCGGCGTGATGTTCACCCTCGACACCGAGTCGGGTTTCCGCGATGTGGTGTTCATTACCGGTGCGTACGGCCTCGGCGAGACCGTGGTGCAGGGTGCGGTCAACCCTGACGAGTTCTACGTACACAAGAACACCCTGCAGGCCGGCCGCCCGGCCATCCTGCGCCGCAACCTGGGAAGCAAGGCGATCAAGATGATCTACGGCGACGAGGCCAAGGCCGGTCGTTCGGTCAAGACCGTCGAAGTCGACCGCGCCGAGCGTGCGCGCTTCTGCCTGACCGACGCCGAGGTCAGCGAGCTGGCCAAGCAGGCCATGATCATCGAGCAGCACTACCAGCGCCCGATGGACATCGAATGGGCCAAGGACGGTGACGACGGCAAGCTCTACATCGTGCAGGCCCGCCCGGAAACCGTGAAGAGCCGCGCCAGCGCCAACGTCATGGAGCGTTACCTGCTCAAGGAGAAGGGCACCGTACTGGTCGAAGGCCGCGCCATCGGCCAGCGCATCGGCGCCGGCAAGGTCCGCGTGATCAAGGACGTGTCCGAGATGGACAAGGTGCAGCCGGGCGACGTGCTGGTCTCGGACATGACCGACCCGGACTGGGAGCCGGTGATGAAGCGCGCCAGCGCCATCGTCACCAACCGCGGCGGGCGTACCTGCCACGCGGCGATCATCGCCCGCGAGCTGGGTATTCCGGCAGTGGTCGGTTGTGGCAACGCCACCCAACTGCTCAAGGATGGCCAGGGCGTGACCGTGTCCTGCGCCGAAGGCGATACCGGCTTCATTTTTGAAGGTGAGCTGGGCTTCGACGTCAAGCAGAACTCGGTCGATGCCATGCCCGACCTGCCGTTCAAGATCATGATGAACGTCGGTAACCCGGACCGCGCCTTCGATTTCGCCCAGTTGCCCAACGCCGGTGTCGGCCTGGCGCGCCTGGAGTTCATCATCAACCGCATGATCGGCGTGCACCCCAAGGCGCTGCTGAACTACGCCGGCCTGCCGCCGGAGCTCAAAGAAAGCGTCGACAAGCGCATCGCCGGCTACAACGACCCGGTCGGCTTCTATGTCGAGAAGCTGGTCGAGGGTATCAGCACCCTGGCTGCGGCCTTCTACCCGAAAAAAGTCATCGTGCGCCTGTCGGACTTCAAGTCCAACGAGTACGCCAACCTGATCGGCGGCAAATTGTACGAGCCGGAAGAAGAAAACCCGATGCTGGGTTTCCGCGGTGCTTCGCGCTATATCAGCGAGTCGTTCCGTGACTGCTTCGAGCTCGAATGCCGTGCACTGAAGCGCGTGCGTAACGAGATGGGCCTGACCAACGTCGAGATCATGGTGCCATTCGTGCGCACCTTGGGCGAAGCCAGCCAAGTGGTCGACCTGCTGGCCGAAAACGGCCTGGCCCGTGGCGACAATGGCCTGCGCGTGATCATGATGTGCGAGCTGCCGTCCAACGCCATCCTGGCTGAAGAGTTCCTTGAGTACTTCGACGGCTTCTCCATCGGATCCAACGACCTGACCCAGCTGACGCTGGGCCTGGACCGCGACTCGGGGATCATCGCCCACCTGTTCGACGAGCGTAACCCGGCGGTGAAGAAGCTGTTGGCCAATGCCATTCAGGCATGCAACAAGGCTGGCAAGTACATCGGCATCTGCGGCCAGGGCCCGTCGGACCACCCAGACCTTGCCAAGTGGCTGATGGAGCAAGGCATCGAAAGCGTGTCGCTCAACCCGGACTCGGTACTCGAGACCTGGTTCTTCCTGGCCGAGGGCCAGGGCGCGGTCTGATAGATGAAATGCGGGGGCGCGTCTGGCGTGCCCTCGCCTGGTTTTTTCCAGGGCGAGTTCCAGTGATGGATCCCGCCCTTTTTTGTGCACCAAGCAACCTTATGCAAAGCAGCAGTGTTTTATTTCCCGTGGCCTTGCTCAGTGCCGAGCGCCGCGGCGACCTCAGCGAAGACGTCTACCGGATCAAGGCCGGCAACAGCCCTGATCCGAGCGTGGAGCTGGCCTTGACCCGTCTGGGGCTAGCTGACCAGGACGGCGCCCAAGGCGTGCCGGTTATTCTCCTGCATGGCAGTTTCTCCAATCGACGTTTCTGGTATTCGCCCAAAGGCATTGGCCTGGGAGCTTACCTGGCACGGGCGGGCTTCGATGTATGGATCCCGGAAATGCGTGGCCACGGGTTGTCGCCGCGCAACCTTGACTGGCGGCACAACCGGGTCGCTGACTATGCCCGCTATGACTTGCCACTGATCGCGGCCTTCGTTGAAGAACAGTCCGGCACAGCACCCCACTGGATAGGCCATTCGCTTGGCGGTACCACCTTGGCGGCAGCGCTTGGCGGTGGTTTTCTGCATTCCGGGCAGGTCGCCAGTGCCGCGTTTTTCGGTACGCAGATCAGCCGGGTGTACTGGCCGTTGAAGGTACCGCCCGTAACCTGGGGCGCAAAGCTGCTACTCAAGCGTTGGGGGCAGATTTCCGGGTCGCGTCTCAAGCGCGGGCCTGAGGACGAACCGATAGGGCTGGCGCTGGAAAGCATGCGTTGGCACGGCCTGTTTGGCCGTTTTGGGGACAAGGACAGTGACTGGTGGGCGGGGCTTGCTGAGGTAGATGTGCCGGTGCTGGCAGTGGCTGGCGCGGGAGACTTCCAGGACCCGGTGTGGGCCTGTCGCAAGCTGTTCGATCAGATGGGTGGCGAGCGCAAGCAGTTCATCAGGTTGGGTCGCGAGGAAGGCTTCGAGGCGTTCGGGCATGTCGATATGCTGGTGAGCAAGGCGGCGCAGGCGCAGGTGTGGCCGTTGGTGCAACGCTGGTTGCGCCAGCCGTTGCTGCCGGTGCATGGGGCGGCCGTGGTTGCGGAGCCTGTCCCGGTCAGCTGATTTTCTGCCGGGTGTCGTGGCCCGCTTGGGCCACGACAGGCGAAATGCAGATGACCGAGCAGTCCCGGATGACTGCGACAGCCTCGCCGGTGTAGCCTTGGCAGACACCCGCTTTCGTTGTGACTGACAGGAGCTTCCCATGCAGCATTACGTAACGCCCGACCTGTGCGACGCCTACCCCGACCTGGTCCAGGTGCTGGAACCGATGTTCAGCAACTTCGGTGGCCGCGATTCATTTGGTGGCCAGATCGTTACCATCAAGTGCTTCGAGGACAACTCGCGGGTCAAAGAGCAGGTTGAGCTCGACGGCAAGGGCAAGGTTCTGGTGGTCGATGGCGGTGGTTCGCTGCGCTGTGCATTGCTCGGTGACATGCTTGCCGAAAAGGCTGCCAAAAACGGCTGGGAAGGCCTGGTGATCTATGGCTGCGTGCGTGACGTCGATGTGCTGATCCAGACCAGCGTCGGTGTGCAGGCATTGGCCAGCCATCCGATGAAGACCGACAAGCGCGGTATCGGCGACCTCAATGTGGCTGTGACCTTCGCCGGTGTGACGTTCCGCCCGGGCGAGTATGTGTATGCCGACAACAACGGTGTGATCGTCTCGCCAAGCCCGCTGGAAATGCCGCAGTGATGCGCCGCACGCGCTGATGGAGCTTTGATGTTCGAGGAAGACAACGCGCAGTGGGGGCTGGTGCACGCCCTGGTGCTCGATGGTAAAGGCGGCGCGCGCTCGATCCCCCGGACCGAGCTGGACGATCTGCAGTTGCAGCCACAGCAAAGCCTGTGGCTGCACTGGGATCGCAGTCATCCCCAAACCCGTACCTGGCTGCAGCAAGAGAGCGGTCTGAGTGAATTCGCCTGCGACTTGCTGCTGGAGGAAAACACCCGTCCGCGCCTGTTGCCGCTGGCCGATGAACAGCTGCTGCTGTTCTTGCGAGGGGTGAATCTCAACCCGGGCGCCGAGCCTGAAGACATGGTATCGGTACGTATTTTTGCCCAGGCGCGGCGGGTCATCTCGCTGCGCTTGCGGCCTTTGCGCGCCAGTGACGAAATTCTCCGTCTGCTGGACGAGGGCAGGGGGCCAAGATCGGCGTCCGAGCTGCTACTGCTGATGGGCGAATTACTCACCGAAAAAGTTCAGGGTTTGGTCAACGATCTGTCGGAATTGGTCGACCTGGAGGAAGAAAAGGTTGAATCCGACGAACGGTACAGCCCTGAGCACGGCATCTTGCAACAGATTCGGCGCCGAGCCGCTGGCTTGCGGCGTTTTCTCGCCCCGCAGCGGGAAATCTATGCCCAGCTGTCCCGCAGCCGGTGGAGCTGGTTCGCCGATGCGGACGCTGACTACTGGAACGAGCTGAACAACAGCCTGATCCGCTACCTGGAGGAGCTGGAGCTGGCCCGTGAGCGGGCCGCGCTGGTACTGGAAAGCGAGGACCGGCGGCGCAGCGAGCGGATGAACCGGACCATGTACCGCTTTGGCATCATCACCTGCATTTTCCTGCCCATGAGCTTCGTCACCGGGTTGCTGGGGATCAATGTCGGCGGCATTCCGGGGGCGGAAAACCCATATGGCTTCCTGTTTGCCTGTATCGTCGTGCTCGGGCTGGCGGTGGGGCAGTGGTGGCTGTTTCGACGGTTGCGGTGGATTTGAATGCTTATTGGAATGTACCGGCGTTATCGCCGACAAGCCGGCCCCAACATGAGCCGATGTGTGACCCACCGCCCGCCGCTCTCGTCTCTGAGTGACATTGCGCGAGGTGCACATGCACGATCCGTTTGAACAATCCCTGCGTGACCTGCTCAACGCGTCGCCATCCGGTGAGGACCGGGACGACGCTGCGTGCTTGGGTCGCGTGCTGAAAACCGCCAACCGCCAGGTTGGTGCCGGTGACCTGTTCAGCCTGCTTGGTCGCTGGAGCCAGGCGCTGCTGATCGCCGTGAACAATGGCTCGGCGCATGTCGCGCCGGTGCGCCGCACTTCTGCCCGTAACGCTGCCGCTGGCAGCAAAGCTGATAAGGCCGATTGAATATGGAACTCGATCTCTGGACCCAGAGCCTGGTCACTGCCATGACCGCCCTATGGACCAAGGTGGCGAACTTCATCCCCAACCTGTTCGGCGCGCTGGTGGTGGTGCTGCTCGGTTTCGTGGTGGCCAAGCTGCTCGATACGTTGTTGTCCAAGCTGCTGGCCAAGTTTGGTCTGGATCGCCTGATGGCCGGTACAGGCTTGACCAAAATGCTTAGCCGTGGCGGCATTCAGGTGCCGATCTCGACCTTGATCGGCAAGATCGTCTACTGGTTCGTACTGCTGATTTTCCTGGTTTCTGCTGCCGAATCGCTTGGCCTCGAACGCGTTTCCGCAACCCTAGACATGCTTGCCCTCTACCTGCCCAAGGTGTTTGGCGCAGCTTTGGTGCTGTTGGTTGGCGTGCTACTGGCGCAAGTGGCCAACGGCCTGGTGCGTGGTGCTGCCGAAGGCATCGGCCTGGAGTACTCCGCAGGTCTTGGGCGCATTACCCAAGGCCTGGTGATCATCATCAGCATTTCGGTGGCGATCAGCCAGCTTGAGGTCAAGACCGACCTGCTCAACCACGTGATCGTGATCGGGCTGATTACCGTTGGTCTGGCCGTTGCGCTTGCGATGGGGCTTGGCAGTCGCGAAATCGCTGGGCAGATTCTGGCTGGTATCTATGTGCGTGAGCTTTACCAGGTCGGCCAGCAGGTGCGGATTGGAGAGGTCGAGGGGCAGATCGAGGAAATCGGCACGGTAAAGACGACGTTGCTGACCGATGATGGCGAACTGGTGTCGTTGTCTAATCGAGTATTGCTCGAGCAACGCGTCAATAGCCGCTAATTGTCCAAAAGCTGTTAATGTATGCCGCCGCAGAAATCCGCCCACGTGGCCGAGCGGCGACATTGACCTGACTGTCGGCCAGATCCGTTTTGAATAAAGTTCATTCGCCGCCCATGCGTTACGACCCGCGCGAGCTCACCGACGAAGAGTTGGTGGCGCGTTCGCATGAGGAGCTGTATCACGTTACCCGCGCCTATGAAGAGCTCATGCGGCGCTACCAGCGGACCCTGTTCAACGTGTGTGCGCGTTATCTGGGGAACGACCGGGATGCTGACGATGTCTGTCAGGAGGTGATGCTCAAGGTGCTTTACGGTCTGAAGAACTTCGAGGGTAAATCCAAGTTCAAGACCTGGCTCTACAGCATTACCTATAACGAGTGCATTACCCAGTACCGCAAGGAGCGCCGCAAACGCCGGTTGATGGATGCCTTGAGTCTTGACCCTGTTGAAGAGGCGTCTGAAGACAAGGCACCCAAACCCGAAGAAAAGGGTGGCCTGGACAAGTGGCTGGTGTATGTGAACCCGATCGACCGGGAAATTCTGGTGCTGCGATTTGTTGCGGAACTGGAATTTCAGGAGATCGCGGATATCATGCACATGGGTCTGAGCGCAACGAAAATGCGCTACAAGCGCGCGCTGGACAAGCTTAGGGAGAAATTTGCAGGTATGGATGAAACTTAGCCCCTTGCGAATATCTCTAACGAATCGGCAAGTTCTGCTAGACTTGCCGTCGAGTTGTCCGCCGGATTTTGGTGGGACTGCTTAACTATCACCAGATGGGGATTTAACGGATGAAATTGAAAAACACCTTGGGCTTGGCCATTGGCTCGCTCGTTGCTGCTACTTCGTTCGGCGTTCTGGCACAAGGCCAAGGCGCTGTCGAAATCGAAGGCAACGTGACCAAGCAGTACTACGACAGCGAGCGTAACTTCCAGAACGACGGCACCAACCCTGGTGTTCGCCTCGGTTACTTCCTGACCGACGACGTCTCCCTGGACCTGGGCTACAACGAGACCCACAACGCTCGTGGCGAAGTCTTCAACAAAGACATCAAAGGTTCCAAAGCCAAGCTCGACGCTACCTACCACTTCGGTACCGTAGGCGACGCGCTGCGTCCGTACGTTTCCGCTGGTTTCGCTCACGAGAGCCTGGGCCAGGCCACTCGTAGCGGCCGTGACCACTCCACCTTCGCCAACGTTGGCGCTGGCGCCAAGTGGTACATCACCGACATGTTCTTCGCCCGTGCCGGCGTTGAAGCCATGTACAACATCGACAACGGCAACACCGAGTGGGGCCCGACCGTTGGTGTGGGTCTGAACTTCGGTGGCAGCGGTGGCAAAGTTGCCCCGGCTCCTGCTCCAGTTGCTGAAGTCTGCTCCGACAGCGACAACGATGGCGTTTGCGACAACGTCGACAAGTGCCCAGACACCCCAGCCAACGTTACCGTTGACGCTGATGGCTGCCCGGCTGTTGCCGAAGTCGTTCGCGTTGAGCTGGACGTCAAGTTCGACTTCGACAAGTCGGTCGTCAAGCCTAACAGCTACGGCGACATCAAGAACCTGGCTGACTTCATGAAGCAGTACCCACAGACCACCACCGTGGTTGAAGGTCACACTGACTCCGTGGGCCCAGACGCTTACAACCAGAAGCTGTCCGAGCGTCGTGCCAACGCCGTGAAGGAAGTGCTGACCCAGCAGTACGGTGTTGAGTCGACTCGTGTTGACTCGGTTGGCTACGGCGAAACCCGTCCGGTTGCCGACAACGCCACCGAAGACGGCCGTGCTGTCAACCGTCGCGTTGAAGCTCAGGTAGAAGCCCAAGCCAAGTAATTGGTTGAAGCTTGACTGAAAAACCCGGCCTCGGCCGGGTTTTTCGTGTCTGGAGCATGTAGTTTCCAGGCAAGGTCTTTAAGCCGATGAACACCGCATCATCCGGCTGCCGCCATCCGCTGATGGGCCTCCAGGTTCCCTGCCACCTCGCCAATCACCAGGATTGCCGGGCTGCGCAAGCCGAACGCCCGCGCATCCTCCAGCATCCCCCGCAAGTCGCTGCGGCACTCGCGCTGCCCAGGCAGTGACGCATTCTCGATCATCGCTACCGGCATCCCCGGCGCCATGCCGCCGTCCAGCAAGCCCTGGCGAATCTGCTCCAGCCTCGCCACCCCCATGTACACCACCAGGGTCGTGCCACCCTGTGCCAGCGCCGTCCAGTTCAGCTCGCTGTCATCCTGGGTGTGCGCGGTCACCAGTGTCACGCCACGGCTGATCCCGCGTGAGGTAAGCGAAATGCCACACTGGGTCGCGCCTGCCAGGCCTGCAGTAATACCGTTTACCACTTCCACCTCGATGCCATGCCCTTGCAGCCACAAGGCCTCCTCGCCGCCACGTCCAAAAATGCACGGGTCGCCGCCTTTGAGCCGCACAACGCAGCGGCCCTGCCGCGCATGGCGCAGCATCAGGCGCTGAATGAACGCCTGGGGCGTGGAGCGGCAGCCACCCCGTTTGCCCACGGCGATCACCCGTGCCTTCGGGCAGTGTTCCAGCACGGCCGGGTTGACCAGGTCGTCGATCATCACTACATGGGCCTGTTGCAGCGCACGTACCGCCTTGAGGGTGAGCAGTTCAGGGTCACCGGGGCCGGCACCGACCAGCCAGACTTTCGCATTCATCAGGGTTTCCTCATCGGCAAGGCGTGCTCAGCCCTTGAACAGGCTGAACAGCAGTATCAGGTTGAGCAGCAGGGACAGCAGGGCCAGGGTGCGCCAGACCTTCAGTGGCTCCCGTTCAAGCAGTGGGCGTGGATGGCTGTTGAGCGCCTGGCGGTCACCACGTTCGAGCAGCAGCAACCAGTGTTCAGCGGTTTCGAAGCGCTGCGCCGGGTCCGTGGCCACGGCTTGCTGCAGGTTGTGCTGCAGCCATTCCGGCAAGTCGGGGCGATAACGCGCGGCATTGACCGGTTGGCCAAAGCGCGGGCGCTGGAAAGCTTCGACCTCGCCATAGGGGTAATGCCCGGTCAACAGGTGGTAGAGCGTCACACCCACTGCGTAGAGGTCTTGGCGCGGGCTCGGTGGCTGGCCTTCGAAGGCTTCCGGGGCGATGTACGAAGGCGTGCCTGGCAGCTCGTGGCGCGGGTCCTCGGACAGCCCTGGGCAGTACGCCAGGCCGAAGTCCAGCAGGCGCAGTTGGCCGTCTTCGCCCAGGTGCAGATTGTCGGGCTTGATGTCACGGTGCAGCAGGTTGCGTCGGTGCAGCACACCAACGGCCTGCAGTAACTGGCGGGCCACTTCCAGCCATTGGGCCAGCGGCAACGGGCCCTGCTCGGCTAGCTGCGCGGCCAGGGTTCGGCCGCTGTGCTCGCGCATCACGTAATACAGGTGCTGGCGCTGACTGGCGGCGTGCAGTTCGGGGAAATGGCGGCCGGCTACGCGGCGCAGGAACCATTCCTCAAGCAACAGCGCCTGGGCAGCACCCGGCTCTTGTTCGCGTTCCGCGGGCAAGGTTTTCAGTAGCCACGGCTGGCCCTGGCTGTCGCGAACGCGGTACAACAGCGATTGGCGGCTTTGTGCCAGGCGCGCCTCGATCTGCCAGCCATCAATTGCCTGGCCTTCGCGCAGTTCGCGGGGTAAGGGCCATTGCTGCAGTTGAACCAGGGTATCGCCAAGGTTGGCCGTGCCCACGCGCTCGACCCGTACCAGCAGGGCGCTGGCATTGTCCTGGCTGCCATTGTGGTGGGCGCTGGCGACCAGTGTATCGGCGGCCAGTTGCAGATCGGGCTGCTCGCGCAGCACGGCCTGGATGTGCTGGTCACCCAGGCTGGCCCAGACTCCGTCACTGAGCAACAGATAGCACTCGCCGGGCTGCAGCTCACCGTCCAGGTAGTCCACCAGCAGGTGTTGGTCCAGGCCCAGTGCGCGTTTGAGCACGTGCTGCATGCCGGGTTGGTCCCACACATGGTCTTCACTCAGGCACTGCAGGCGGCCGTCATGCCAGCGATAGGCGCGGCAGTCGCCGACGTGTGCCAAGGTGAAGCGGCGCCCGCGCAGCACCAGCGCGCTGAGCGTGGTCAGGAGCGGCTGGCTGCCCTGAGCGCGCAGCCAGCGGTTCTGTGCCGACAGCAGGCGGTCCAGTGCCTGCGCCACGCCCCAGGTGGCGGGGGTGGCGTAGTAATCCATGGCCAAGGCCTGCAAGCTGGCACGTGCTGCAAGGCCGCCGTCAGCACATTGGCTGACGCCGTCGGCAAGGGCGAACAGGTAACCCTTGCTGGCGGCAAGCTCCGGCGCCGGGGTGACCAGGCGCAAGGCGTCCTGGTTCTCCTCGCGCGGCCCCGTGGCGCTGGCCTGGGCGAAACTAAGTTGCAGGCTCATCGGTTCGCCTCAGACCCGCGCCGCGGTGACCGCTGCAGAACCCCAGGTGGTGCGCCAGCGCTGCTTGACCCCGTGCAGTCCGAACCAGGCCAGCAGGCCCAGGCTGGCAAACAGCCACAGGCCCATCTGGTAGTCACCGGTGTGCTGCTTGATGGTGCCGAGCCCGGCTGCCAGCAGGAAGCCGCCGATGCCGCCGGCCATGCCGATCAGTCCGGTCATCACGCCGATCTCCTGGCGGAAGCGTTGGGGGACCAGCTGGAACACCGCGCCGTTACCCGCGCCCAGGCCGAGCATGGCGCTGACGAACAACGCCAGGGCCGCTGTGGCGCTGGGCAGGTTGAAGCCGACGGCAGCAATGCAGATGGCGGCCACGCTGTACATGCCAAGCAGGGTGCGGATGCCGCCGAAACGGTCGGCCAGGGCGCCGCCCAGCGGGCGCATCAGGCTGCCGGCGAACACGCAGGCGGCGGTGTAGTAGCCTGCCGTGATCGGGCTGAGGCCGTACTGGTCGCTGAAATAGCCGGGCAGGGCGCTCGCCAGGCCGATGAAGCCGCCGAAGGTGACGCTGTAGAAGAACATGAACCACCAGCTGTCGCGATCACCCAGCGCCTTGAGGTAGTCGGCCATGGCCTTTGGCTTGGGCCGTTGTGGTGCATTGCGCGCGAGCAGGGCGAACACCACGACCGTCACCAGCAGCGGGATCACGGCGAAACCGAACACATTGTTCCAGCCAAAGCCTGCGGCCAGCAGCGGGGCCAGCAACGCTGCGAAGACGGTGCCGGAGTTGCCCGCGCCAGCGATGCCCATCGCCTTGCCCTGGTGTTGCGGCGGGTACCACTGCGAGGCCAGCGGCAGCGACACGGCGAACGAGGCGCCGGCCACGCCGAGGAACACACCGAGCAGCAGGGCTTGCTCGTAGGTGTGCACGCCCAGGTACCAGGCACAGGCCAGGGCGACAATGACGATGACCTGGCCGATCAACCCGGCGGTTTTCGGTGAAAGGCGGTCGACCAGCAGGCCCATGGCAAAACGCAGCACGGCACCGGCGAGGATGGGTGTTGCGACCATCAGGCCCCGTTGCTGTGCACTCAATTGCAGGTCGGCGGCGATCTGTACGGCCAGCGGGCCGAGCAGGTACCACACCATGAAGCTCAGGTCGAAATACAGGAACGCAGCGAACAGCGTGGGCACATGCCCGGATTTCCAGAAGCTGGTACTCATCGAACACCTCACTGGGCAATGCAACGGAAACGAAAAGACGCCGCTACCCGGTCCACTGGCATGGAGGGGTGAGCGACGTCTTTGTCGGGGTTTGTGGGCAACCGCCGTTGGCTACCGGTGCGATATCTTCAGCAAGAGCTGGGCCAACATTGTACGGCCGCCTGCTTACCCCAGCATCTCGTGCATGGCGATGATCTGCTCTGCCACCTGGATCAGCTTCTGCTGGCGGCTCATGGCCTGCCGGCGCATCAGGGTGTAAGCCTGTTCTTCGTTGCAGTCTTTCATTTTCATCAGCAGGCCCTTGGCCTGCTCGATGCGCTTGCGTTCGGCCAGTTGCTGGTCGCGGGCCAGCAGCTGGGCCCTGAGCGCCTGATCGCTCTCGAAGCGGGCCATGGCCACGTCCAGGATTGGCTGCAAGCGGGCGGCGTGGATGCCCTCGACGATGTACGCGCTGACCCCGGCCTGGATCGCCTGGCGCATCACCCCCGGGTCATGCTCGTCGGTGAACAGCACAATCGGCCGCGGCTGGTCGCGGCTCACCATTACTACCTGTTCCATCACGTCGCGGTCGGGTGAATCGGTATCGATCAACACCACGTCCGGGCGCACCATTTCGACGCAGGCGGGCAGGTCGATGGTCAGGTCTGGCGCCTCGATCACCTCGAAGCCGGCTTCGCGCAGTGCAGCCTTGAGGCGGCCGAGCTTGTTCTGGGTATCGTCGATCAGCAGGATGCGCAGCATGTTGGTGACCCTCACAGACCGATACGGGCATCGGGCGTATCGCCCAAGGCGTGCAGGCTGAAGCTGCGGGCATAGCCGTATGGGTCGCTGCCATCCCAGCGGATACCGTCGATCAGCAGGCTGCTGCGCATGGGCGTGCCAGGGCAAGCCACGCCCAGGGCATCGGCGGCTTGCTGGTAAAGCGCCAACTGCTGGACCTGGCGCGCCACGCCGAGGTAGTCGGGATCATCGCGCAGCAGCCCCCAGCGACGGAACTGGGTCATGAACCACATGCCGTCGGACAGGTAAGGCACATTGGCCCGCCCCTGATCGAACAGGCGCAGGGCATGATGGTCCTGCCAGTGGTTGCCAAGGCCGTCGTGATACACCCCGAGCAGCCGCGGTTCGACGTTTTCAATGGGCGTGTCCAGGTAGGCGCTGCCGCTGAGCAGTTGCGCGGTGCCGTGGCGATTTTCCCGGCTTTGTTCGATGAAGCGGCTGGCGGCGAGGATCGCTTTGATCAGCGCCCGGGCGCTGTTTGGGTACTGCTCGGCAAAGGTGCGGGCGCAGGCCAGGACTTTTTCCGGGTGGTCGGGCCAGATCGACTGGCTGGTGGCCAAGGTAAAGCCCTGGCCCTGGGCCACGGCGGCGCCAGCCCAGGGTTCGCCGACGCAGAAGCCATCGATCCGGCCTGCCTGGATGTGCGCCATCATCTGCGCCGGTGGCACTACCACGCTATTGACGTCGTGAAGGGGGTGAATGCCTTGGCTCGCCAGCCAGTAATACAGCCACATGGCATGGGTGCCAGTGGGGAATGTCTGGGCGAAGGTCAGTTTTGCACCCTGCTGGTGCACTTGGCGCGCTAGTGCTTCAGGTGTGGTCACGCCCTTGCGCTGAAGTGCGGGGGAGAGGTTGATGGCCTGGGCATTCTGGTTCAGCCCCATGAGCACCGCCATGTCGCTGGCCGGCACCCCGCCGATGCCCAGGTGCACGGCATAGACCAGGCCATAGAGGCAATGAGCGGCATCCAGTTCACCGCTGGCCAGTTTGTCGCGTAGGCCGGCCCATGAGCCCTGGCGTTTGAGGTTGAGGGTAAGGCCGTGTTGCTGGGCGAAGCCCTGGGTGGCCGCTACCACAACCGAAGCACAATCGGTCAGGGCCATGAAACCGATATCGAGGCTGGGCTTTTCTGGCGCATCGCTGCCGTTGACCCATGCCAGGGGTGATGTATTCACGTAGATCCTCGCCTGCACTGAATAGGCTGTGTGCAGGCGATGTAGCAACGCATGTGCCAAGGCGCTGTCATGCCGGCCGTACGCTGGCTATAATCGCAACCTCACTCACCCCGAGCCTTGCCCGCCCATGTATACCCTGGCCCGCCAGCTGCTGTTCAAGCTTTCCCCGGAAACCTCCCATGACCTGTCCCTGGACCTGATCGGCGCCGGTGGCCGCCTCGGGCTCAACGGCGTGCTGTGCAAGCAGCCGGCGGCATTGCCGGTGTCGGTGATGGGCTTGAACTTCGCCAACCCGGTCGGCCTGGCGGCAGGCCTGGACAAGAATGGCGCGGCCATCGATGGCTTTGCCCAGCTGGGTTTCGGTTTTGTCGAGATCGGCACCGTGACCCCGCGAGCGCAGCCGGGCAACCCGAAGCCGCGCTTGTTCCGCCTGCCAGAGGCCACTGCAATCATCAACCGCATGGGCTTCAACAACCTGGGCGTCGATCACCTGCTCGAGCGGGTACGCGCCGCGCGTTATGACGGTGTGCTGGGTATCAACATTGGCAAGAACTTCGACACCCCGGTAGAGCGCGCGGTCGACGATTACCTGATCTGCCTGAACAAGGTCTATGGCCACGCCAGCTACATCACCGTGAACATCAGCTCGCCCAATACCCCAGGCCTTCGCAGCCTGCAGTTCGGCGATTCGCTCAAGCAGCTGCTCGATGCCCTGGCCGAGCGCCGCGAGCAGCTGGCCGGCGAGCATGGCAAGCGTGTGCCGCTGGCGATCAAGATCGCGCCGGACATGAGTGACGAAGAAACTGCGCTGGTGGCGGCAACGCTGATGGAATCGGGCATGGATGCGGTGATCGCCACCAACACCACCATGGGCCGTGAAGGTGTGGAAAACCTGCCGTATGGGGGGGAGGCGGGCGGCCTTTCCGGTGCACCGGTACTGGAAAAGAGCACCCATATCGTCAAGGTGTTGTCGGCCGAGTTGGGGGGCAAGATGCCGATTATTGCTGCCGGTGGTATCACCGAAGGCCGGCATGCCGCAGAGAAGATTGCCGCTGGCGCGAGCCTGGTGCAGATTTACTCAGGCTTCATCTATAAAGGGCCGGCGCTGATCCGTGAAGCAGTGGATGCGATCGCCGCAATGCCGCGGGCATGATCACGCAGGCATAAAAAAGGGCCCCGAAGGGGCCCCTGGGCCTTAGCCCGCCGCCCGGATGGGGCGTGCATGGTGACTCGAATTCAGTGTCCTCGTTCAGCCAACGGCGTGATTTTCGTTGAGTCTATGGATGCCAGCGGTGCCAGTCATTCCGTCCCAGTTATCACCGCGACCTTCACGCCAGCCGTTAATCCAGGCTTGGCGAACAGAAGGAAGATTGAAGGGGCAAAGTTCGCGGGATTTGCCGGTGACCCCATATTGGTAGCCACGTGAATATGCTCTTTCCAACGGATCACGCTTAAGTCTTCTCATAGGGTGTTGCCCTCACTTGTTGACTGTAATGTCCCGTCGGCCTCTCCGAGGCCGGGCAGAGTCTTTCTGCCGGTTTGCGCCCGCTGCCGGCGTGGCGGGCTGAAAGTGCCACTTCGTTGCGAAGCGGCCTGAGACCAGTTCTAACGAATGCGAGTCACCGAGGGAATGATCGATTTGTCATAAGCACGTAACGTTTCCAAGGGTGAAGGGATAAGTAAATAAATGCGACTCAACCTTGTTTGGCGTTGAGCCCGCTATGATCGGGGTTCGCTGAACCTTGACGTCATTTCGCCAGCGTTACGCTGCGATGAAAGAAATATTTGGTAATGCGACGAAGGGTCGCATCGACCCTGAAGACGACAGAAATTTTTTGTACTGCCTGATGATCTAAGCTGTCTCTGCCACTGGCGAGAGCGGATCGATCAGGCGGCCCGGCCCATAAGCTGCAGCATATAGCGCAGACGAAGGCCACTCGGACGCTTGCTGGAAGGGCGTTCGGGCAAACATCGGCGGGGCGATGCGTCGCTTCGTCACTCAAATAGCCCAAGGCTCTGGAATACACATGTCGGACCGTTTCGAACTTTATCTCACCTGCCCCAAAGGCCTGGAAGGCCTGCTTGCCGAAGAGGCCAAGGGCCTCGGCCTGGACGATGTGCGCGAGCACACCTCGGCCATCCGCGGCGCGGCCGACATGGAAACCGCCTACCGCCTGTGCCTCTGGTCGCGTCTGGCCAACCGCGTGCTGCTGGTGCTCAAGCGCTTCAACATGAAAAATGCCGACGACCTTTACGATGGCGTGAACGCTGTCGACTGGGCTGATCACCTGGCGGCCGACGGTACCCTGGCGGTCGAGTTCAGCGGCCATGGCTCGGGCATCGACAACACCCACTTTGGCGCGCTGAAGGTCAAGGATGCCATCGTCGACAAACTGCGCAATCGTGAAGGTCTGCGCCCATCGGTAGAAAAAGTCGACCCGGACGTGCGTGTTCACCTGCGTCTGGACCGGGGCGAGGCGATTCTTTCACTCGACCTCTCCGGCCACAGCCTGCACCAGCGCGGCTATCGCCTGCAGCAAGGTGCTGCACCGCTCAAGGAAAACCTGGCGGCGGCGGTGTTGATCCGTGCCGGCTGGCCACGTATCGCCGCCGAGGGTGGCGCCCTGGCCGACCCGATGTGCGGTGTAGGCACCTTCCTGGTCGAAGCGGCGATGATCGCCGCCGATATGGCACCTAACCTCAAGCGCGAGCGCTGGGGCTTCAGCGCCTGGCTTGGCCATGTGCCGGCCACCTGGCGCAAGGTTCACGAAGAGGCTCAGGCCCGTGCACAGGCCGGCCTGGCCAAGCCGCCGCTGTGGATTCGCGGCTACGAGGCAGACCCGCGGCTGATCCAGCCGGGGCGCAACAACGTCGAACGCGCGGGCTTGAGTGAATGGGTCAAGATCTACCAGGGAGAAGTCGCCAGCTTCGAACCGCGCCCTGACCAGAACCAGAAGGGTCTGGTCATCAGTAACCCGCCCTACGGCGAGCGCCTGGGTGACGAAGCCAGCTTGCTGTACCTCTACCAGAACCTCGGCGAGCGCCTGCGCCAGGCGTGCATGGGCTGGGAAGCCGCAGTGTTCACCGGTGCGCCGGAGCTGGGCAAGCGCATGGGCATCCGTAGCCACAAGCAATATGCGTTCTGGAACGGCGCGCTGCCGTGCAAGCTGCTGCTGTTCAAGATTCAGCCTGACCAGTTCGTCACCGGCGAACGTCGCGAGGCCCAGGCCGATAGCGGCGATACCCACCGACCGCTGCCGGTAGCCAGTGAGCCTGCACGCCTGTCTGAAGGCGCTCAGATGTTCGCCAACCGCCTGCAGAAGAACCTCAAGCAACTGGGCAAGTGGGCCCGCAAGGAGCAGATCGACTGCTACCGCGTATACGATGCCGACATGCCTGAATATGCCTTGGCGGTCGACCTCTATCAGGATTGGGTACACGTACAGGAATACGCCGCACCGCGCTCGATCGACCCGGAAAAGGCCCAGGCGCGCCTGATCGATGCCTTGTCGGCGATCCCCCAGGCGCTGGGCGTCGACACGCAGCGCGTGGTGCTCAAGCGCCGCGAGCGGCAGAGCGGCACCCGCCAGTACGAGCGCCAAGCCACCGAAGGGCGCTTCCAGGAGGTCAGCGAAGGTGGCGTCAGGCTGCTGGTGAACCTCACCGACTACCTCGACACCGGCCTGTTCCTCGACCACCGTCCGATGCGCATGCGCATCCAGCGCGAGGCCGCTGGCAAACGCTTCCTCAACCTGTTCTGCTACACCGCCACGGCCAGCGTGCATGCCGCCAAGGGCGGTGCGCGCAGCACCACCAGCGTCGACCTGTCCAAGACCTACCTGGACTGGGCGCGGCGTAACCTGTCGCTGAACGGCTTCTCCGAGCGCAATCGCCTGGAGCAGGGTGATGTCATGGCCTGGCTGGAAGCCAATCGCGACACTTACGACCTGATCTTCATCGACCCTCCAACCTTCTCCAACTCCAAACGTATGGAAGGTGTGTTCGACGTGCAGCGTGACCATGTGCAACTGCTCGACCTGGCCATGGCGCGTCTTGCGCCCGGTGGTGTGCTGTACTTCTCCAACAACTTCCGCAAGTTCCAGCTCGACGAGCATCTGGCTGCACGCTACGTGGTTGAGGAAATCACTGCGCAGACACTGGACCCGGACTTCGCCCGCAATAACCGCATCCACCGTGCCTGGCGCCTGCAACTGCGCTAATGCGACAGGCGACATTGCATCGCTAATGGCCAATAGCTATAACACAGCACAGGGGCATGATTTTCGCAGGACGCTGACGTGACGAGACCGATCTATGTCGAAGTATGGCGTGCGTGCGAAGGTGGTGGGCCTGTGCAGCGAGGCGATGGCTGCTTGGGCAGTGGCGTTGGTGGCGTTGGTGGCCGGCAGCTTGCTGTCGATTGCCCTGGCGCTGGCCACGCATGCGTTTTACAAGCAGCAACTGCGCCAGCGCTTCGAGCTGCTGGCCAGCGAGCGCTATAGCCGTATCGCCGAGCGCTTCGATGACCAGGAGCAGCGCCTGGACAGCTTGCGGCGCTTTTTCAACTTTTCCAATGACATCACCCCACGCGAATTCGACGGCTACGCCCGCCCCCTGCTGCGTCGCACCCAGGCTTACTCCTGGGCACCGCGGGTCGAAGGCGCTCAGCGGCGTGACTTCGAGCGCCAGGCCAGTGCCGCCTTGGGGCAGGCCTACCTGATCCGTGACCTGGACGAGCGGGGTAATTGGCATCCGGCGCCGCCGCGTGATCACTACTTTCCCGTGCTTTACACCCAGGCCACCCAGATGCAGGGGCAACCCTACGGGCTGGACCTGCGCGGCCAGGCGGTACGTGACCAGACCCTGATGCGTGCCTTGGAGCCCGGCAGCATGGCAGTGTCGGCGCCGATTGACATGATCAGTGTGGCGCCCGGCTACGCCCGCGGGTTGTTGATGGTGGCGCCGGTGTTCTACACCGCGCAGGCTGATAGCCCCGCAGGGTATGTCATGGCGCTGCTGAACCTGCGGCAACTGATCACCGACGGCCTGCCGGCAATTGCCGAGGACAACCTGGTGGTACGGATCGTCGACCCAAGTGGGCGCGATGGCCATGAACTGTTGTTCGACTCGCAGAACCCGGCCGCGCCGTTGGCGTTGGTCAGCACGCAGCTGTTACATCTGGCCGACCATCATTTCCAGCTTGATATCCGCCCAAGCCAGGTGTTCATGCAGGGCAACCGCTCCTCAGCGGCGCTGGCGGTGGGCTTGCTCGGTGGCCTGCTGAGCCTGTTGCTCAGTGCCTTGCTGTACAGCCTGTTCGGCCAGCGGCAACGTGCGCTCAAGTTGGTAGAGCAGCGCACCGCTGAGTTGCGCGTCAGTGAGCAGTCGTTGCGCGAGACGCATAATCAGCTGCGCAGTGTGCTCGATGCCGCTACCCAGGTCGCTATCATCGCGACCAGCCTGAAGGGTGTGGTCAGCACCTTCAATGCCGGTGCCGAACGCATGCTTGGCTACGCGGCCAGCGACGCGGTCGGGAAACTGCAACTGGAACACCTGGTCCTGCCCGAGGAGCTCAGCCTGCGCGCCCATGCCCTGAGCCTGCGCTACGGGCGTCACATTGACGGTGGCCAGGCGATGTTCGCCGAGACCCTGCAGGAGGGCAGCGCGCAGCCAGGCGAGTGGACCTTGGTGCGCAAGGACGGCAGCCAGCTGTTGGCCAACATGCTGGTGACCGCAGTGCTCGACGAACAGGGGCTATGGGTGGGTTACCTGGCAATTTGCATTGATGTCACCGAGCAGCGTCGCGTGCATGAGGCGCTGGCAATGCGTGATCGGCTGCTGGAGAAGCTCAGTGCCGAGGTGCCGGGCGGCATTTATCAGTATCGCCTCGACGCCAACGGCCATTCCTGTTTCCCCTATGCCAGCCAGGGGCTGTTCGATATCTACGAGATCGACTTGCAGTTGCTGCATGAGGACGCCACGGTGGTGTTCGAGCGTATTCATCCCGATGACCTGGAGCGTGTGCGACGCTCCGTGCACCACTCGGCCGAACACTTGTCTCCTTGGCGTGAAGAGTACCGTGTGTGCCTGCCCAAATCCGGGCTGCGCTGGGTGCGCGGGGAGGCGACGCCAGAGGTTGGTGAAGACGGTTGCACGCTCTGGCATGGTTACCTGACCGACATTTCCGACCTCAAGGGCGTGGAGGAGGATTTGCGTACGCTGTCGGTGACCGATGCCCTGACCGGTATCCACAACCGCCGCTACTTCCAGGAGCGGTTGAAGGCCGAATTGGACCGCGCCCAGCGTGATGATCAGGAACTGGCAGTGATCATGCTCGACATCGATCACTTCAAGAGGATCAACGACCAGTACGGCCATGCCGTAGGGGATCATGTATTGCGCAGCCTCTGCCAGCGTATCGGCCAGCGTCTGCGGCGTACGGACGTATTCTGCCGGCTTGGTGGGGAGGAGTTCATGGTGCTTTGCCCTGGGAGCAATGCTGAACAGGCGCGGCTCCTGGCGATGGAACTATGGCAAGGGGTGCGCAATTTGCCTGTCGACGGGGTTGGCAAAGTGACTGCAAGTTTTGGCGTGGCCGGATGGCGGCCGGGGGAGGGGGCCGATGCCTTGCTGCTGCGGGCTGATGCCGGCGTCTATGCGGCCAAGCAGGCAGGCAGGGACCGTGTCGAGGCAGAGTTGAGCTGAGCGGGCAGTACGGGTCTCATCGCCGGCAAGCCTTCTCCCACTGGGGTTCAGTGGGACCTTGTGGGGCCGGCTTGCCGGCGATGAAGTCGGTATTTGCCCAAGTCAGATCATGGGTTGACGCCTACCGTCCGGTTAGCGGCTTTGGGCTGGCGATACAGGTCCAGCAGTACCTGGTCGAGTACCTGCGATGCCCCCCAGGGTTTCGGGTCGTTGAGAATCGCCGCCACTGCCCAGGTATTGCCGTTGCTGTCACGGCTGAAGCCGGCAATGGCGCGTACGGTATTCAGGGTGCCGGTCTTGATGTGGCCTTCACCGGCCAAGGCGGTACGCTTGAGGCGCTTGCGCATGGTGCCGTCCATGCCCACCAACGGCATTGAACTGATGAATTCGGCGGAGTAGGGGCTATTCCACGCCGCCTGCAGCAGTGCGGCCATTTCGCGCGTGCTTACCCGTTCAGCGCGCGACAGGCCAGAGCCGTTTTCCATCACCAGGTGGGGCGCGGTGATACCTTTCTTGGCCATCCACTGGCGAACCACGCGCTGGGCTGCGCGGGCATCGTCGCCATCGGCGTCGGTACGGAACTGTGCGCCAAGGCTCAGGAACAGCTGTTGGGCCATCGTGTTGTTGCTGTATTTATTGATGTCACGGATCACCTCCACCAGGTCGGGCGAGAAGGCCCGTGCCAGCAGCCGAGCGCCCTTGGGCACGTTCTCGATGCGGTCACGGCCCTGGATGCTGCCCCCCAGTTCGTTCCAGATCGCGCGCACGGCACCGGCGGCGTAGGTTGGGTGATCGAGCAGCGCGAGGTAGGTTTGCGAGTTGCAGCCATCGCCCAGCTGGCCGCTGACCACAACATTCATACCATCGGCTTGAGGCACCGGGTTGTAGCGTACATCGCCAGTGCATTTTCTGGAGGCAACTGCCTTGACCTGATTGTCGATGCGAATGCTCGCAATGGGTGGCTCGACGGCGACGGTCACCTTGCCGCCGTCGTTGCGGGCGACGAAGCGCAGAGCCTTGAGGTTGACCAGCAAGGAGTCGGGCTTGACCAGGAAGGGCTTGTTCACGTCACCGCCGTCATCATTGAAATGAGGCAGATTGGGCTGTACGAAGTGGCTGCGGTCCAGCACCAGGTCGCCGGTAATGGTGCGAACGCCGTTGGCGCGCAGGTCACGCATCAATAGCCACAGCTTCTCCATGTTCAGCTTAGGGTCACCGCCGCCCTTGAGGTACAGGTTGCCGTTGAGCACTCCGTTGCTCAGCGTGCCATCAGTGTAGAACTCGGTCTTCCACTGGAAAGTCGGGCCGAGCAGCTCGAGGGCTGCATAGGTGGTGACCAGCTTCATGGTCGAGGCCGGATTGACCGACACATCGGCGTTGAACACGGTCGGCGTGCCAGGGCCATTGAGCGGCAGCATCACCAGCGACAGTGCTGTGTCCTGCAGTTTGTTGGCTTTGAGCGCCTGCTGAACCTTGGGTGGCAGCGTGGTGTTGACAGCTGCGGCATGGCCGGGCATGGCGAACGGCAGGAGCATGCCGGCGAGAACGAGGGGGCGGAGCGATTTGATCATATGAGATTCATACCCTGCGGACGAGGGAAAAAGACATAGGGGCTGTATGAGATGATCGCCCCTCTACGAAATATAGTGCGCATTATGCCCCAAGCGCATCGCTCATGCGCCACGTTCGACGGAAAAGCGCCGTTGTACTGCGGAAACTGTTAAAGTGCCGCGCGTTATTACTCAAGAGGATTGTTTCATGGCTACCAACCGTTCCCGTCGTCTGCGCAAGAAACTGTGCGTTGATGAATTCCAGGAGCTGGGTTTCGAATTGAACCTGGGTTTCAAGGAAGACCTGTCCGACGAAGCCATCGATGCCTTCCTCGACGCCTTCCTGGCAGAAGCCATGGACGCCAACGGCCTGGACTACGTCGGTGGTGATGATTTCGGCCTGGTTTGCCTGGCAGAGCGTGGCTCGGTCAGCGAAGAGCAACGTGCCACTGTCGAAGCCTGGCTCAAAGGCCGTAGCGAACTGACCTCCATCGAAGTCAGCCCGCTGCTGGACGCCTGGTATCCGGAAAAGCCGATCAACCCGGCTTCCTGATGCATGGCTGAAGCGGCGCCCGCTCGGGCGCCCGCTTCATCGAGGCTTGGTCAGTTCTCTGGCCAAGGCTTTCTCTACGCGGCGCATGTGCCGTGCCAAAGCCTGTCGCCGCTGTTTCAGCTGTGATGCGGGCAACCCGCTTTGTTCCAGGGCCTCACAGGCCGCCATTAAGTGCTGCGCCTCCAGCATCCGCGCCGCGCTGAGGATCTTGTGTGCCTGCTCGCCGACGGCCTCGGGTTCGACTTCAGGGTCCAGGCCCATGAGCGTTGCCAGGTCCTGCTGCAGGCTCAACAGCAAGGCCTCGAGAAACAGTTCACGGTCATTGGGGTTATCGCCAACGATACTGTGCAGGCCTTTGAGATCGAACGGTCTCTCTGTTGCGGCCGGCTCCCGCTGGGGAGCGATATTCGCCAAGCGTTGGCTCAGTGTGCGCAGGCTGATGGGTTTGAGCAGGCAGTCGTCCATACCGACACTGAGGCATTTTTGCCTGACTTCGGGCTGGGCGTTGGCGGTATAGCCCAGGATCACGCAGGGAGCACGCCCGTTCTGGCGTTCTTCGGCGCGCACGGCGGCGGCGAGTTGATAGCCGTTCATATGCGGCATGTTGCAATCGAGGACGATCACGTCGAATTGCCCTTCACGCCATTTTTCCAGGCCTTCGCGGCCATCGCTGGCAGTGGCCTGGCTCAGGCCCAGGTACCCCAGCTGTTGGGCCATCAGCATCAGGTTGGCCGGGTGGTCGTCGATCACCAGCACCTTCAGCCGGGCATCGGGTGCATCCATGTCATCTGCTTCCAGCACCTGCGGCGGCAGTGCGTCGACACGTTGCAGCGGTACGCTGAAGCGAACCTGCGTGCCGAAATCCGGCACGCTCTTGATGCTCAGGCTTGCGCCCATCATTTCGCACAGGCTACGGCAGATGGCCAGGCCCAGGCCCGTGCCGGCGCGAGCGCCCTGGCTATGTGGGTTGGCCTGAACGAATGGGTTGAAAAGGCGTTGCAAGTCATCGTCATGAATGCCAATGCCGGTGTCACGCACCTCCAGCTCCAGGCTCGGGGGTGCTGACGGGGCTTCTTCACGCAGGCTGAGGCTGATGCGCACTTGGCCCTGCCCGGTGAACTTGATGGCATTGCTGATCAGGTTGGACAGGATCTGCTTGAAGCGTAGTGGGTCGAGCAGGACGTGGCAGCGGGCACTGGGGGCGATGACGACGTCGAAGGCCAGGCCTTTTTGCCGTGCCTGGCCATCGAACACGCGACTCACCGATTCGACCAGCGCCGCAAGGTCGACGGGCTCGGGTGCAAGGGACAGGTGGCCTGACTCGATACGCACGATATCCAGGATGTCACCGATCAGGCCCAGCAGGTCCTTGGCCGAATGGTGGGCGACCTCCAGGGAGGTGCGATCGATCTGCCCTTGATGGGCACGCTTGACCGCCAGTTCGAGCATGTCGATGACCGCGTTCATTGGGGTGCGAATCTCGTGGCTGATGGTAGCCAGGAAGGTACTCTTGGCGCGGTTGGCATCATCAGCCAGTTGCTTGGCCTCGCGCAGCTCCTGCACCAGCTTGCGCCGCTCGCTGATGTCGATCCAGCCACCGATGATGCCCTGGACTTCACCGAGTGAATCCCGGTACGGCAGTATCCAGTGGTAGATCGTGATTTCGCGATCCTTGAGCCGCAAGGGGCGGTCGATGATCAGCGGGACTCCGGCGGCCATCACCTGCAGATAGTCGGCATGGATCTGGCGGGTACTTTCCGAACCAGCGAACAGACTGTCTTCCAGGCGCCTGCCTATGACCTCGTCGAGGGTCGCCTGCACCGCTTCCAGATAACTGGCATTGCAGCTTTGCAGGCAGCCCGCCCTGTCCCGCACATACATCGGGTGCGGGGTGCCGTTGAGCAGTGCGCCCATGAACTCCAGCTGATCGTTCAGGGCGCGTTCGGCGTGCTGGCGCTGTTTGATCTGGCGGCGCAACCGGGCGTTCCACAGCAGCGCCCCCAGCAGGAGCAAAGCGGTCCCCAGCAACACTTTCATGGCAAGGCGCCTGAAACCCAGCCAATTGCTGTCATCATGCTGGCTGTAGCCACTCCAGCGGTTGTTGATCACCCCCAGTTCTTCCGGCGAAATGCTCAGCAACGCCTTGTCCAGAATCGATGCCAACTCTGTTGCCGGCGCGGAGGAGGCCATGGCGAAGCTCGCAGGATCGGTACCGACCGTGCTGCGGATGACCAGTTTGGCGTTACCTGCCACGGCATGATTGGCATCGATCAAGGTCGTGATGACGGCATCGACTGCGCCACTGCTCAACAGTGCCATGGAATAGTAGGGGCTCTCGGTCTCGATCCAGCCGGTCTGCGGGTACCGGGTTGCCAGCAGTTCGGACATCTCGCTGTAGCGGGTAATGGCGATGCGGCGGCCCTGCAATTGTTCCAGTGAGGTGTACTGGGGCGTTTCGGTGCGCGTCACCAGCACATAGGTGCTTTCCAGGTAAGGTCGGCTGAGGTGCAAGTGCTCCTCGTTCATGTCATCCACGGCAAGTGCTGCGATCATGTTCACGCGCCCGTCCTCAAGTCGGGCGATCATCTCGGCGATGCCGTTGGTACGCTGCACTTCGAAGCGCAGCCCTGTACGCAGGCGGATCAGGTCCAGCAGGTCGGCGGTGATCCCGCGGAAATGGCCATTGCCGTCGAAATAGGACAGCGGTGCGGCCGTCTCGTCGATGGCCACCTGCATCACAGGATGGCGGCGCAACCACTGCTCCTCTTCGGTCGTGAGCTGTAGCTTACGGTCGCTCAGCAGCAGGTCGCTGCCGGCACTCCAGCGTTTGAAGATGCTCGCGCGCACGGCGGCTGGCTGGCGGTCCAGGGCCAGGTTCACCAGATCCTTGAGATGGGTATCTTGCGCGCGCATTGCAAAACTGAAACCGACGCTTTCATGTTTGCCGAAGCTCGCCATGCGCAGGCGCGGCAGATGACCGCGATTGAGCTGATAGTGAGTGGAGATGGTATCGCCGATGAACACGTCAGCCTGCCCGAACGCTACGGCATTGAGGGCTTGGGAAGACGAACCGAAGGCCAGCAGTTCGGCTTGGGGATATACAGTGCTGACTTCTTCTCGTGGCAGATAGTGATACAACATGCCCAGGCGCATGCCGTCCATGCCGCGGTTGAGCGTGCGGCTTTCGTCTTCGCGGGTCACCAGCACCGGCTGGTCGACGGCATAAGGGTGCGAAAGCGCCAGGCCATCGCTCGCTGCTTCGTAGCCATTGGCGCTGCCAAGCAAGTCGATATCCCCTTTCTTGAGCGCCTCTACTGCGTCTTGCCGGCTGGGATAGCGCAACACTCGAATCGGCACTTGCAGTACCTTGCCGATCAGGCTGGCATATTCGGCGGTGAGGCCCTGATAGTCGCGCCCGCCACTGGTTATGTCGAAGGGCGGATAGTCCGGTGCTGACGTGCCCAGCTTCAGGTATTGGCGGCCCATCAGCCATTCCCTCTGTTGCGCGTTCAGTTGCGGGGTTACCGGTGAGGCAGAGGAGCGGGCAAGAAGGGAATACGGTACCGCCTCAAGCTGAGAAGCCTGCGCTGCGCAGCAGGCCAATGGCAGTGCAAGGGCCAGCCAGGCAATGAGTCGCGCCATTTGACACCTCAGACCAGCGCGTTACGTTTGGCCATTTCAATAAGGTCGACCAAGGTGTCGACCTGGAGCTTCTGCATCAGGCGCTTCTTGTAAGTGCTGACGGTCTTGTTGCTGAGAAACATGCCTTTGGCAATTTCCTTGTTGCTGCGCCCTTGGGCGAAAAGTTGCAGCACCATCAGTTCGCGATCATTGACCTGGCGGAAAAGCGTGAGATCAGTGCCTGCTGTTTCGTGGCCGGTGTGGATGGCCTGGCTGGGAAAGTAGTTGTATCCGGCAAGTACCGCCTTGATAGCGCTGAGCAGTTCGCTCAGGTCTTCCTGTTTGCATACATAGCCTGCTGCACCTGAGTGCATGCAGCGTACGGCGAACAGCGCGGGCGATTGCGCAGTCAGGATCAGCACCTTCAGCGGCAAGGCCATGGTTTGAAAGCGCGAGAGTACCTCGAGGCCATCAAGCTTGGGGATGCTGATATCGAGAATCACTAGGTCGGGCAGCGTTTCGCGGATCATCTGCATGGCGTCCACGCCATTGTCCGATTCGCCTACGACTTTGTAGTTCTGGTTTTCAAGCAGCATACGGACAGCCAGGCGGATGACGGGATGGTCATCGACAATAAATACGGAGTGCATGTTCAACTTCCCTGCGGCGGATGACGAGGCAGGGGGCACCTTAACCCAGTTGCATCTGACATGGGGTGTGAAGTGTGGCGATTAAACGTATATGGGAAATGGCTTACAGCAGAAGACAATTAGAGCTACGAAGTGTAAGGATTTGATTCGGTGTCAAAGGTCTGTTGGTAACTTTTTATTTGTAGATGCTCTTTCTGTTTCACAGTTGACAGCAGTTGTAGGAAATATCCCTCAACATAATGGGCCGCATGCGCAAATGCATGCGGCAGTACCCAGGTTCAGGTCGGGCCGGACCGCCCGGTCATCTCGCGGGCCATTTCGCTGGCATAGCTGTCGGTCATGCCGGCGATGAAATCGATCATGCGTAGGTAGGCTTTGTGCAGAGAATCTTGCGGGTGTGGGGCGTTGTTACCAATCAGATCGAGTACGCGGCGGCTCTTGAAGGAGGGGGTACGCCCGCCATGCTGCTCGAGGGCCGCAGCACAGAACGTGTTAAGCAGGATTTCGAGGGTAGTGTAGGCACCGATTTCGTGCAGCGTCTTGCGCTTGTCCTGGAATATCTTGTTGCGTGCCATGTCCTTGGCCTGGAGCACGCAGCGCTTGGCCGGGCCGTGCATGTGCTCGACCAGGTCGCCACTCAAATGCCCGGCAAGCAATGCCTGCTGTTGCTCGACGAAGGCGCTCGCAGCGGCGTTGGTCAGGTGCTCGATGGCTTTGCCACGCAAGATGGCCAGCTTGCGTCGCCGCGAATCTGCAGGGCCAAGCTGGCGATACGTTTCTGGCAAGTCATCACCCACCAGGTCGAGCAGCAGCGCCTCCACTTCGGCGTACTGCAGCAACTCCATCTCCAGGCCATCTTCCAGGTCGATCAGGCCGTAGCAAATGTCATCGGCTGCCTCCATCAGGTAGACCAGAGGATGACGCGCCCAGCGCTGCGCCTCCAGTAGCGGCAGGCCGAGCTTCTGGGCGATCTGTTCAAGCAGCGGCAATTCGCTCTGGTAGCAGCCGAACTTATGCTTCTTGTACCCCAGGGCATCGGCATGCCGGGCGGTCCAAGGGTATTTGAGATAAGTACCCAGGGTGGCGTAGGTCAGTCGGGTACCGCCATCGAACTGGTGATACTCAAGCTGGGTGAGTACGCGAAACCCTTGAGCATTGCCTTCGAAGTTGAGGAAGTCGCCGCGCTCGTCATCCGTCATGTCATCCAGCCAGCCGCGCCCTGCAGCCTGCTGGAACCAGTGGCGGATGGCATCTTCACCTGAGTGGCCGAACGGTGGGTTGCCGATGTCGTGGGCCAGGCAGGCGGACTGCACGATCATGCCCAGATCACTGGGCTCGCACCAGTCTGGCAGGCTGTCGCGCAGCGTTTCGCCGACGCGCATGCCCAATGAGCGCCCTACGCAACTTACTTCAAGGGAATGTGTCAGGCGCGTGTGAATATGATCGTTGCTGGAGACGGGATGCACTTGGGTCTTGCGCCCCAGGCGGCGGAACGCGCCTGAGAAGATGATCCGGTCGTGGTCTTTGTGGAAGGGGCTGCGCCCCAGTTCCTCGGGGCTGTACAGGGCTTTGCCCAGGCGCTCGCGGGTGAGCAGTGTATGCCAGTCCAAGGCGCGCTCTCCTGTAGGTCGAATGGCGTAGCTTCCGGTGTCGCGCAGGGCTATGCAAGCGGAAAATCAATATCGGCCTTATCGTCGGCAAGCCGCCTCTCACAGATGCTTGTCACGCTTGAAACGCGTGGGGTCACCTGTGAGTGCCGGCTCTGGAGATGGCTCAGGAGCGCCGCGAGCCTTGCAGATACAGCTTCAGCAGCGGCAGCAGGGTAGTGCCCAGGCGCACCAGCCGAGACAGGTTGCCGCTGCGCACCCCTTTGCCGGTCAGAAAGCCCAGCGCAACCACCGCACCAATGCCCCACAGAGGTGCGTGCTTGATGCCCAGGCCATCTTGCAATGAGCCGCCCATGCCCCGCAGGCGGTGCAGTGGTTGCAGCATTTGCCCGGACTCCTGGCGGATCTGCTGGCGATGCATCTCCATGCGCAGGCGCAGCAGCGCTTTTCGCAGCTCCCGTGGATTACGCGTATTGGGTAGTTCAGGCAAGCTCATGGCAGCAGGCGCTCCCGGTCCTTGGCAAGTTCTTCGAGGGTGGCGCCAAACGGCGAGGACTCGTCGAATACCGCAGCCTTCAGGCGAAGGCCGCAATACAGTGCAGCCACACCATAAAACACACACAGGCCGATGATCCCTGCCAGGCGGTAGCTGTCCCACAGCAACACCAGCAGCAGGCCCGACAAGGCCGTCAGCAGCAGCAGAGCGAACACCAGCGCCAGGCCAGCGAACAGCAGCAGGCTCAGAGTACGTCCTTTCTGCTCCTGCAGTTCGATACCGAACAGTTCGATATGGCTGTGCAGCAGCCCCAGTATCGCGGCGCCCAGGCGCCTGCCTGAAGCGCCGGTACCAATGGCGTCATTCTCCATGGAAGCTCCTTAACGCCGATTGGCCAGCAGCCCGATCAGCAGGCCGACACCTGCGGCAATGCCGATGGCCTGCCAAGGGTTTTCCTGAACGTAATGCTCGGCACTACCCAAGGCCGCCTGGCCACGCTCACGCACCGATTCCTGAGTCAGTTGCAAGGTTTCCCGGGCCTGAGTAAGGCGCTCGTGGATCTGCTCACGCAGCTCATCGGCCTGGTCGCCCGCCAGGTTGGCGGTGTCGGCCAGGAGTTTCTCGGTGTCACGGACCAAAGCCTGGAAGTCCGCCATCAATATTTCTTGTGCAGTCTTTGCCGATTTGCTGGCCATGGTGCTTTCCCTGTGTAGGTGTGTAGGTAATTCGAGTTTCGTTGTGCGCTGAAGGTTCACTTGGTCGCTGGTATGGGCCTTGCTAATGAAGATTGCCACAACGCGGGGCGTAGACCGGAGCGATGCGCCGATACAGGGCGTCGACCCCGGCAGATACCGATAAACCTTAACCCAATCCACGACAAACCCAAGAAAAAACCACGCAGGCTTCGCTCGGTTCACCGTACCCGGGCAGTGGGCTGGCACCGATCCGGTGCATGGATGCAGGTTCTTGAACTGTCCTGGTGCCTTTTTCAGCAGGTCTGCCTTTTCATGGACAACATGCACAGCGCCATGGACTCCCTGGTCCACGGTTCCAATACTCTCTTCATCCTCATGGGCGCCATTCTGGTGCTTGCCATGCACGCGGGCTTCGCGTTTCTCGAAGTGGGCACCGTGCGCCACAAGAACCAGGTCAATGCCTTATCGAAGATACTCAGCGATTTCGCCATCTCGGCGCTGGTGTATTTCTTCATCGGTTACTGGGTTGCCTATGGCGTGAGCTTTCTGCACCCGGCATCCCAGCTGGCCGCCGACCACGGCTATGCTCTGGTCAAATGCTTTTTCCTGCTGACGTTTGCAGCAGCGATACCGGCAATCATCTCCGGGGGCATCGCCGAGCGTGCGCGGTTCGTGCCTCAGCTGTGTGCCACAGCGTTGATCGTAGCCTTCATTTATCCGTTCTTCGAGGGCGTGGTATGGAATGGCAACTTCGGCGCACAGGCATGGCTGCAGGCGCGCTTTGGTGCGCCGTTCCATGACTTTGCAGGGTCTGTGGTGGTGCATGCGATGGGCGGCTGGCTGGCACTGGTGGCAGTGCTGCTGCTGGGTGCACGGCGGGGGCGGTACCGTGATGGTCGGCTGGTGGCCTTCGCTCCGTCGAGCATTCCGTTCCTGGCACTGGGCTCCTGGATCCTTATCATCGGCTGGTTCGGCTTCAACGTCATGAGCGCACAGACCTTGCAAGGCGTCAGTGGCCTGGTGGCGATCAATTCGCTGATGGCCATGGTAGGTGGCACCCTGGCAGCTTTGTTGGCCGGGCGTAACGACCCTGGTTTCCTGCACAACGGGCCGCTGGCTGGTCTGGTGGCGATCTGTGCAGGTTCGGACTTGATGCATCCGATCGGTGCGCTGGCTACTGGCCTTGTGGCCGGTGTGTTGTTCGTGTGGAGCTTCACTGCCGCGCAAAACCGCTGGAAGATCGACGATGTGCTAGGCGTGTGGCCATTGCACGGGCTGTGCGGCGCATGGGGCGGGATAGCCTGTGGCATCTTCGGCCAGGCAGGCCTTGGCGGTATGGGGGGCGTCAGCCTGATCAGCCAGTTGATCGGAAGCCTGGCCGGGGTACTGATTGCGCTGCTTGGGGGCTTTGTTGTGTACGGCTTGATACGCGCAGTACTAGGCCTGCGCCTGAGCCATGAGCAGGAGTTCCAGGGCGCCGACTTGTCGCTGCACCGCATCGGTGCCACCAGCCAGGATTGAGCGAGGTCAGGTGCACATGGGGCGGTAGCGACCTAGAATAGGCTTCTCATCCATGCCAAACCGGGTCCTGCCCCCATGCTGCCTGAATGCCAACTCTTCGGCACCGTCGGGTGCCACTTGTGCGAAGTGGCCGAAGCCGTTCTCATGCCTTTGGTCGATCATGGTCTGCTGGTCGAGCTGGTCGATATCGCCGAGAGCGAGGCGCTGTTCGAGCGCTACGGGCTTATCATTCCCGTGCTGCGTCGTTGCGATACCTCGGCGGAACTGCACTGGCCGTTCGATTCTGAACAGGTTGTTGCCTTTGTCGCGCAATGAGAGCGGCAGGGGAAGCATCGCCTGCCTGCATGAGTTGAGCTGTTGCTCGAAGATGCCGTGCCGGCGACAGACGCCGGTACCTCATCATCGTCGAGAATGCAGTCATGTTCATCACACCAAATTTTACCCTTGAAGAGATGATTGTCTCGCAAGTCGCCTCTCGGGAAGGGCTGGACAATACGCCATCGCAGCAAGTCATCAGCAACCTGCATCTGCTCTGTGACGCCCTTGAGCAGGTGCGGGCTTTGTTTGGTCTGCCGGTGATCATCAGCAGTGGCTACCGGTCCCCCGCGTTGAACAAGCGTATAGGCGGCTCCCCGCGTAGCCAGCACCTGCGCGGGTTGGCCGCTGACTTCGAGATATTCGGCATCAGTAATCGAGAAGTGGTCCGCCAAGTGAGTGCAAGCGCGGTGAGTTTCGACCAGATAATCCTCGAGTTCGACAGTTGGGTCCACCTGTCGGTAACGCCGGGCGTGCCGCGTCGTGAAGTGCTGACCATCCGCAGGGGCACAGGCTACCTGCCAGGTTTGCAGTGAGGAGGGGATGAATTGACGGCGGGGTATGCAAGTTCGTATGCTGTATATAAATACAGTGTCGAGGTAAGCCCATGCTCAATGTCGAGCAACTCAAGTACAGCGTTAACCGCATGCCGGTGGAGCGGGTATGTGACGCCGTGCTGGAACTGCGCCTCGAAGGCCTGGTCACCGATGACCGTACGCCGTTCGGCAAGGTTCATTTCAATACCTGCTTCGCTGAGATCGAGGCTCTGTTTCAGCGGGCCGGCTACCATCGAGGGTTGGATGTGGTGGGTTACCAGGGCTTGCTGTATGCGCTCTATGATCCCGGTCGCTGGGAGCCCGTGCAGGTTCTGCGCTGGCTGAAAGCGCGCAGCGAGGCCACAGTCCAGGCTGGTTGAGCTGGCGGGGTTGGGGGATAATGCCCGACCCTGCCCGTTCCGAGTCTCGCCATGACCACGCCTTTCGACCCCGCCCGCCAGCAAGCCAGCACGGTTTGCCTGCCACCTGGCAACTGGGCGACGGTACTTGATTGCCTGTGCGATCATTTCAAGGCAATCGAGCGTGCGCAATGGCTTGACCGCTTTGCTCGTGGCCGGGTGCTCAACGCCGAAGGCCAGGCGATTGCTGCCGACCTGCCTTACCGCCGCGGCATGCGTTTGCACTACTTTCGTGAGGTGCCCAACGAGCGGCCGATCCCGGTAGAGGAAGCCATCCTGCATGTGGATGAGCATCTGGTGGTGGCCGACAAACCGCATTTTCTGCCGGTTACGCCCACTGGCGAGTATGTCGAACAGACTCTGCTGCGCCGTTTGATCCGGCGCCTGGATAACCCTCACCTGGTGCCGTTGCACCGCATCGACCGGCATACCGCAGGGCTGGTGTTGTTCTCGGCCAACCCGCAAACCCGCAGCGCATACCAAAGGCTGTTCCCCGAGCGTCGCATCGACAAACGCTACCACGCCATCGCCCCGGCCTTGCCCCAGCGTGATTTTCCGCTGGTGCATAAAAGCCGTCTGGTACATGGCGAGCCGTTTTTCCGCATGCATGAGGTACAGGGCGACGATAACAGCGAAACCCTGGCCGAGGTGCTGGAGAAGCAGGGTGAGTTATGGCGCTACGGCCTTTCGCCGGTGACCGGCAAAACGCATCAACTGCGGGTGCACATGGCGGCACTGGGGGCAGCGATCTGTAACGACCCGTTCTATCCTGAGTTGCTCAAGGTAGAAGACGATTACCAGCGGCCATTGAAGCTGTTGGCACACAGCTTGCGCTTTGCCGACCCGTTGACGGGGGAGGAGCGCTATTTCGAGAGTCGTCTGACCCTCGGTTGGTAGTACCCCTTCGCGGGTAAGGTCGCGAAGGGGCGCTGTGTTGTCAGCGGTTGAACCGCTCCACCAGTGAGTACTGGCCACCGGCGGTGGTGGTCAATGCTTCGCTGAGCAGCGCCGAATGCTGCGCTTGCTCGGCTGTCTGGTCGGCCAGTTCGGCGATCGTGCTGATGTTGCGGCTGATCTCGTCAGCCACGGCAGTCTGCTCTTCAGTGGCGGCAGCGATCTGTGTCGCCATATCGGTAATGTTGGCCACCGCATCGCTGATCCCCGCCAAAGCCTGGTCAGCCTGCATCACTCGCTCTACACCTTCCTGAGCCTGGCGATGGCCAGATTCCATGGTGAGCACGGCGTTGTTGGCTGTCTGTTGCAGCTTGGCAATCAGGCCATGGATCTGCCCTGTGGACTCAGCGGTGCGCTGGGCCAGCTGGCGCACTTCGTCGGCCACCACGGCAAAGCCACGGCCCATCTCGCCAGCGCGGGCCGCTTCGATGGCTGCGTTCAGTGCCAGCAGGTTGGTTTGGTCGGCAATGCCCTTGATCACATCGACCACGCCACCGATTTCGTCGCTGTCCTTGGCCAGTTGCGTCACGGTCTCGCCGGTTTCACCCACGGCCGCCGACAGACGCTCGATGGCGTCGCGGGTTTCGCCGGCGATCTGCCGGCCCTGGCTGGTCAGGCGATTGGCTTCCTGTGTGGCATCGGCGGTGCGCTGTACATGGTTGGCCACTTCCTGGGTCGTGGCGGCCATCTGGTTGACGGCGGCGGCAACCTGCTCGGTCTCGACCCGTTGGCGCTCCAGCCCCGAAGAGCTCTTGTGGGCCAGAACGTCTGACTGGCGCGCCTGATCGCTGAGGTGTTCGGCGCTGTCCTGCAGGCGGGTCAGGCAGGTTTTCATGCGCGCATCCTGGCTGAGCAGGGCCATTTCCAGGCGCGCTTGGACGCCACGGCTGTCGGTGTACATCTGCGCGATCAGCGGGTCGGAAGTGGTCTGTTCGGCCAGGCGCAGCAGGCGTTTGAGGCCGCGTTGTTGCCAGCCCAGGCCGAGCAGGCCGAGCGGCACCGACAGGCCGGCGGCCAGGGCGAAGCCCCAGGAATGCCCGAGCCAGTTGCCGATCAAAAAGCCAATCTGGCTGACCAGGATGAAGGGTAGCCAGTCTTGAAGTACTGGCAGCCATTTGTCACGGCGCGGAACGGCGGGCTTGCCCTGGTTGAGACGCTGGTAAAGTGCTTCGGCGCGGCGGATCTGCTCGGCGGTGGGCTTGACCCGCACCGACTCGAAACCGGTCACCTGGTTGTTGTCGAAGATCGGCGTGACGTAGGCGTTGACCCAGTAATGGTCACCCGACTTGCAGCGGTTCTTGACGATGCCCATCCAGGGCTGGCCTTGCTTGAGGGTCTGCCACATGTGGGCGAACACTGCAGGGGGCACATCCGGGTGGCGTACCAGGTTGTGCGGTGCGCCGATCAGCTCCTCGCGCGTGAAGCCGCTGATCTCGACGAACGCATCGTTGCAATAGGTGATCACACCCTTGGCATTGGTGGTCGAGATCAAGCGTTGTTGGGCAGGGAAAGTCCTTTCCCGTTGAGTGATCGGCTGGTTGTTACGCATGGGCTGAGTAATCCGCAAGGCTTTCGACAGATATCGGCAAGCCGGTACTTTTATTGAATGGATATTTAACTTCGTTGATCTGGCGCAGGAGCAGGCGGCTGTGAATGCGCTAGCAGCCCGACACGTTCGCGAAAGATGGCGTCACTATTGCGGGTTTATTGCAGGGAATGACGTGCAGGTCAAATCATGACTCATTGGCTGGCCAAGAGCCAGCCTCCGACGCAAAAAAGGGGGCGCATTTGCGCCCCGGTCACTTGGCTTCAGCTGGCGATCAACTGCCTCAACACATAGTGCAAAATCCCGCCGGCTTTGAAGTACTCCACTTCGTTGACCGTATCGATCCGGCACAGTACCTCTAGGTCTTGCTGCTGCCCGTCTTCACGGGTGATGCGCAGTTGCAGACTCATGCCGGGCTTCAACTGAATTCCGGCCAACCCCAGGATGTCGATTCGCTCTTTGCCGGTGAGCCCCAGTTGCTTGCGATCGTGCCCGGCTTTGAACTGCAACGGCAGTACGCCCATGCCGACCAGGTTGGAGCGGTGGATGCGCTCGAAACTCTCCGCCAGTACCGCCTTGACCCCCAGCAGGTTGGTGCCTTTGGCTGCCCAGTCGCGGCTGGAGCCGGTGCCATATTCCTGGCCGGCGATCACCACCAGCGGCGTGCCTTCAGCCTGGTAGCGCATGGCCGCGTCGTAGATCGAGAGCTTTTCTCCGGTGGGTACGTACAACGTATTGCCGCCTTCTTCACCGGCGAGCATCTCGTTGCGGATGCGGATGTTGGCGAAGGTGCCACGCATCATCACCTCATGGTTGCCCCGCCGTGAACCGTATGAGTTGAAGTCGTGAGGTTCGACGCCTTTTTCGCGCAGGTAGCGCCCGGCCGGGCTGTCGGCCTTGATGTTGCCGGCCGGGGAAATGTGGTCGGTAGTCACCGAATCGCCAAGCAGGGCGAGAATGCGCGCACCCTGGATGTTCTCGATCACGGGCAGTGGTCCGCTGATGCCGTCGAAGAACGGAGGGTGCTGAATGTAGGTGGAGTCGTCCTGCCATACGTATGTGGCCGCTTGCGGTACTTCGATGGCTTGCCACTGGGCGTCACCGGCGAATACCTCGGCGTACTCCTTATGAAACATCGCCGTGTCGACCTTGGCCACGGCGTCGGCGATTTCCTGCTGGGTGGGCCAGATGTCGCGCAGGTACACCGGTTGCCCGTCCTTGCCGGTGCCCAGCGGATCACGGGTAAGGTCCAGTCGAACGCTGCCGGCCAAGGCGTATGCCACTACCAGTGGTGGCGAGGCCAGCCAGTTGGTCTTGACCAGCGGGTGCACGCGGCCTTCGAAGTTGCGGTTGCCTGACAGCACCGAGGCTACGGTCAGGTCGGCGCTGCCGATGGCGTTCTCGATGGCCTCGTCCAGTGGACCGGAGTTGCCGATACAGGTGGTACAGCCGTAGCCGACCAGGTCGAAACCGAGTTGATCGAGGTAGGGCGTGAGCCCGGCGGCATTGTAATAATCGGTAACCACCTTGGAGCCGGGCGCCAGCGAGCTCTTGACCCACGGCTTGCGTTGCAGACCCTTTTCCAGGGCTTTCTTCGCGACAAGGCCGGCCGCCATCATTACGCTGGGGTTTGACGTGTTGGTGCAGGAGGTGATCGCGGCGATGACAACGGCGCCGTCACGTAGGGTGTAGGTCTGGCCTTGGTGGCTGTAGTCGATCTCCCCGGCCTGATCGGCATTGCCTACCGCCACACCGCCACCGCCTTCGCTTTCCAGGCGGCCGACCTCCTTGGCCAGTGGTTTGGGCTGCAGTTCGATGAAGTGGTCGAATGCCTGACTGACCTGGCCGAGCGCCACGCGGTCCTGAGGGCGTTTGGGCCCTGCCAGGCTGGCCTCGACCTCTCCCATGTCCAGGGCCAAGGTATCGCTGAACAGCGGTTCCTGCCCCGGCAGGCGCCACAGGCCCTGTGCCTTGCAGTACTGTTCGACCAGTTGCACCGTCTGCTGCGGTCTGCCCGAAAGGCGCAAGTAGTTCAAGGTGACCTCATCGACAGGGAAGAAGCCACAGGTCGCGCCGTATTCCGGGGCCATGTTGGCGATGGTGGCGCGGTCGGCCAAGGGCAGGTCGGCCAGGCCGTCACCGTAGAACTCGACGAACTTGCCGACCACGCCTTTCTTGCGCAGCATCTGTGTCACGGTGAGTACGAGGTCGGTGGCGGTGATGCCTTCGCGCAGCTTGCCGGTAAGCTTGAAACCGATCACTTCCGGGATCAGCATCGACACCGGCTGGCCGAGCATGGCAGCTTCCGCTTCGATCCCGCCAACGCCCCAGCCGAGCACGCCCAGGCCGTTGATCATGGTGGTGTGCGAATCGGTGCCGACCAAGGTGTCGGGGAACGCATAGGTGCGCCCATCGGCCTCGCGGGTCCATACCGTACGGCCCAGATATTCCAGGTTCACCTGGTGGCAGATGCCGGTGCCCGGCGGCACCACGCGGAAGTTGTCGAACGCGCTCTGGCCCCAGCGCAGGAAGGCGTACCGTTCACCGTTGCGCTGCATCTCGATGTCGACGTTTTCACCGAACGCCTGGGGGGTGGCATAGCGGTCGACCATCACCGAGTGGTCGATCACAAGGTCCACTGGCGACAACGGGTTGATCCGCTGCGGGTCGCCCCCGGCCTTGGCCATGGCGGCGCGCATGGCCGCCAGGTCAACCACCGCTGGAACGCCGGTGAAGTCCTGCATCAGTACCCGCGCCGGGCGGTATTGGATTTCGCGATCGGAGCGGCGTTCCTGCAACCAGCCGGCGAGGGCGCGCAGGTCGTCGCTGCTGACTGTCTCGCCGTCTTCACAGCGCAGCAGGTTTTCCAGCAGTACCTTGAGCGACATGGGCAGGCGCTGCAGGTCTCCGAGCTGCTGTGCCGCTTGGGCAAGGCTGTAGTAGTGGTAGGTCTGATCGGCCACTTTGAGGGTCTTTAGGGTTTTCAGGCTATCGAGCGAGGGCATTGCCAACTCCTTATGCACCGGTGCCCGGCATTGGCTGGATGATGCCGGTGTCACCGCGGTGTTTCGGCCCGCACGGTACGGACCTGGCTGAAGAGTCAGGTTAGACCGGTTTGTCTGCCCTGACCCTATTCTGGACCGGCGGGGCATGTCGCAGGTTCCGATCTTCCTTTATCATCGCCGCCCTGCCGGCGCCTGTGGTGCGCCAGCCGTAGTGGAGTGAGAGATGAATACCCTGTTCATGCATTGCCGGCCCGGGTTCGAGGGCGAGGTTTGCGCCGAGATCAGCGAGCACGCTGCCCGCCTGGGGGTTGCCGGTTATGCCAAAGGCAAGCCGCAGAGCGCCTGCGCCGAGTTTGTCTGCGCCGAAGCCGAAGGTGCCGAACGGTTGATGGCGCAGCTGCGCTTTGCCCAACTGATCTTCCCGCGCCAGTGGGCGCGTGGCAGCTACATCGAACTGCCTGAGACCGACCGGATCAGCGTGTTGCTCGAGCATCTGGCGGCATTGCCGGTGTTTGGCAGCCTGTGGCTGGAGGTGCTCGACAGCAACGACGGCAAGGAGCTGTCGACGTTCTGTCGCAAGTTTGAGGTGCCGCTGCGCAAGGCTTTGGAAAAAGCCGGTCGCTTGGTCGACAACGCCAGCCTGCCTCGCCTGTTGCTGACCTTCATCAGTGGTCGCCGGGTATTCGTTGGCGTTGCCGAGGCGAACAACAGTGCGCTGTGGCCGATGGGAATTCCTCGCTTGAAATTCCCGCGGGAGGCGCCGAGCCGCTCGACGTTGAAGCTTGAAGAGGCGTGGCACCAGTTCATTCCGCGCGAGCAGTGGGAGCAGCGGCTTGGCGATGACATGACCGGGGTAGATCTTGGGGCATCGCCGGGTGGCTGGACTTACCAACTGGTACGCCGGGGCATGCTGGTCACTGCGATCGACAACGGGCCCATGGCCGAGAGTTTGATGGACACTGGCCTGGTCCAGCACCTGATGGCCGACGGCTTCACCTGGCAGCCCAAGCAACCGGTGGACTGGATGGTCTGCGATATCGTCGAGAAGCCTGCGCGCACCACCTCGTTGATCGAGACGTGGTTGGGGGAGGGCTTGTGCCGGGAGGCGGTGGTCAATCTGAAATTGCCAATGAAGCAGCGATATGCCGAGGTGCGTCGCTTGCTGGACCGCATGGAGGCGACCTTCAAGGCCCGCAAGATCAAGGTGTCGATTGCCTGCAAGCAGCTGTATCACGACCGTGAGGAAGTGACGTGCCATCTGCGCAGGCTGGACCTGAAACCGCGAAAGTAAGCCGTTGCCTTGCTTTTGCCTTGCTTTTGCTTTTGCTTTTGCTTTTAAGCGCGCGATAGTTCAGACGCCGCAGATTGCGACTTCAGGAGGCCGAACGCAGGTCTTGCGGAGGGAGGTGACGGGCATGGATGCCCGTCAAGCGCTTCGGCCCATGGATGGGCCGTGAGCGCGGTCCTCCCGGGAGCAAGGCCGGAGTGAGGGAACCCCGGAGCGTAGCGTAGGGGCCGGATGATGGGAGCGGGCGGTTTTTGGTTCCTTTTTGCCAAGACAAAAAGGGACCCGCCGTAAGGGCGGAAAGGTGATTCAGCGCCGCCACGGCCAATGGATATTCACGCTAGCCCCTAGCCGCAAGCCGCAAGCCGCAAGCCGCAAGCCAAAGCTCATGCGGGTGTTTTCATTCATACGGGCATATCCATTTGCTGTAGCGACGCTCACTCACCTTTCCGCCCTTACGGCGGGTCACTTTTTGGCAAACGCCCCAAAAAGTAACCAAAAAAGGCTGGCTCCCATCATCCGGCCCCTACGCTACGCTTCGGGGTTCCCTCGCTCCGGCCTTGCTCCCGGGAGGACCGCGCTCACGGCCCATCCATGGGCCGAAGCGCTTGACGGGCATCCATGCCCGTCACCTCCCTCCGCAAGACCTGCGCTCGGCCTCCTGAAGTCGCAATCTGTGGTGATTGAGCTACCGCGCGCTGAAAAGCGAAAAGCGAAAAGTGAAAAGTGAAAAGCAAAGGCAAAGGCAAAGGCAAAGGCAAAGGCAAAGGCAAAGGCAAAGGCAAAGGCAGAGCAAGCTGTGCTTGCGGCGCAGGGCGTGCAGGTGACTATTGGTCCGCGCCACGCTATGCGCCACAATAGCGATCATTTGCGGAGCACCCCATGACTGACTTCACCCCCGACGCCATTCTTGATGCCACCGGCCTGAACTGCCCAGAACCGGTGATGATGCTGCACACCCACGTGCGCAATCTGGCCGCCGGCGGCCTGCTCAAGGTCATCGCCACGGATCCCTCGACCCGGCGCGACATTCCCAAGTTCTGCAACTTCCTCGGCCATGAACTGCTGCAGCAGCAGGAAGAGGCCGGTACCTACCTGTACTGGATTCGCAAGAAAGCCGACTGATCCACGCTGGATCGTGCCGGGCATAGCACCTACACTGCGTTCCCCAGACAGGAGAGCGCCATGCTGATAGTTGCCGACGAGAATATCCCGCTGCTCGATGCCTTCTTCGAAGGTTTCGGCGAGATCCGCCGTTACCCTGGCCGGAGCATGGACGCCGCCAGCGTCAAAGAGGCCGATGTGCTGCTGGTGCGCTCGGTGACCAAGGTCGACCGGCAACTGCTAGAAGGCAGCAGAGTGCGCTTTGTCGGCACCTGCACAATCGGCACCGATCACCTGGACCTGGATTACTTTGCCGAAGCGGGCATCCACTGGAGCAGCGCGCCGGGCTGCAACGCCCGTGGTGTTGTCGACTATGTGCTGGGCAGCCTGCTGACCCTGGCCGACCTGGACGGTGCAGCGCTGCCCCAGCGCACCTATGGCGTGGTTGGCGCGGGGGAGGTTGGTGGCCGGCTGGTGCGGGTGTTGCACGGCATGGGCTGGAAGGTGCTGGTCTGCGATCCGTTGCGCCAGGCGGCTGAGGGGGGCGATTTCGTCAGCCTGCAAACTGTGCTTGAACAATGCGATGTGATCAGCCTGCATACCCCGTTGCAGCAGGGCGGCGAGCACCCGACCTGGCACCTGCTGGGCCAAGCGCAGCTCGCGCAGCTGCGCCCTGGCGCATGGCTGATCAACGCCAGCCGTGGACCGGTGGTGGATAACCTTGCACTGCGAGAGTTGCTGTTGGATCGCGAAGACGTGCACGCTGTGCTCGATGTATGGGAGGGCGAACCGCAGGTCGACCTGCAACTGGCCGACCTCTGCACCCTGGCTACGCCGCACATCGCCGGCTACAGCCTGGATGGCCGCCAGCGCGGTACGGCGCAGATCTATCAAGCATTGTGCCGCTTTCTGGGTGAGGCCGAGCGCGTGCAGCTGCAGGATCTGCTGCCCAAACCGCCACTGGCGCAGATCGAGTTCGATGGCGAAGCGGACCTTGGCTGGGCCTTGGCGACGTTATGCCGGGCGGTGTACGACCCGCGCCGCGACGATGCCGATTTCCGTCGCAGCCTGAGCGACGATGCGGCCGAGCAACGCGCGGCGTTCGACCTGTTGCGCAAACAGTATCCGCCACGCCGTGAAATCGAAGGGTTAGCGGTGCGGTTGCGGGGCGAGGCGCCGCAGCTGGTGCAGATGGTCAATGCCTTGGGTGCAGTGGTCGTTTGACGGGCAGGCAGAACATCCTGGGCAAATAAAAAACCCGGCGACAGCGCCGGGTTTCAATCAATTCTTCTCTCAGCCCTTGCGCACCTTCTTCACCCGGCTGTCCTCGAGGTCCTTGCAGGCCTGCTGGATCATTTGCTCGGTGATGGGTACTTCACGGCCTTGGGCATCGATGATCGAGCCGCAGACCTTCGGTTGCGGGGTGTTCTGGGGCTTCTGGGCGTCGCTGCCGTTTTGCAAACTCATCTGCTCTCTCCTCGTCAGGTCCAATATCAAGGTAAACCTGTGCCGTGACTGGCCTGTGACAGCGGCTCTTGGAGGTCACGACAGTTACAGTGCACCAGAAAGTGCGATAAACCTCCAGAGATGTTTTAGAACGATGGGCTATAGCCACTGCCAGGCGGGATGAATGGTAGGCTGCTGTTTCACTGTCATTGTGGTCCATCGCCATGCTCGAACCGGTTTCTTCACGTCAGCGTCGCGCCTTGTTTCTCTGCTGGCATTTCATGCGCCCATACCGTCGCCAAGCGCTGTTGGCGTTGCTGGCTCTGGTAGTGACCGCCGGCATTACCCTGTCCATGGGTCAAGGCATCCGCCTGTTGGTGGACCAGGGGTTCATGACCCGTTCGGCGCAACAGCTCAATCAGACCATCGGCCTGTTCCTGCTGTTGGTGCTGGCGTTGGCGGCAGGGACATTCAGCCGCTTCTATCTGGTTTCCTGGATCGGTGAGCGGTGCGTGGCCGATATTCGCCGCGCCGTGTTCGATCACCTTGTAGGCCTGCACCCTGGCTTTTTCGAAGACAACCGCAGCTCGGAAATCCAGTCCCGACTGACCGCCGATACCACATTGCTGCAGGCGGTCATCGGCTCGTCACTGTCGATGTTCCTGCGCAACGCCCTGATGGTGATCGGCGGCGTTGTGCTGCTTTTCATCACCAACCCCAAACTCACCAGTATCGTCGTGGTGGCCCTGCCGCTGGTGCTCGCGCCGATCCTGCTGTTTGGCCGGCGCGTGCGCAGCCTGTCGCGGCAGAGCCAGGACCGTGTGGCGGATGTGGGCAGCTATGTGGCCGAGACGCTGGGGCAGATCAAGACCGTGCAGGCCTACAACCACCAGGCACTCGACCGCCAGTTGTTCGCTGGAACGGTCGAGGCGGCCTTCGCCGTGGCGCGCCAGCGGATCGCACAACGGGCCTGGTTGATCACCCTGGTCATCGTGCTGGTGCTGGGCGCGGTGGGGGTGATGTTGTGGGTCGGCGGCATGGATGTAATCGCCGGGCGCATCTCCGCAGGCGAATTGGCAGCCTTCGTGTTCTACAGCCTGATCGTCGGTAGTGCCTTCGGTACTCTGAGCGAAGTCATCGGCGAACTGCAGCGCGCCGCCGGTGCAGCCGAGCGTATCGCCGAACTGCTGGCAGCGCGCAGCAGCATTCTAGAGACCGAGCAGCCGTTTGTGCTGGATCGGCAGCGCGCTGGTGGGCGTATCGAGCTGAAGAACCTGGTATTTGCTTACCCTTCCAGGCCATCGGTTGCCGCCATCGACAACCTGAACCTGGTCATCGAGCCAAGCCAGACCGTGGCGCTGGTGGGGCCATCCGGCGCGGGCAAATCGACATTGTTCGACTTGCTGTTGCGCTTCTACGACCCCCAGCAGGGGGGCATCCTTCTGGATAATCAGCCAATCACCAGCCTGGCGTTGGGCGAACTACGCCGCCAGTTCGCCCTGGTGGCGCAGAACCCCTCGCTGTTTCGCGGTACCGTCGAGGCCAACATCCGCTATGGGCGCCCCGAGGCCAGCTTGGCCGAGGTTGAGGCGGCCGCGCGTGGCGCACATGCCGATGAGTTCATCCGGCAACTGCCGCAGGGATACCAGACACCGCTGGGCGAGGGTGGTATTGGCCTGTCGGGCGGGCAGCGGCAGCGTCTGGCGATTGCGCGGGCGTTGCTGGTGGATGCGCCGATCCTGCTGCTCGACGAAGCTACCAGCGCCCTCGATGCGCAGAGCGAGCACTTGATCCAGCAGGCGCTTGCGAGCCTGATGGCGGGCCGCACTACGCTGGTCATCGCCCATCGCTTGGCCACAGTGCAGCATGCTGATCGCATCGCGGTCATCGACAAGGGGCGTCTGGTGGCAGTGGGGACCCACCGTGAACTGATCGAAAAGAGCCCGCTGTACGCCAGGCTGGCCTCGCTGCAGTTCAACGCAGGTTGACGCATCGAAGGCTTGTAACATTTTTGTAGCAATTGCTTGAGACTATCCCTTCAACTGTTGCGTAAGTGCTCGACCTGGCTGCTATCGATTGATGGCAGCTTTTTTTTGGCCTGCGAACGAGGACATGGATGTCTGTGGCGGCGCTGCCAGCGGCACGCTGTTTCCTCATTCCTTGTTCCCGAGATCTGCGATGTTGCGTAAATCCCTCAGAGTACAAATTCTTACCCTGCTTGGCGGTAGCCTGGCGGCGATGCTGCTGATTGCTTTGGTGTGCTTCCAGTTTCTGTCCTCCAGTGTGCGCAGCTATGCCACGTTGGTCGATGGACCGCTGCAGGCCTCGCAATCGATCGATGAAGCCAACCTGCAGTTCAAGATCCAGGTGCAGGAGTGGAAGAACGTGCTGCTGCGCGGCCGTCAGCCGGCCGAGCTGGAGAAATACTGGCAGCAGTTCCAGGCCCGTGAGCAGCAGGTTCAGCAGTTGCTTGGGCAACTGATCGACAGCAGTGATCAGAAGCTCAAGGAGCCTTTGCAGCAACTGCGTGACAGCCATCGGCAATTGGGTGTGGCCTACGCGCAGGGGCGCCAGGCGTTTCTGGCCGCAGGTGGTGACCCGGTCGCTGGCGATCTGGCGGTCAAAGGTGTCGACCGTGCTGCCAGCGAGCAAATGAGCGCGTTGGTCGAGCAATTGCGCGCCGACGCCCGTGAGCGCGCCGCCAGCATCAATGTCAGTGCCGAGCGCACGGTATGGCTGGGTATGCTGGTGATGCTCGGTTCGGCACTGCTGGTCGGTTTGCTCAGCCTGTGGCGGGTCAACCGCAGCCTGATCGAGCCGATCAGCCAGTTGATCGAGTACGTAGCGCAATTGAGCCAGGGCCGCTTTGGCGCCCGGGTCGACAGCCGTCGCGAGGATGAACTGGGCCGCCTTGCGCGTGCGGCCAATACCTTGCGTGATTTCCTTGCCGAAACCGTTGGCCGCCTTAAGGACAATGCCCAAGAGTTGGAAGGCGCCAGTGGCCAACTGCGCAGCATCGCCGGTGACATGGCGCGCGGTACCCATGACCAGTTCCAGCGTACCGATCAGGTGGCCACGGCGATGCACGAGATGTCCGCCACTGCCCAGGAGGTTGCCCGTCACGCCGCCGAAGCCGCACGTGCGGCCGATGAAGCCGACCACAGTGCCCAGGCTGGCGAGCAGGTCATGCAGCGGACCATCGACATCATCGGCGTGGTCAACCGGGAGATCGCAGGTACTGCGGCGGTAATCCGCGATCTTGAGAATGACAGTTCGCGCATCGGCAAGGTGCTGGAAGTGATCCGCGGTATCGCCGAGCAGACTAACCTGCTGGCGCTCAATGCGGCCATCGAGGCGGCACGTGCGGGTGAGGCCGGGCGCGGCTTTGCGGTGGTCGCCGACGAGGTGCGTAGCCTGGCTCAGCGCACGGCGGCGTCGATCGCCGAAATCCATCAGATCATCGAGGCCGTACAGTCTGGCGCGGTTGAGGCGGTCAAGGCCATCGAAAGCGGGCAGCAGCGCAGCGAGGAGGGGGCCGAGCAGGTGCAGCAGGCTGGGCAGATGCTGCAGCGCATCACCACGGCAGTTGAGGCCATCCGTGACATGAACCGGCAGATCGCCACGGCAGCTGAAGAGCAGACCAGCGTGGCCGAGGATATTTCGCGCAACCTGATCGAGATTACCCGCATCGCCACGGCCAACCAGCAGGCGGTGCAGCACACCGAGCAGGCGGGCCAGCGCCTGCATGGGCTGTCGGGGCAGTTGGGTGAGGTCACTTCGCGGCTTACCGCGTAGTGCTTATCACGAATGACAAAAAGCCCGCACAATGGCGGGCTTTTTGAAGGATTTGGTCGGAGAGACAGGATTCGAACCTGCGGCCTTCTCGTCCCGAACGAGACGCGCTACCTGGCTGCGCTACACTCCGATGAACGAAATCCTACTGCATGGTTTTTTTGAACGCAAGCCCTTGTTGTTAAAAGGGCTTAGGCTCAAAACAGGGCGCTCGATCAGAGCTCCTTGACGGTACGAACCTGGTCTTTGTTCAGGCGCGTACGCTTGCCGTCAAGTTGCTCGAACTCGTAGAAGCCAGAGTCCTCATCAAAGGACGGAGTGTCCACAGCCTGGATCTCACGGCCGTCGTTCAGGGTGATCACGGTCGGCGAGGCACAGCCAGCGAGGGCGCCCAGGCCCAGGGCGAGCATAAAGGCGGGAAGGGTCCGTTTAATCATCGTGTTTCTCCAGTGCGATGGTGCTAGATGACGTTAAGACGCAAGGCGTCTGCGCAAGTTCCTTCTACAGTGCAGCATAGCGCCAATCCCTGGGTATTGACCTGGGTCTGTCAAGGTTGCCGCAGGGCAGCCTGTGATATAAATGCGGCCATCCCTTCCCCCCTGCGATGGACACTCATGAAAGCCAAGGCAGATACCCCCTTCGTGGCCCTGAATATTGCCGTGCTGACGGTAAGCGATACCCGAACCTTTGAAACCGATACCTCCGGGCAGATGTTCGTCGACCGCCTGACTGCGGCGGGCCACCAGCTGGCTGAGCGTAAGCTGCTCAAGGACGATCTCTACAAGATCCGCGCCCAGGTGGCCACCTGGATCGCCGATGACCGCGTGCAGGTCGTGCTGATCACCGGTGGCACCGGCTTCACGGGGCGCGACAGCACGCCTGAGGCTGTGGCCTGCCTGCTGGACAAGCAGGTGGAAGGCTTCGGCGAGCTGTTCCGGCAGATCTCCGTTGCCGACATCGGCACGTCCACCGTTCAGTCGCGCGCTTTGGCCGGCCTGGCCAACGGCACGCTGGTATGCTGCCTGCCGGGCTCCACCAATGCCGTACGCACTGGCTGGGACGGCATCCTTGCCGAGCAGCTCGATGCCCGCCATCGCCCGTGCAATTTCGTTGCACACCTGAAGCAGGCAGGGGCCTGTGAAAGCCGTGGCTGAGGCGCCGCAGGCCCGGCCATTGATGCCGGTGGAAGAAGCGCTGGAGCGCCTGCTGGCCTTGGCCGAAGCCGCGCCGATCAAGGACACCGAAACCGTCTTGCTGGCGGAGGCCGAGGGCCGGGTGCTGGCGACCGACCTGGTTGCCTCGCTCGACCTGCCGCCCTGGCCCAACAGTGCCATGGATGGCTACGCACTGCGCCTGGCCGATTACCAAGGCCAGCCGTTGTACGTCAGCCAGCGCATTTTTGCTGGGCACGCGCCCGAGCCGTTGCAGGCCGGCACATGCGCGCGGATCTTCACCGGTGCCCCGCTGCCGGCCGGTGCCGACTGCGTCGAGATGCAGGAAAACACCGAGGTGCTGGAGGATGGGCGGGTGCGTTTCCTCGAGCTGATGAGGCCTGAGCAGAATGTCCGCCCCCAAGGCCAGGAAACACGTCAGGGCGAACAGGTGATGGTCGCAGGAACGCGCCTGGGCCCAATCGAGCTGGGGTTGGCCGCAACCCTGGGCCATGCTCAACTGCAGGTGGTGCGTCGGGTACGGGTGGCAGTGTTGTCTACCGGCGACGAGCTGGTCGAGCCAGGTTTGCCACTGGGCCCAGGGCAGATCTACAACAGCAACCGCCGCCTGCTGGTCAGCTGGTTGCAACGCCTGGGCTGTGAAGTGCGCGACATGGGCATCCTGCCTGATGACCTGGTGCGGACTCGCCAGTGCCTGGCCAGCCTGGGTGATGTCGACCTGATCCTGTCCACCGGCGGTGTTTCCGTGGGCGAGGCCGATTACCTGGGCGCGGCGCTGCGTGAGGCGGGCGAGTTGGCCCTGTGGAAGCTGGCGATCAAACCGGGCAAGCCGCTGACGTTCGGTCATTTTCAAGGTGTGCCGGTGATCGGGCTGCCAGGCAATCCGGCGTCGACCCTGGTCACTTTCAGCCTGCTCACGCGCCCGTACTTGCTTCGCCGTCAAGGGGTGGCCGATGTCACTCCGCTACGTTTCGATGTGCCTGCCGGTTTCGATTGGCCCAAGGCCGGAACCCGGCGCGAATACCTGCGGGCGCGTATCGACAACGGCCGGGTGCGCATCTACAAGAACCAGAGCTCTGGCGTGCTGCGCAGCGCCGCCTGGGCTGAGGGCTTGGTGGAGGTTCGCGAAGGCAGTACGCTGCAGCAGGGTGACAGTGTACAGTTCATACCGTTGAGCGAACTACTTGGTTGATCGCCCTAGCCAGGGATCTATAGGTTGCGGGGCGGTGGCAGGCGCTGACTGCGTCAGGCGCATGTGTACGTTCTCCAGTTGCTGCGCCGCCACGCTCCAGTCATGACGGTGCCGGGCAAACTGGCGGCCGGCTTCGCTCAGTTGGCGCATGCGCCAGGGTTGGTTGAGCAATTGGGTAATCAGCAGTGCCAACTGGTCACCGTCATCGCTGCCCAGGTAATGCTCGCCGTTGTCCACGGCAAGGCCTGAAACGCCCTTGCTGGTGGTGATCACCGGCAGCCCGGCAGCCATGGCTTCGAGAATCTTGACTTTGGAGCCGCCGGCGTAGCGCAGGGGGGCGAAGAACAACGCCGAGCGCCGCTGCAGTTCGCGAAGGTCAGGGCGATAACCTAGCCATTCGATACGTGGATCATTCCAGTGCAGCTTCCATGAGGCCGGCATGGCATGCCCGGCTATGGCCAGGCGCACCGCAGGGTTGCTCATCCACACCTGCGGCAGTATTTCTTCCAGCGCCCATTCGATGGCCTCAAGGTTCGCACCGTATTCGAAGTTGCCAACGAACAGAAGTCGCTGACTGTGCAGTGCGGGACATACCTGTTTGTAATACTCGCAATCCACACCGTTGACCACTACGTTCACTGGGCGCCCGCTGATCTGGCTGATCAGTTCGGCATCATGGGCGCTCACTGCCACCACTTCGGTGGGCTGGCAAAGTACGCGTTGCTCCCAGCGACGATAGCGCCAGCGGTCGAACGCGTTGAGCGGGCGTAGCCAAAGCGGCAAGCGGTCATGGCAGGCAGCGCCCATCACCGATTCGAGTGTGTGTTCGCTGAGCATGTAGGGTAGTGCGCGGGCCTGCAGGGCTTTTTCAAAAGGTTGGAAGCCGTAACTGTGCTCTATCTGGATGACGTCCCAGGGCTCGTCCAGCAACTGCTCGAAACGGTGGCGCAGGCAGGGCGCCAAGCCATTGATGATTGCCCGCATGGGGTAGTCGATGATCGGTGAGGCCAGCAGGTTGAGCGGGCTGTGCAGTGCTCGGCGTGGAAGTACGATCAGCCGTTCGACCAGTGGCTCCAGCGCTTCGCGGGTGGCATCGTTGAGCGGGATTTTTGACTGCACCAGCAAGGTGATCCGGTGCCCGTGCTGCGCAAGGGCGCGCAGCAGATGGTATTGCCGGGTCTTGCTGCCGCTGGTGGTTGGCCAGGGCAGGTAGGGCAGCGTCCAGAGTATGCGCATGAACCACAATCCTCGCTAAAGGCTGCAGACAAAAAACGCGCCCGTTGGCAGTCAGCCGATGGCTGCAACCGGGACGCGTCCATACATTTCAGTAAAGCCCACGCTATCGTCTTCGCTCAGGTATTCGTTTCTGTCGATCATGCAGGGGATCAGTACGCTCATTTCACAATCTCAACTCGGCGCTGCACGTAGCGCTAAGGGGGCAACTTGTGAGCTGCCAGCGTTCCGGCGGCAAAAAAGTCAAAAAACCGACTTTTTTATTATTTCATGCCAGTGTTGGCCAAATATTTGTCGATCATGCGCCTGATGGCCGAAGCTTTCAATCCTGTTGATGTGGGCCTGACTGGTTTTTGTTCAAATACTTGTCTGGCGTTGGCGCCTGGTCAGCTAGTGCATGCAGCAATCTGCCGACGCCTGTGGTCGAGATCTGCAATGAGCGGTCCCTTGGGAGAAGCGTGATGGGTAAGGCAATGGTGATCCTGCACGGCAAGCAGGCGATGAACGAAGATGTGCGCGAGGCCGTACTCGCCCAGCGTGAGCGGGGCTGGACGCTGGACGTGCGGGTGACCTGGGAAGCGGGTGATGCCCAGCGGCTGGTTGCCGAGGCGCTGGCGGCTGGCTACACCCATGTGGTCGCAGGAGGCGGCGACGGTACTTTGCGCGATGTGGCCGAAGCCATGGGGCAGGCACAAACGCAGGCCAGCCTGGCATTGCTGCCTTTGGGCACCGCCAATGATTTCGCCAAGGCTGCTGGCGTGTCATTGCAGCCGGCTGAGGCACTGGCGCTGCTGGATATGCCGGCCCGGCCAATCGACCTGGGCAAGGTTGGCGACCAGATGTTTCTGAACATGGCCACGGGCGGGTTCGGCAGTCAGGTCACGGCCAACACCTCCGAGGACCTGAAGAAGGTGCTGGGCGCAGCGGCTTACCTGTTCACCGGGCTGTCGCGCTTCAGTGAGTTGCAGGCCGCGTCGGTGGAGCTGACAGGCCCGGACTTTCACTGGCAGGGTGACTTGCTGGCGCTAGGCATCGGCAACGGCCGCCAGGCAGGTGGCGGTCAGGTTCTGTGCGCCGATGCCCTGGTGGATGACGGCCTGCTCGACATCGCTATCCTGCCGGCACCGCAAGAAGTGGTGGGGGCGCTGCGTGAGCTGCTGGCCGGCGAAGGGCTGTTCGTTCGGGCGCGCTTGCCCTGGGTCGAGATCAAGAGCTCCCAAGGCCTGGACATCAACCTCGATGGTGAGCCGTTACAGGCTGACAGCCTGCGCTTCGAGGCCCTGCCTGCGGCGCTGCGCCTGCACCTGCCGCCAAATTCGCCGCTGCTCAGTCATCCAGGCTGATGATTTTCTCGCGTACGGCGAACAGTACCAGGCCGGCGACATCGTAGATCTGCAGGCGTTTCATGATCTGCGAGCGATGGGTTTCCACCGTTTTGATCGAAAGGGCAAGCCCGGCAGCGATTTCGCGAGTGGATTTGCCCCGTACGATCAGGCGCAGAATTTCCAGTTGCCGTGCAGTTAGGTTATGGCGGTCGATGTTTGCCTGCTTGCCATGCTGCGCACGCATGAGTGCCTGGTTGATCACCGTGTGGGCTATGGCTGGGCTGAGGTAGCGCTCGCCACTGCGTAGCGCGGCCAGTGCCTGCTCCAGCTCCTTTGCGGTTGCATCTTTGAGCAGGTAGCCGTGGGCGCCGCTTTCCAGGGCGCGCATGATCAGGTCCGGGTCGGTGTGCATGGACAGGATCAGTACTTTGCAGGTACTGCCAGAGGCGCGCAGCAGGGTGAGGGCATCAAGGCCGCTGGTCGAGCGCATGGAAATGTCGAGCAGTATGATGTCCGGCGCCAGCTGCTGGGCTTGCTCTAGCAGTTGGCCGCCATCGTCGGCTTCCCCGACCACGGTGTAGCCTGGTATGTCAGACACCAGAGCACGTACCCCGGCTCGAATCAGCGAGTGGTCATCGACCAGCAGCAGTCTACAGGTCATCGGATAGCAGGTGTCCTGGCGCGTTCATGGGTACGTGGTGTCCATGGGAACAAGACCTCGATCCGGGTACCGAGGCCCAGCTGGCTGGTAATTTTCAGTGTGCCCTGGAGCGCTGTGGCACGCTCCTGCATGCCGGCCATCCCGCGCTGGCCTGCCTCAGCCGGATTGGCGGCGGGGATGAAGCCCTGGCCATCGTCCTCTATCGACAAGGTCAGGCCGGCGGGGCTGCGCTGCAGGCGGATGGTCAGGTTGCGCGCCTTGGCATGGCGCAATATGTTGGTGACCGCTTCTTGCGCGATGCGAAAAGCAGCCATGGTCACCTCCTCGCAAATGCCACCCAGCCTTTGATGACACTCCAGGCTCCAATGCATGTCGGTGCTTCCTAGCGTGCGCACCAGATGTGCACGCAAGCTGGCTTCCAAGCCAAGACTTGCCAACTGCCGTGGATTGAGGAGTGCAGAGACATCACGCACCTTGCTCAGAGTGTCATCGAGTGTGCTGCACAGGGTGCCGCATTGGGCCTGCACATCGCTTGGCAGCCGCCGCTGCAACCACTCCAGCTGCAATTTGGCAGCGGTCAGCAGTTGGCCTATGTCGTCATGCAGTTCGCGGCTCAGGTGCTGGCGTTCGCTTTCCTGGACTTTGAGCATGCGATCGGCCAGTTCTGCCGGGCGCAAGCTTATAGACCTGGCACCCTGGCTCAGGTGCCAGCCGACCCCGAACATTGCCATCAGCTGTAACAGCATCAGGCTGGCCGGTATGGCATGCCCGCCAGTGAACAGCAGCAGGTTGGCAAAAAGTGACGCCACGCACAGTAATGCGGTCGCCCAGCGCAGCACAGTGGGGAGGGAGCGGCAACGCAGAGCATTCTTCAAGCGTGGGAGCATAGATGGGAAGCCACTGAAACCTTGCTGATGGAGGCCTTGCGCATGTCTTGCCGGAGGCTTTGGCGTAGTGCTTTCAATAATCGCCAAGTGCGCGTTGAGGCGATCCATATACGGGTGACCGGTACTTGTTAGTGTGCATGGTATCACTTCAGGCCTGTTTGGTCGCGAGTGGGTAATGCTTTGAAACCTCAAGGTTTGCGGGGCGATCAAGGGGAGGCAATGCCTGATTCGAGCAGCAAATAGCCACCATTGATTGGCCTGGATGGCCTGCTCAGATCAACTTGCGCGAAGTCCGGTATTGCAGGGTGTAGCAACTTTCAGCCGTTCACAAGTTGGATCCTGATTCGGTATTACAGCGTCACCTTAGTTGCAGGTTGTCAATGACTGCTAGTGCGTTTGTTTGAGCAAGTTGGGCGATTGGCCATGAGGCCGGCCTGGTGCGTGTCAGCACAATCGCTGCGCGTTTCCTGGCAAGGCGCACACGTTTGCGGCAATGGCTGGTCCAGTGCGTTCGCCAGTTCGGCCAGCAAGGTGGTTTGTTCACTGGCATCAAGGGCGAGTCGCCCTGTGTGCGCATCGACAAGCTCCAGTTGCCAGGCCAGCAGGGTCAGGCAGGCCGCCAATGCAGGCAAGGCTTGATTGTGCAGGTGCAGCTGCATGCAGGCCGGAGCGAGCAGTTGCTGCAAGGCAGAGGCGTAGTTGGCGACTTCAAGCAGGCCCAGGCCGCTGGCGCGCCGGGCAAGAGTATCGAGGGTGTTGATGAGGCAATGGCAGGCGTCGGGGTCATTGGCGATCAGTTCCAGGTGCTGCAGGCACTCCTGGGACTGGGTCAGCAACACTTGCGCATCCAGCAGAAAGTCCTGCAGAGCGCTGCTGTCGAAAGCTGAACTGTCCATCATGAGGTCCCGGCCCGCAACGCGGGAGCGGGGGATGGCCAAGCCGTGTCGTTCGCTAGCAAAAGCCTGACTCCATTCATGCAGTGAGAATGGCGTCACATTAATGGCTAAAGGATAGCGCGAACATCAGGTTGTACCCGGTTGACGCTAAGGGTTTCCCTGATGTTGCTCTAGGGGTGGATAGCTTGTCTAAGGAATGGATCCAAGGCTGGCTGCAGTAAAGCATGATGTTAATGTGATATCAATTGGCCCGCGAAGCATTTTCGTTCAAGGGTCAAGCTGCGCACGCAGCCGCCGATACAAGGTGGATGAACTCACATTATTCCGAATTGAGCCTGGGGGTTTTCCAATGGCTGGCATTCTCGACACGGTAGACCAACGAACGCAACTGGTGGGTGAGAACCGCCTGGAAATCCTGATGTTCCGCCTGGCCGGGCGCCAGCTGTTCGCCATCAACGTGTTCAAGGTGCAGGAAGTGCTGCAATTGCCCAAATTGACCTTGATGCCACAGCGCCACGCGTTTGTCTGTGGCGTGGTCAACCTGCGTGGGCAAACCTTGCCGGTCATCGACCTGTCTCAGGCAATCGGCATGCGCCCGCTGCAGCCGGGGCCAGACAGCACCATCATCGTTACCGAGTACAATCGCTCGGTGCAGGCGTTCCTGGTGGGTGGGGTCGATCGCATCGTCAACATGAACTGGGAAGCCATCATGCCGCCGCCTTCCAGTGCGGGCCGTCAGCATTACCTTACGGCCATCACCAAAGTGGACGAAAAGCTGGTGGAGGTCATTGATGTCGAGAAGGTGCTGGCCGAGATCGTGCCTTACAACGCGAAGGTCTCCAACGACAAGCTCGCTGAACCGATACTGGCTCGCGCTCGTGGCCGTGAAGTGCTACTGGTGGACGATTCCAGCGTGGCGCTGGCGCAGCTGCGTGACACCCTGTCGCAACTGGGGATGAAACTGCATGTTGCCAGCGACGGCCTGAAGGCCTTGCGCATGCTCAAGGGCTGGGCCGATGCGGGTGAGGATATGTGCGAAAAACTGCTGATGGTGTTCACTGACGCGGAAATGCCTGAAATGGACGGTTATCGGCTGACCACAGAAATCCGCAGCGATGCGCGCCTGCGCAAGCTGTACGTGGTGTTGCACACCTCGCTGTCGGGCAGCTTCAACGAATCCATGGTCAAGAAAGTCGGCTGCGACAATTTCCTTTCCAAGTTCCAGCCTGATCGCCTGGTCGACGTGGTCAAGCAGCGTTTGCTGCTGGATTCGACTACTGCGTGATCCCTGCGGCTGCCGGGTATAATTCGGCATTTGGCATGGCACGAGGCAGGCAGGGATGTTTCTGAGTGAGCTGTATCGGTATCCGGTGAAATCGGGGCAGGCGCAACGCCTGGAGGCTTCACTGGTCGACAATCTGGGTTTGTCGGGTGACCGGCGCTGGCTGGTGGTCGAGCAAGACAACGGACGCTTTCTGACCCAGCGCGCCTGGCCTCAGCTCAGCCAGCTCAAGGCCGGCGAAGGGGAAGCGGGTACGCTGCTGCTGGAGGCGCCGGGGCTGCCACCTCTGCATGTGGCGGTGCCGCCTGCAGATGATGGCCTGCGCGGGGTGACCATCTGGCGCGACACGCTGCGTGTGCCGGATGCCGGCGATGAAGCAGCAGCCTGGCTGTCGCAAGTGCTCGGCAAGCCAGTGCGACTGGTCCACTGCCCGGAGCATCGGGCGCGATACCTGCCAAGCGGTTATGGCTTGAACAGCGACAGGGCGGCTTTCCCCGATGGGTTTCCGTTACTACTGATTGGCCAGGGTTCGCTGCAAGAGCTGAACCGGCGGATTGGCCGGCCAATGGAGATGCTGCGTTTTCGACCGAACTTGGTGGTGCACGGCGCAGAGCCGTTTGCCGAAGACGGCTGGAAGCGCATTCGTATTGGCGGGCTTGAGTTTCGCGTGCTTAAGCCGAGCGTGCGGTGCATCTTCACCACGCTGGACCCTGAAACCGGAGAGCGCAGCCCGGACCGGGAGCCTTTGACCACCCTCAAGACCTTTCGCGAGCGCGAAGGTGACATCCTGTTCGGGCAGAACCTGGCTGTGGATGGCTGTGGTCGGCTTGAGGTGGGGATGGAGGTCGAAGTACTGGAGTAGTGGTAGCAAGTACTGCCTCTTCGCGAGCTGGCTCGCGAAGAGGCAGCATTGCTTCACATGTCGTCGAAATACCGCTCGTGCCAATCTACCAACGGCTGCGGTGCATTGAGCTTCTGCCCGTAGATCACCGAGTAAGACAGCACGTTCTGCACATACTGACGCGTCTCGTCGAACGGAATCGATTCCACCCACACATCGAAGCTCAGGTGCTTGGCACCCTTGAGCCATTGGCGTACGCGCCCGGGGCCGGCGTTGTACGCTGCCGACGCCAGCACCCGATTGCCGTTGAACTGGCCGTGTACCTGGCTCAGATAAGCTGCGCCCAGCTGAATGTTCGTGTCCGGGTTGAGCACCTGGCGCGGCGACGCCAGCGGAATGCTGAACTTGCGCGCGGTTTCCTTGGCTGTGGCCGGCATCAACTGCATGAGGCCGCTGGCACCTACACTGGAGCGCGCATCCTCCATGAAAGCGCTTTCCTGGCGTGTGATCGCGAACACCCAGCTTGAGTGCAACCCACGCACCTTGGCTTCGCGTACCAGCGTGTCGCGGTGGGCCATCGGGAAGCGGATATCGAGGTCGTCCCAGTACTTGGCCTGGCTAATGGTGCGAATGGCCGGGAAATACCAGCGTAGGTCATAGGCCAGGCGCGCCTGGGCAACCATTTCGTCGCGGCTGAAGTGGCGGCTAACGTGATACCACTCGCGGCGACCGTCGACGATCTGGCCGCGGGCGTGGAACTCCAGGGCGCGCTGGATGCCCGGAGTATTGCGTACTTTGCTGACCAGTTGCGGGCTCAGTACCAGTGGTCTGTTGTTGAGCTGGTAGGGCGTTTGCGCCCGGTCGGCCGCGAGGAATCCGTAAAAATCCCGTTCGCGCGCCACGCTCTTGTACAGCAACAGGCTTTGCGGGTTGTTTGGCTGGGCCAGTTCCAGGCTGCGCGCTTGCCAGTATTGCCAGCGGCTGCTGCTGGCCAGGTCCTGCGGCAAGCGCTTGGTCAGTTCGTAGGCATCTTCCCAGCGGCCCAGGCGCAGCAGCAGGCGAAGACGCCATTCGCTGACCGTGTTGTCCCGCAGCTCAGGGTCGTAGCGCGTCATCAGGTCAAGAGCGCGTGGGTCATAGCGGCGTGCCAGGGTCAGGCCGATTTCACGAGCGATAGCCACTTTTTCATCGCGGGAGAAGTGCATGCGCTGGGCGTAGTCGTCAAGCAGGGCCATGGCGCGTTCAGGGTCTTGGCGAGCCAGGCGGCGCAGGCCCAGGCTGACGACATCGGACATGGCCTCGTTGACCGGTGTGAAGCGCGACGGCTGGTTGAGCAGTTCTGGCTTTTGCGCGACATCGACCAGCAGGCGGCCTTGCGGGCCAAGCGTGGTCAGCGATTTGACCAGGCTGTTGGCCAGGGAGTAGTTACGCGCCTGGGCTGCCAACTTGGCACGGTTCCAGCGCTTGGCCTCAGTCAGCTGACCTTCGGCGGCCCACATACCGAACAGGGTGTCGCAGGCGGCCGGTTGCGACTTGCCCACGTTCCACAGTTTTTCGGCGCTGGCATAACCTTCGGCGCGCAGGCCATGGCTCAGCTGGTACTGGCCGTTGAGGCAGTCCAGTTCGGTGAAGTTGAGCTTGGGGTCATAGTATTTGACGAAGGTGTTCCACTCGCTGCGTTCGGCCAGCCAGCGCAACCAGCGCAGTTTCATCCAGTTGGCCTGGGGAAGGTCGCCATGTTTGGCCAGGAACGCTTCGATTTCCTGGTTGCTGGCGCTTTTCAGCCGAGCGGTCAGTTCGTCGTAGGCCAGATAGGGCGTCAGCGGATAGTCGCGCAGGGCCTGGGCGTAGCGAAGGTAAGGGCCCTTGTCGCCCTTGGCCAATGCACGCTTGGCCTCGTCGTAGTACTGACGTTGCTGAGAGAGGTCTATGGCCTGCGCCGCGCTGGCGGTGGCGGCGGTAAGCAGCAGGCAGGAAGCAATCTGTAACAGGCGGCTGCGCATGATACGTCCGGGCAGTTGAACCATGGGAAAGTGACGGCGGAGCCAGCACTGTTGGAAGCTATTGTTCTAGCTTAGCTGTTTGCCGGCAGCGGGTGAAAGCACTGTGCTTGTATCAAGGCATTAAGTTCGACCGGATGTCGCAATGCCCTGGCAGCGCGGTCAACTTAATGCCGGAACGGGCCAACTCAGGTAGAATGCGCGCCCGCTTTCTGGAGACGAACATGACCCTGCTCAAATTCAGCGATGTGTCCCTCGCATTCGGCGCGATGCCGCTGCTGGACAAAGTGTCCTGGCAGATCGCCCGTGGCGAGCGGGTGTGCATCATCGGCCGCAATGGCACCGGCAAGTCGAGCATGTTGCGCCTGGTCAAGGGCGAGCAGAAGGGCGACGACGGAGAGATCTGGCGCGCACCCGGCTTGAAGATTGGCGAACTGCCACAAGAATTGCCAGTGGCTGACGAGCGGACAGTGTTCGACGTGGTGGCCGCAGGCCTGGACGGCGTTGGCGAACTGCTTGCCCAATTCCACCACCTCAGCCAGAACATCCAGGGCGACGATGACCTGGACAAACTCATGCATGTTCAGCACGAACTGGAAGCCCGTGACGGCTGGCGCCTGCAGCAGGTGGTGGAAAGCACCTTGAGCCGTCTGCAGCTGCCTGCCGACAAAACCCTGGCCGAGCTGTCCGGTGGCTGGCGCCGCCGCGTGCTGCTGGCTCAGGCGCTGGTGTCCGAACCCGACCTGCTGCTGCTCGACGAGCCGACCAACCACCTGGACATCGGTGCCATCGCCTGGCTCGAAGAGGCCCTGCGCGGTTTCAACGGCGCGGTGCTGTTCATTACCCACGACCGTTCCTTCCTGCAGAACCTGGCAACCCGCATCCTCGAACTGGATCGCGGCGGGCTGATCGACTGGAACGGTGACTACGCCAGTTTCCTGGTACACAAGGAAGCTGCGCTGGCCGCCGAAGAGACGGCCAACGCCCTGTTTGACAAGCGTCTTGCCCAGGAAGAAGTGTGGATCCGGCAGGGTATCAAGGCCCGCCGTACCCGTAACGAAGGCCGGGTGCGCGCACTCAAGGCCTTGCGTGTCGAGCGCAGCGAGCGGCGGGATCGTCAGGGCAAGGCGAATATCCAGATCGAGGCCGCAGAGAAATCCGGCAAGCAGGTGATGGTGCTGGAGAATGTCAGCTTCCATCACGCTGGAGGGCCGATGCTGGTCAAGGACTTCTCCATGGTCCTGCAGCGTCAGGACCGCATTGGCCTGCTGGGCGCCAACGGTACCGGCAAGACCACGCTGCTCAAGCTGATGCTCGGTGATCTTGAGCCTACCTCGGGCAAGGTCGAGCGCGGCACCAAACTGGAAGTCGCCTACTTCGATCAGATGCGCCACCAGCTCGATCTGGAAAAAACCGTGATCGATAACCTGGCCGAGGGTCGCGATTTCATTGAAATCGACGGCCAGAACCGTCACGTGCTCAGCTACCTGGGCGATTTCCTGTTCAGCCCCCAGCGTGCCCGCACGCCGGTCAAGGCGCTGTCTGGCGGTGAGCGGGCGCGCCTGCTGCTGGCCAAATTGTTCAGCAAACCGGCCAACCTGCTGGTACTGGACGAACCGACCAACGACCTGGACGTGGAAACCCTCGAGCTGCTTGAAGAGGTGCTGTGCAATTACAAGGGCACCGTGCTGATGGTCAGCCACGACCGGGCCTTCCTCGACAACGTCGTCACCAGCACGCTGGTGTTCGAGGGCGAGGGCAAGGTACGTGAATATGTTGGCGGCTATGAGGACTGGATTCGCCAGGGCGGTTCGCCGAAGCTGTTGGGCGTGACCGAGAGCAAGGGTGGCAAATCCGAGCTCAACAGTGCAGTGGTCGAGAAGCAGGACGAGCAGGTGGCTCCGGCGCCAGCCCCAGCCGCAGCGGATGCCTCGAAGAAGAAGCTCAGCTACAAACTGCAGCGGGAACTGGAGATGCTGCCTGGGCAGATCGATGCGGTCGAGCAGCGTATGGCGGTGGCCCAGGAAGAAGTCAACGCGCCGGGCTTCTATCAGCGGCCGATCGAGGAGACCTCGGCGGTGCTGGCGAAGCTGGAGCAGATGCAGGGCGAGCTGGATGCCTTGGTAGAGCGCTGGGCCGAGCTGGAGGGCTAAGCCAGTCCCGGCCTCATCGCCGGCAAGCCGGCTCCTACAGGATCTCTGTGGGAGCCGGCTTGCCG
>NZ_CDRVFO010000019.1:0-106239 GCF_977070485.1 Lelliottia jeotgali
CTGATGAAGAAGAAGGAGGAATACGTAAGCAGAACGGCCTAAAGACCGTTGTTTTCAACCATAGAATCTCCCACAGGATACAGCGTGCGAGCCGGCTTGCCGGCGATGAGGCCCGTGAGGTATTGGCTCAGTCTTGCTGGCCAGGCCCTTGCTGAAGGTGCGCCTGGCTGCAATACCACTGACTGCCTTGCTGCAGCGCCCGATCATTGGGCAGGTGCACGCCGCAGTGGGCGCAGCGCACCATCTTCAGCGGGTCGTCGAGTTTCGGCTCGGACGGCGACTGCTGGCTGATCTTGAATTTGCGCCACAGCCAGAACGCGGCGGCGATCAGGGCGATCCAGAAAAGTAGGCGAACCATGGTGTCCAGCTTGTCTATTGATTGAGGCGACAGTCTAGGACGAGGCCAATAAAAAAGGGAGACCTCAGTCTCCCTTTCTCGCACCCCGTTGAATCAGTCGAACAGACCAAAGGTCATGTAGCTGAACCAGGAGCGGTCTTTTTCGGCTTCTTTCGGCCCTTCCGGCAGGATCGGGTCGCCGTTTTCATCTTTGGGCAGCAAGTCCTGCGGCATCTCGGCGCGGGCATCCTGGAACTGGCGGACCACGTCCTGGTTGGCGCGGGTTTCACCTGGTGGCAGTGGCGCGTCGGTTTCGATCAGGCCCAGGGTGGCCTTGGACAGCCAGCCGCGGCCGTCAGACTCGGTCTGCTTGGGCTGGAACTCGCCATCGACCAGGCTCGGGTGGTCAGGGTAGTTGAGCTTGAGGGTTTCCAGGCTGGTGGCGGCCAGATCGTCCAGGTGCATCTTTTGGTACGCCTCGACCATCACGGCCAGACCGTCGCCGACCGATGGGGTTTCCTGGAAGTTTTCCACCACGTAGCGGCCACGGTTGGCGGCGGCCACGTAAGCCTGGCGGCTCAGGTAGTAGTCGGCCACGTGGATTTCATAAGACGCCAGCAGGTTGCGCAGGTAGATCATGCGCTGCTTGGCGTCCGGGGCGTAGCGGCTGTTGGGGAAGCGGCTGGTCAGCTGGGCGAATTCGTTGTACGAGTCGCGGGCGGCACCCGGGTCACGCTTGGTCATGTCCAGCGGCAGGAAGCGCGCCACCAGGCCGCGGTCCTGGTCAAACGAGGTCAGGCCCTTGAGGTAGTAGGCGTAGTCGACGTTCGGGTGCTGCGGGTGCAGGCGGATGAAGCGCTCGGCAGCCGACTTGGCAGCCTCGGGCTCGGAATTCTTGTAGTTGGCGTAGATCAGCTCGAGCTGCGCCTGGTCGGCGTAACGGCCGAACGGGTAGCGCGACTCCAGGGCCTTGAGCTTGTTCACGGCGCTGTTGTAGCTGGAGTTGTCCAGATCAGCCTGGGCCTGCTGATACAGCTCGGCCTCGCTGAGGTTCTCGTCAATGACCTCTTTATTAGAGGAACAGGCCGCGGTAAGCCCGAGGATGGCGATCAGCAGCAGGTGTTTCACTTGCATAGCGGCTTGCGTCCCTTTGACGGCCGCTGTCTTGGGCGGTGCCGTCCTGTTATGATGAGCGCCCCGGCCAACCCCGGGACAAAAGAAGCCGTATTTAACCACAAGCTCGCAGCCGAAACCAAAGGCTGTGCGCCCGCCGAATCGAGCATGTCCGAGATCATTCAACTTAGCGCAGAGGTACCGTCCGAACTGGGCGGTCAACGCCTCGACCAGGTCGCCGCCCAATTGTTCGCCGAGTACTCGCGTTCGCGGCTTACTTCGTGGATCAAAGAGGGCCGCCTGACGGTCGATGGTGCCGTCGTGCGCCCTCGAGACACCGTCCATGGTGGCTCCATGCTTGCACTTGAGGCCGAGCAAGAGGCCCAGGGCGAGTGGATCGCCGAAGACATCGAGCTGGACATCGTCTACGAAGACGACCAGATCATGGTGATCAACAAGCCGGCCGGGCTGGTCGTGCACCCGGCTGCCGGGCACGCCAGTGGCACATTGCTCAACGCCTTGCTGCACCATGTGCCGGATATCGTCAACGTACCGCGCGCTGGCATTGTCCATCGCCTGGACAAAGACACCACCGGCCTGATGGTCGTGGCCAAGACCCTGCAGGCGCAGACCAAGCTGGTCGAGCAGCTGCAGAGCCGTACGGTCAGCCGGATCTACGAGTGCATCGTGATCGGCGTGGTGACTGCCGGCGGCAAGATCAACGCCCCGATCGGCCGTCACGGTGGTGCACGCCAGCGTATGGCGGTGACCGAAGGCGGCAAGCCGGCGGTCAGCCACTACCGTGTGCTCAAGCGCTTCCGTTCGCACACCCACGTGCGGGTCAAGCTCGAAACCGGCCGTACTCACCAGATCCGTGTGCACATGGCCCATGTCGGTTTCCCGCTGGTCGGCGACCAGACCTACGGCGGCCGCTTCCGCATCCCGCCGGCAGCCAGCCCGACCATGGTCGAGGCGGTCAAGACCTTCCCGCGCCAGGCCCTGCACGCACGCTTCCTGGCGCTGGACCACCCCACTACCGGTGAGCGCATGGAGTGGGCGTCGGAACTGCCGGATGACTTCGTCTGGTTGCTGTCGCTGCTGAACCAGGACCGCGAGGCGTTTATCGGATGAGTGGCCTGACGCAGGCGCTGCTGTTCCCCGACTGGCCGGCCCCGGCCTCGGTTCGCGCCTGTGTCACCACCCGCCAGGGTGGCATTAGCCTGCCGCCCTATGAATCCTTCAACCTCGGTGACCACGTGGGCGACGACCCGCTTGCGGTCGCCGAGAACCGCCGCCGCCTGAGCGACGAATTTGCCATTCAGCCCGGCTGGCTCAAGCAGGTGCATGGCCTGATCGTGGCGGATGCCGACCCATCGGTGGTCGCCGAAGCCGACGCCAGCTGGACCGACCAGCCAGGCATTGCCTGTACCGTAATGACTGCCGACTGCCTGCCCGTGCTGTTCTGCGACCGTGCGGGCACCCGTGTGGCTGCCGCACATGCGGGCTGGCGCGGGCTGGCCGGTGGCGTGCTGGAAACCACGCTGGAGCGCCTGGCATTGTCGCCTGAAGAGGTGCTGGTGTGGTTGGGGCCTGCCATCGGCCCGCAGGCATTCGAAGTGGGCCTGGAAGTGCGGGATGCCTTCACCGCTGTGCACCCGGAGGCTGCCAAGGCCTTTGTCGAGGGCGAGCGGCCGGGCAAGCTGATGGCCGACATCTATGCGCTGGCGCGCATTCGCCTGGCGGCGCGCGGTGTGACAGCTGTTTATGGCGGTGGCTTTTGCACCGTCAGCGATGAGCGGTTTTTCTCCTATCGCCGCACCCCACAGGGTGGGCGGTTTGCTTCTTTGGTCTGGCTGGATCCTCGCTGACAGTCCCGGCCTCATCGCCGGCAAGCCGGCGATTGGGGCACCGCTAATCCATAAAGCTGACTTTAGTCAACCCCGCTACGCTTGAAACCTCCAGAATCACCCTTATCTATAAGGTCATCTCAGGCAGGTTTCTTCATCAAAGGCGCTGTCCATCGCTCCGACCTGCCCTTACAGGAAGGTATCCCCATGCGAATAGACCGTTTGACCAGCAAGCTTCAATTAGCGATATCCGATGCCCAGTCCCTGGCCGTTGGCATGGACCACCCTGCCATCGAACCCCTGCACCTGTTGCAGGCGTTGATCGAGCAGCAAGGTGGTTCGATCAAGCCACTGCTCATGCAGGTCGGCTTCGACATCAACAACCTGCGCCAGACACTGGTAAAAGAACTCGACCAGCTGCCGAAAATCCAGAACCCCACCGGCGATGTGAACATGTCGCAGGACTTGGCGCGCCTGCTCAACCAGGCCGACCGCCTGGCCCAGCAGAAGGGCGACCAGTTCATTTCCAGCGAGCTGGTGCTGCTCGCCGCCATGGATGAGAACAGCAAGCTCGGCAAGCTGCTGCTCAGCCAGGGCGTGAGCAAGAAGGCCCTGGAAAACGCCATCAACAACCTGCGCGGCGGCGCGGCGGTGAATGACGCCAATGCCGAAGAGTCGCGCCAGGCGCTGGACAAGTACACCGTAGACCTGACCAAGCGTGCCGAAGAGGGCAAGCTGGACCCGGTCATCGGCCGTGACGACGAGATACGCCGCACCGTGCAGGTGCTGCAGCGCCGTACCAAGAACAACCCCGTGCTGATCGGCGAACCCGGCGTGGGCAAGACTGCCATCGCCGAAGGCCTGGCCCAGCGCATCATCAACGGTGAAGTGCCGGACGGCCTCAAGGGCAAGCGCCTGCTGGCGCTGGACATGGGCGCGCTGATCGCCGGTGCCAAGTACCGCGGTGAGTTCGAAGAGCGCCTCAAGTCGTTGCTCAACGAGCTGTCCAAGCAGGAAGGCCAGATCATCCTGTTCATCGACGAGCTGCATACCATGGTCGGTGCCGGTAAAGGCGAAGGCGCCATGGACGCCGGCAACATGCTCAAGCCGGCGCTGGCTCGTGGCGAACTGCATTGCGTCGGTGCCACCACGCTCAACGAATACCGCCAGTTCATCGAGAAGGACGCCGCCCTGGAGCGACGCTTCCAGAAGGTACTGGTGGAGGAGCCGAGCGAGGAAGACACCATCGCCATCCTGCGTGGCCTCAAAGAGCGCTATGAAGTGCACCACAAGGTGGCCATCACCGACGGCGCGATCATTGCTGCGGCCAAGCTCAGCCACCGCTACATCACCGACCGCCAGCTGCCGGACAAGGCCATCGACCTGATCGACGAAGCGGCCAGCCGTATCCGCATGGAGATCGACTCCAAACCGGAAGTGCTCGACCGCCTCGACCGTCGCCTGATCCAGCTGAAGGTGGAATCCCAGGCGCTGAAGAAAGAAGAAGACGAAGCAGCCAAGAAGCGCCTGGAGAAGCTGACCGAGGAAATCGAGCGCCTGGAGCGTGAGTATTCCGACCTCGAAGAAATCTGGGCGTCCGAGAAGGCAGAAGTGCAGGGCTCGGCGCAGATCCAGCAAAAGATCGAGCAAGCCCGCCAGGAGCTGGAAGCGGCCCGTCGCAAAGGCGACCTGAACCGCATGGCCGAACTGCAGTACGGGGTTATCCCGGACCTAGAGCGCAGCCTGCAGATGGTCGACCAGCATGGCAAGACCGAAAACCAGCTGCTGCGCAACAAGGTGACCGAGGAAGAGATTGCCGAAGTAGTGTCCAAGTGGACCGGCATCCCGGTGGCCAAGATGCTGGAAGGCGAGCGCGAAAAACTGCTGAAAATGGAAGACCTGCTGCACCAGCGCGTAATCGGCCAGCACGAGGCGGTGACCGCCGTAGCCAACGCGGTACGCCGCTCGCGTGCAGGCCTTTCCGACCCGAACCGGCCAAGTGGTTCGTTCATGTTCCTAGGCCCGACCGGTGTGGGCAAGACCGAGCTGTGCAAGGCCCTGGCCGAATTCCTGTTCGACACCGAAGAGGCCATGGTGCGGATCGACATGTCCGAGTTCATGGAGAAACACTCCGTGGCTCGCTTGATCGGCGCCCCACCAGGCTATGTAGGTTATGAAGAGGGCGGTTACCTGACCGAAGCGGTACGGCGCAAGCCATACTCGGTGGTGCTGCTGGATGAAGTGGAGAAAGCCCACCCGGATGTGTTCAACGTGCTGCTGCAGGTGCTCGAGGATGGCCGCCTGACCGACAGCCATGGCCGTACGGTGGACTTCCGCAACACGGTGATCGTGATGACCTCCAACCTGGGCTCGGCGCAGATCCAGGAGCTGGCCGGTGATCGCGAAGCGCAGCGTGCGGCAGTGATGGATGCGGTGGGTGCGCACTTCCGTCCGGAGTTCGTCAACCGGATCGACGAAGTGGTGGTGTTCGAGCCCTTGGGCCGCGAGCAGATCGCCGGCATCACCGAGATCCAGCTTGGCCGCCTGCGCAGCCGCCTGAGCGAGCGCGAGCTGGCCTTGAGCCTGAGCCCGGAGGCGTTGGACAAGCTGATCGCGGTGGGTTACGACCCGGTCTATGGCGCCCGTCCGCTGAAGCGTGCGATCCAGCGCTGGATCGAGAACCCGCTGGCGCAAATGATCCTGGCCGGCAAATTCATGCCGGGTTCGGCGATCACTGCCAAGGTGCAAGGCGAAGAAATCGTGTTCGCCTGATCCCTTCGCTGCAAAAACTAGCCCCGCACCTGCGGGGCTTTTTTATTGGCCGCAGCGTTTCGGCAGCCAACGTGGAACCCTGTGGGGGGCGGCTTGCCGGCGGACAGCCCCGGCCAAACCCAGCAAAATCGGGGGCTCGCCAGTTTTTTCCATAACTTGCTGAAATTTTTGAAAAAAACGCTTGCACAGAAATTAGAGTGCCCCTAATATACGCCGCGTTGTCAGGCACTAAGCGAATCACCAGCAACATCGGTGACCGCAAAACAACTTAGAAATCAGTAAGTTGAATGAAAAAAAGTGGTTGACAAGCAAAACGAAGAATGTAGAATAGCCGGCCTCAGCAGCGACAACGCGAAAGCGGATAGCCAAAGAGATCGAAGCTAACACAGACTTCGAAGCTGTAAAGATGTACCGAAGTTCAGTTCCGCGATAGCTCAGTCGGTAGAGCAAATGACTGTTAATCATTGGGTCCCTGGTTCGAGTCCAGGTCGCGGAGCCAATCTCGGGGTGTAGCGCAGTCCGGTAGCGCGCCTGCTTTGGGAGCAGGATGTCAGGAGTTCGAATCCCCTCACCCCGACCATTTTCAGGGTCGTTAGCTCAGTTGGTAGAGCAGTTGGCTTTTAACCAATTGGTCGTAGGTTCGAATCCTACACGACCCACCATGTAAAAAGGGCATCTCGACTGAGATGCCCTTTTTCTTTTGTCTCGCGAAAAGTTTTGGCCAGTACCGCCAACCGGAAGCAAAAAAAGGGCCGCATCAGCGGCCCCTTTCTACACGATCAGTGCAGCTTCAGTCGCGGCTCAGTGCCCCGCCCAATTTTGCTACCCAGCATCATCATCGCGGTGCGGAAGAACCCGTACAGCGCCATCTGGTGCATGCGATACAGCGACACATAAAACATCCGCGCCAGCCAGCCTTCCAGCTTCACGCTACCCATCAGGTTGCCCATCAGGTTACCCACCGCCGAGAAGCGCGACAGCGACACCAGCGAACCGTAATCCTTGTAGGCATAGGTCGGCAGCGGCTTGTTCTCCAGGCGCGCTTTCAGGCTCTTGGCCAGCATCTCGGCCTGCTGGTGCGCTGCTTGGGCGCGTGGCGGCACGTTGCGGTCGCTGCCCGGTTGCGGGCAGGCTGCACAGTCACCGAAGGCGAAGATGTCATCGTCGCGGGTGGTTTGCAGGGTAGGGCGCACCACCAGCTGGTTGATACGGTTGGTTTCCAGGCCGTCGATATCCTTGAGGAAGCCCGGCGCACGAATACCGGCCGCCCACACCTTGAGGCTGGCCTGGATCACTTCGCCGTTGGCGGTCTTCAGGCCATCGGCGGTCACTTCGCTGACGGCAGCGTTGGTCATCACCGTCACGCCGAGCTTTTCCAGGGTCTTGTGCACCGGCACGCTGATGCGCTCTGGCAGCGCAGGCAGCACGCGCGGGCCTGCCTCGATCACGGTGATGTGCATGTCCTTTGGCTGGATACGGTCCAGGCCATAAGCCGCCAGTTCGTGCGCTGCGTGGTGCAGTTCGGCCGCCAGCTCCACACCGGTGGCACCGGCGCCGACAATCGCCACGCTGATTTTCTCGCTAGCCTGGTCACCCGCATGAGCACGCAGGTAGTGGTTGAGCAGTTGCTGGTGGAAACGCTCGGCCTGCTTGCGGGTATCTAGGAACAGGCAGTGCTGCGCCGCGCCCAGGGTGCCGAAGTCGTTGGTGTTGCTGCCCACGGCAATGACCAGGGTGTCATAGCGCAAGGTGCGCGCAGGTACCAGCTCGCGGCCCTCTTCATCGAGGGTGGCGGCCAGCTGGATCTGCTTGCCTTCACGGTCCAGGCCACTCATGCGCCCCAGCTGGAAGTTGAAGTGGTTCCACTTGGCCTGGGCCACGTAGTTCAGTTCGTCTTCCGAGGAGTTGAGCGAGCCGGCGGCCACTTCGTGCAGCAGCGGCTTCCAGATGTGCGTGAGGTTGGCGTCGACCAGGGTGATCTCGGCCTGCTTGCGCTTGCCGAGGGTTTTACCCAGGCGGGTCGCCAGTTCCAGGCCGCCGGCGCCGCCGCCGACAATCACGATGCGATGAGTCATGGGGATATCTCATAAGGTTTACGGAATTCGTGGCCCCAGGGGCCGGCCGCAAACTGCACGAGGGGAGGGCGAGCGCGAGGCAGCTCATAGCACCAGTCCACTCAACAGGCGGCTGATGAGGCCCAGCCCGATGGTCACGGCCACCACCAGCACAAGGAGCAGCCACGGCCGGAATGGCTTGCGCTCGACTTGGTGCTGAGGGGCTCGCAGATACTCATCGACACGACGCTGATCTTCCGGATTCAGTCGGCTAGTCATGGTGGGCCTCGTCAGGTAGACGTATGTGACTGCCTGAACGCTACAGCGTTCCGGCAAGTACTTGAGACAAATGATAAAGCTTTCTATCCCTGGCGCCGAGTGTACGCCATCGCAAAGACTCTCGGCACTGGATCAAAGACTGATGCCCACGTCGAACACGATGCTGCGCCCCAGGTTGCCGCGCAGAAAGTCCGGGGCATCGGGGTGGGCGAACAGCACCCGGGCAAACGTCGGCCCCACCAGCGACAGCGAGCGCCAACCCTGACGCAGGTACTCGGTGGGCGGCGGGAAGTGGGTGTTGAGGTCGAGCACTTCACGCTTGAGGCTGGCGAAGGCGATGATGTCCAGCTCGCTCAGGTCCAGGCCGCGTTCACGATAGTTGTGCGCCTTTTTGCGCAAGGTGGGCGCCAGCCGCGCCAGCAGCTCGGTGGCGGCGATACGCCTGGGCCGCGCCTCGCGCCGCACCAGCTGGGCCAGTGAAAAGGCGCTGCGTCTTCGCTGCAGCTCTTCGCGCCACTCATCATTGAGCCGGCGGCCTTCGTCGAGCACAAAAAACACCTCGAACGACGCATCGCGGAACAGCACGTCGGGCGGCTCCTGGCCGGCCGGGGTGAAATCTTCACTGCGATAGGGGATGTTCAGCCCCTGCAGCAGGCGCTGGCATACCCAACGCTCCCGCTCCCATTTGCGAGCATTGGAGAGGAATGCATTGGCTTGTTCGGCCTGGATGGTGAGCAGGCGCAGGTAGTCTGAGTCATCCATGCTCACAGCTTAGACGCTAAACCATGACGATAAGATGCTGTTTTTGAATGGGTGTAGACTCAGGTATGTCCACAGTCTCGACAGGGGCATTCGTCAAGTGATCAGCGCGCAAGTCTTGTCCAGCACCAGCCTCACGCTCGGTTGGGTAGGGTTCGTCCCTTTGCTGCTGTGGGCGGCCAGCCGCACCCGCTGGCTGGAACTGTTCGCCGACAGCCGCCGGCAGCACCTGCTGTTCGGTACGGTGTTCTGCCTGTTTGCACTTTGGCTGGTCCGGCGCGACTTCGACACCGGTGTGTCGTACCACTTCATCGGCATGACCGCCGTGACGTTGTTGCTGGACTGGCCGCTGGCGGTGCTTGGCGGGTTTCTGGCCCAGCTCGGCTTGTTGGCGCTGGGGCGCCAGGACCTGGCTGCGCTTGGTATCAACGGCCTGCTGCTGATCGGCCTGCCGGTGCTGATCACTGAGGTGTGCGCCATCCTGGTCGAGCGGGCGCAGCCGCGTAACCTCTTCGTTTACATCTTCTGCTCGGGGTTCTTTCCCGCAGCACTGACCGTGCTGGTGTGCCTGCTGGCCGGGTTGGGGCTGCTGTGGCTGGACGGGCGTTTCGCCATGCCGGAGTGGCTCAGCGACTTTGTCGGCTACCTGTGGCTGATGATGTTCCCGGAGGCGTTCATCAACGGCATGGTGGTCAGTGCGCTGGTGGTGTTCTGCCCGGAGTGGCTGGAGACATTCAACCGCACGCGGTACCTGCAGGCGCCGTGGAAGGACGAGTAGCAGCGGCCTTGTGTCGCTAAAGGGCCGCAGAGCGGCCCCAGCAATTGTTGCATCAATACCGAAACATCGAGGGCCGCTGCGCAGCCCTTTCGCGACACAAGGCCGCGCCTACAGGTCCCGATGCAGCGCCTTAGTGGCGCGGCTCCAGGTCCCCCGAATACAACTCATCCTCGGACTCTTGCGACCCTGCAATCTTGTGCTCCTCAGCCGCCCAGGCGCCCAGGTCGATCAACTTGCAACGGTCAGAGCAGAACGGCCGGAACGCGTTCTTCGCGTCCCATTCCACAGGTGCGCCACAGGTAGGGCAATCGACGGTCAATGGCTGGCTCATGGCTGGCCTCCTCGTAAAGTCAGGTAAAAGTGGTGCAGATGGTCGATCTGCGCATGCAGCGCGGCAAGGTCACTGTCGTTGACCACCACATCATCGGCATGGCGCAAGCGCTCTTCGCGGGCCAACTGAGCCTTGAGGATGGCTTGCACCTGCTCGGGGCTGGTGTTGTCCCGCTGCAAGGTGCGCGCAACCTGCAGCGCTTGCGGTGCATCGATCACCAGCACACGCTGGGTTTTCTGGTACTGGCCAGACTCGATCAGCAGCGGCGACACATACACCGCATACGGCGACTCAGCCTTGGCCAGGTAGCTGAATATCTCCTGCCCGATCAGTGGGTGCAGCAGCTGTTCAAGCCATTTGCGCTGGGCCGGGTCGGCGAAGATCAACTGGCGCAATGCTGTGCGATCGAGCTGGCCGTCCTCCAGCAGCACGCCCGGGCCAAAGCGCTCGACAATGCTGGCCAAGGCCGGGCGGCCGGGCTCCACGACCCAACGCGCGGCCTGGTCGGCATCGACCAGGTGCACACCAAGCTCGACGAAGCGCTCGGCGGCGGCGCTTTTGCCGCTGCCAATGCCGCCGGTGAGGCCGAGAATCCAGGGGGTGAACGGCGCAGTGGTCATCAGAATCCAAGCAGTTGCAGGTATGAGGCGTATATTTCATCACCCCAGAGCACGGCAATCCACCCCGCAATGGCCAGATAAGGACCAAAAGGTATCGCCGTACCCATCGAATGGCTGCGCAGGCGCAACATGCACAACCCCACCACCGCCCCGACCAGCGACGACAGCATCAAGGTCAGCGGCACTACCTGCCAGCCGCCCCAGGCCCCGATCAGCGCCAGCAGCTTGAAGTCGCCGTAACCCATGCCTTCCTTGCCGGTGATCAGTTTGAACAGCCAATACACTGTCCACAGGCTGAGATAACCGGCCACCGCGCCCCAGATGGCGTCGGACAATGGCACCACGGTATCGAAAACATTGACGATCAGCCCCAGCCACAGCGTGGGCAGCACCAGCACATCCGGCAATATCTGCTTGTCGTGGTCGACAAGGCTCAGCGCCAGCAGGCTCCAGGTAAAGGCCAGCAAGGCCAGTGCCTCCATCCCGGCACCGGAATGCCAGGCCACCGTCAGCGACAGCAAGGCGCAGGCCAGCTCCACCAGCGGGTAGCGTGAGCCGATGGGCTGTTTGCACGCAGAGCAGCGCCCGCGCAAGGCCAGGTAACTGAGCACCGGAATATTTTCCCAGGCACGGATAGCATGCCCACAGTGCGGGCAACGTGAAGCGGGCAGGCACAGGTCGAAGCGCTCATGCTCATCGGTCGGCAGCCCCAGCGCCTCCTGCGCTTCACGCTGCCATTGGCGCTCCAGCATGATCGGCAGCCGATACGCCACCACATTGATGAAGCTGCCGACCAACAGGCCAAGCAAGGTCGCCAGGGTGAAGAAATACGCCGGCTGTTCGGCCAGTAAAGTCCATAAAGTCATGTTCAGATCAAACTACCCAACTGGAAGATCGGCAGGTACATCGCCACCACCAGGCCACCGACCAGCAGGCCCAGGACCAGCACGATGGCTGGCTCCAGCAGGCTGGTCAACTGGTCCAGCGCCTGGCTGACCTGTTCCTCGTAAAGGCTGGCGGCTTTTTCCAGCATCTGGTCCAGGGTGCCGCTTGATTCACCGATGGCCGTCAGCTGCACCAGCAGCGGCGGGAACAACGGCTCAGCCGCCATCGCCTGATGCAGCCCTTGCCCATTGGCCATGCCCTGGCGCAGCCGCAAAATGGCCCGCTCGTGCAGCTCGCCCCCACAGGCCCTGGCCACGGTGCCCAGCCCGTCCAGCAGCGGTACCCCAGCGGCATACGCCGTAGCCAGGCTGCGTGCAAAACGGGCCAGCGCCGCTTGCCCCAGCAGCCGACCGAACACCGGCAGGCGCAGTACCTGGCAAGATATCCACAGGCGTGCTGGCGCATGCTGCCGATACAGCTGGCGCATACCCAATGCCACCACAAGCAGGGTTATCAACAGCAGCGGCCCATGGCGGCCCAGCCCTGTGGACAAGTCGATGACCCATTGCGTGAACGCCGGCAACGCAGCATCAAAGCCGGCAAACAGACTTTCAAAGCGCGGAATCACTTCCAGCAACAGCACCGCCGACACGCCCAGGCCGGTGAGCAACAGCAGCAGGGGATACAGCATCGCCTTGCGCACCCGTTTGAGCAGTGCCTGGCGCTGCTCCAGCATGCCCGCCAGTTGCTCAAGCTGCCGGTCGAGGGTGCCGGATTGCTCGCCCACGCGTACCAGGTTGCAGTAAAGCCCGTCGAACCACTGCGGGTGGCGCTGCAACGCATCCGCCAGCCCCAACCCCGCCGCCACATCCTGTTTCAAACGTTCCAGCAACGCCGCCTGCGCCGCGCTGCACCCACTGCGGCCCATCACCTGGAAGGCCTGCAGCAGCGGTACACCCGCCCTCAGCAACGTTGCCAACTGCCGGCTGAAACCCGCCGGGTCGCTCTTTGCCCGACGTGCAGGCCAGCGCCATACCAGCCCGCCCGCGGGCCGCAAACTAGCCACGCGAATGCCCTGGCGCTGCAGCCCGGCCCGCACATAGGCCGGGCTGCGCCCAGCCATCTGCCCGCGCACTTCTGCGCCATTGGCATCGATGCCCTGCCAGGCGTAGAGCTGTGTTGAATGGTTCATGCAAATGTCCTTTTCTGCCCGTGTGACAAGCCTGGAAACAGCTTGTCGTGTCCATGAAGGGGCGCGCATTGGCGATGCTCACTAGAGTAGTTCAGCGAAGGTGACGCCCCGGCCGGCAGGGGTGACAAAAGGTGTCTGTTCAGGCCTACTGCGCCGCTGCCAGCCGGGGTCGAGCCTGACCTCAACGAACACGCGTATCAAAAAGGAAACCGTTCATGAAAGGGCAACGCGGTATCACCCTGATCGAACTGATGATCGTCGTCGCGATCATCGGCATCCTGGCGACCATCGCCATCCCGATGTACACCAACCACCAGTCACGCACCAAGGCGGCTGCCGGTTTGCTGGAGATCAGCGCGCTGAAGACAGCGATGGACCTGCGCTTGAATGAAGGGAAGGATGTGGCCGATGTCGCTGCACTGGGCGGCCAGCCCGCGACTGCACATTGCGCGATCACCGCTGCCGGCAAGGCTGCCGACGGCAACGGGAGCATCGTCTGCACCCTGGTGGACGCGCCGGCCAATGTGGTGGGCAAGGCCCTCACCCTGACGCGCTCGGCTACCGGCTGGCGCTGCACCACCAACATCGAGGAAGACCTGGCGCCCAGTGGCTGCAAAGGGGCCTAAAGGCAGGGGAATAAGTCAGCGGAAACAGGCGTTTGCGTAACGGCTGCGGCAGTGGTACGTTGCGCTACACGCCGGTGTAGCTCAGTCGGTAGAGCAGCGCACTCGTAACGCGAAGGTCGCAGGTTCGATTCCTGTCTCCGGCACCATGAAATCTCCATGAAACCCTTTGAAATCAAGGGTTTGAGGCCTCTAAAGCCCCTCTCGCGTGGTAACCTTTGTGGTAACTACTCGATGAAAGCTAGCTTTGGCCCCCTCCAAGTGAACCTCCGTTACACCTACTCCCGCAAAGGGACGCTGTACTATCAGCGGCCCATCCCGAAAGAACTCCAGCCTCGATACGGCAAAAAACTCGTGAAGGTGAAGCTCAAGAGCGCGGATGTGCTCATGGCTAGCCGTGAGGTGGATCGCTTGAACCGACAGGTTGAGGCTGAGTGGGAACGCCTGCGGGCGGAACCGACATTCTCCCCGCAAGCTCTCAGGGCCCACGCCGTGTCTCTCCTCCGTGATTGGGGGCTCGCCGATCAGCCTGCGAAGAATGACCCCTCTATCGTCGAGGTGTTCTTCGACTTTCTGGACGGCAAACGGCCAAATCACGCAGTGGAGGATGAAGATCAACGCGCGCAACCCAACCCCGTGGAGTACCTCTCACCCACTGAGCGGGAAGCGGCCAAGCTGCTGGCAGGACGGGTTGAGGTAAGGCTGAGCGATGCGCTGGACTTCTACCTGGATAACCACACCAAGCGTGACGATGCCAAGTTCTCCGCAGATGCTCGGCGAGTGTTCGATGGACTGATGAATGTGATTGGTGACAAGCCCTTTGAGTCGGTCACTCGGGCGGATGCGAGGGCTTACGTTGATGCTGAGTTGGCTCGCGGCTCTGCCACCACCAGCGTTCGCCGCAGGCTATCCACCATCGTGGCGGTGTTCACTCGTTACGCACGGGAGCATGAGCTTTCGAGACCGAACCCGTTTGCCGAGCTTAAGATTATGGGCGAGGGCAGCGACTCGAAAGAGCGCCAACCATTCACCCCGGAAACCGAGTCCACTTTGCACGAGTCCTGAGGGTCTATCGATGGCTTCCCACTCGCACCGCCTTCGCAGGTAGCGCCAGTAAAATCGCCAATCCTCCTGCAAGCATCAGAAGCGAGATGGTGAAAATCCCGTTATCCAGACTGCCTGTCAGCTCCTTGATAAATCCGAGCAGCGCTGGGCTGACGAAGCCACCAACAACTCCAATCGAACTCACTAGTCCAATCCCGACAGCCGCAGTGGCTTTATTGAGATAGGTCGAAGGTATGGCCCAGTAGGCAATCCCTGCCCCAAATTGGAAAAAGCCAACGAAGCTCAGCACCGCAATTGTGGCCACCAACGAGTTGTTAAGGAATGGTGTGGTAGCGAGGCCGATTGCCCCCAGGATCAACGAGCCGCCCACGTGCCAGCGGCGTTCCTTCAGTCGATCCGAGCTGGCCGAGACGAAGAGCACTCCAAGGGCAGCGAAGACATAAGGAATAGCCGAAAGCGCCCCTATATGGGAAACATCATTCACCCCCAGGTTTTTAATGATTGTGGGCAACCAGAAGGTGAAGGTGTAGTTCGCGCATGCAGTGGTGAAATAGATGAACGCCAGTAGCCAAACCTTCGAATCCCCCAGCGCCAGGCGCAGCTTCGATAGGGCACCCACATGGCCCTTCTCAACAGAGGCATCTGAATCTTTTGCCATGGCATCAGCAACCACTTGCTTCTCGGCATCACTTAACCAGCGCGCCTCTGATGGACGATTGGCCAGCAGGAGATAGCAGAAGCAACCCAGCAAAACAGTAGGAAGTCCCTCAATTAGGAACATCCACTGCCAACCGCTGAGGCCGCTGACACCATTCATAGACTGCATGATCCAGCCAGAGAGTGGGCCGCCGATGATCCCGGCCACTGGAATAGCAAACATGAACTGGCCAGTGACTTTCCCGCGCCGCGTGCTCGGGAACCAGTAGGTGAGGTAGAGAATGATCCCCGGGAAGAATCCTGCCTCACAAACTCCCAGCAGTAGCCGAACGAAGTAAAACTGCTCAGGGGTTTTCACCAACATCGTTGAGGCTGATACCAGTCCCCACAGCACCATTATTCGCAGCAGAGTGATTCGAACACCTACTCGTTCGAGCCACATATTGCTAGGAACTTCGAATAACAGATAACTGATGAAGAAGATTCCTGCGCCTAATCCATATACGGCCTCAGAAAATCCGAGGTCGGCGCTCATCTGAAGTTTCGCGTACCCAACGTTGATTCTATCGAGGAAGGCTAATAGGTACGCCAAGAAAAGCAGCGGGACCAAGCGCCATGTGATCCTCCGATATACGGAGTTCTCGGTGACCAGGTATTTATGTGAGGAAGCGGGGCCACCAGAAGCGTCCACGGTGGTTTCGACATTAGCCATAGCATTGCCTCGCGATGATTATTATTGTTCTTTCTCGCCTGTGGAGTTCGAAGGCTCCCTAGATACCAAGCCTTCGTAACCTCCACTGTCAAGGGTGTTGCTTAGTGGAAACTAAAATCCGACGTTCGCAGCGCCCTTGAGCCCCAGGATCTGGCGAGCCTCATCTGGCGTGGCGATTTCATACGACAGCTCTTCGAGAATTCGACGAATTTTCTGAACCTGCTCTGCGCTGGACTTTGCTTTCACCCCTTTACCCAAGTAGATACTGTCTTCCAATCCTACCCGCACATGTCCACCCATGATTGCGCCGATGGTGAGCAGAGGCATTTGATGGCGGCCAGCCCCCAAAATCGAAAACTCATAGTTGGTGCGCCCGAATAGGCGATCCGCGACGCTACGCATCATTGTGAGGTTTTCAGGGCAAGCGCCCAGGCCACCTAGAATTCCATAAATCGACTGGATAAAGAATGGTGGCTTAATCAAACCTTCATCAACAAAGTACGCGAGATTGTAAAGGTGCCCTACATCGTAGCACTCTAACTCAAAGCGTGTGCCCGACTCACCCAGATCTTGCATGATGTGCTTGATGTCTTTGAAGGTGTTTCTGAAGATCAGATCTTCCATGCCCTCGACATATGGTTTTTCCCACTCGTGTTTCCAGTTGTCGAATTTACGAGCAATAGGATGGATCGAAAAGTTCATTGATCCCATGTTTAGTGAGCACATTTCAGGGCGTGCCCGCAGCGGATATGCGAGACGCTCTTCAAGTGTCATACGCGTGCTTCCGCCTGTAGTGATGTTGATCACCGCACCCGTTTGGCGAGCAATTTCCGGGACAAATTGATCAAACAGCGCTGGATCTGGTGATGGCCGACCATCGATGGGGTCACGAGCATGCAAGTGGACGATGGAGGCACCAGCCTCGACAGCATCGATAGCCTGCTGGGCGATTTGTTCAGGTGTGATCGGCAGATATTCCGACATGGTCGGGGTGTGCATTGCACCGGTAACGGCACAGGTGATGATAATTTTGCGGTTCTTATTGTTCATCGCTTTTACTCAGCTTGGGACGTTCCAGGGGACTTGGCGGCCACTAACTCGATGAGTCGCATAGCCAATTGCTGACGAACCCCATCGGCTTGTTCTTTTGTCCATGACCGGAGTCCTTCGCCGGATCGCATTCCTTCGTGCCCATTTGCCAGCAGGGTTTCGAGCAGCGGATTTGGAGTTTGGTCGTTACATAAATCCGGGAAAATGACTTGGTGGACTAGCTTCGTCAGTTGGAGCCCCACCAAGTCTGCGTTCTCCATCGGGCCCAGGTAGGGCAACCTCATGCCGAAGCTTTGCTTTACCACCGTATCGATAGTCTCGGCGTCACACACGCCTTGGGAGACCAGAGAGATGGCCTCCCTCCACATTGCATGTTGAAGCCTGTTACCGATGAAACCAGCGACGTCTCGATTCACCTTAACCGGTGACTTACCCAGGCTCTGGAGGAGTTCGAAGGTCGATTCAAATACGCTCAGTGAGGTGTGCTCAGTACGCACTACCTCTACCAGAGGAACGAGATGAGGAGGGTTCCACCAGTGTGTGCCGACCAGTCGCGCTCGGGCCTCGGAGCCCAGCATCTCGCCGATTTCAGTGATGGGAATGACAGAAGTGTTGCTTGCCAGCACGGTGTGTGGTGGGGCGAAGCCAGCGATATCGGCGAAGAGCTTTTGCTTCAGTTCCAGCCGCTCTGGCACAGCCTCAATGACGATATCGGCGTTGCTCACCGCCTCCCGCAAGTCTGTGAAGAGGGCAATGTTCGCGAGAATCGGCGCTGAGGCTATACCCATCTGATCGAGGTTATGGGCCACTCGCTGCGGAGCGAGGTCCAAGGTGGCCGCATCGGGATCGTAGAGCGATACTTTATGTCCGGCTTGGGCAAAAACCTGTGCAATGCCATGGCCCATGAGCCCGGCCCCGATTACACAGGCCTGTAGAATCTTGTGCATGGTGACTCCGTTTTTATCGAGCCCGTTCGGGCTTTCTTGTTGAAGTCATACTACGAGCGTGCAGATAAGCTGGTAAGGTTGCTTTAGGACAGTTACCAGTCCTATCCGGACACTCGCGCTAACGGAGGGTTGCCATGCCTGCACCTAATCAGGTCTTCCTCAATCAGAAAATATTTGCTCCATACAAGATCGCCACGCTCGTTGAAGCAGTGGCTGAGCAAGGGATCACTGCGGAAGTCGTCCTCCAGGGAACGCAGCTCGATGTCTCCCAAATCAGCGATCCAAATACGCTGACCTCGATTCATCAGTACATTGAGGCCTGCGAAAATGTCATCCGAGCCTCGGCAGACTCCTCAACTGCTTTTCAGGTTGGATCTCGTATGCATCTCTCTGCATACGGGATGTATGGGTATGCGTTGATGTGCAGTTCAACGCTGCGAGATTTTTTCGACTTCGGCGTGAAATACCACGTGCTCGCCACACCCACACTGACGATCAGTTGGCGCGAAGAAGCCGATGCCGCCATTTGGGAGTTCACGGAGGTTTACAGTCATCTCATGAGCCCAAAGGCGAGGCAGTTTCTGCTCCGCCAGCAGATGGCTCAACACGTCACTCATCTGAACGATGCGGCAGGGCCTGAGTGCCGGCCTATAAAGGCTCTGTTCGCATTTCCCACTCCTTCGGATTCGGCCAGGTATGAGCGGTTCCTAGGGTGTGAATGCGAGTTTGGCCATCAAGTGACGGAGCTTCACTACCCTCATAAGATTTTGGCCCAAGCTCCTCAGCTTGCTAATCGCCTAACCCGTACCGTGCTGCAGGAAACGTGTGACCGTCTGATAGGCAAAGCGAAGACCTCGTCAGGCTTCGCGGGTGAGGTTTACCAACTGATGATGCTGACTCCGAATCAGTTTCCGACGATGGAACAGGTCGCTCAGCAAATGCGATTGACCACCAGGACTCTACGCAGAAAGCTGGACGCGGAAGGGACGGACTTCGGAGCTATTCTTGATGACGTGAGAAGCAGCCTTGCCTTGGAGTATCTGCAAACCACTAAGATGAGCACTGAGGACATCGCAGCCAAAATCGGCTTCAGCGACAGTACAAATTTTCGACGAGCGTTCAAGCGGTGGACAGGGAAGACACCTCGGCAGGTCAGGGAGGAATCGAAGTAGTGCGCCCTACGTCTGGATGTCCGATTATGACCGTTTTGAATCCGGTTATGACCTCGCATTTTTCAGGCAGGATTCGTAGTATGCGGCGAAGGTAGACCTCATTGAGGGCCTACTCGGCAAATGGCCCAATCAAAGAATAAGAGTGCCTGACCATGCTCATACCTGTGCGACGTATCATCACGTGTGATAATTCAAACGGTCGATCTACCGTCCTCTCTGACGGTCCTGCCACTCACTGCATCGGCGGTCTCACCGAGCTGTGGACCACCGGAAAAGCTCCGCATGATCACAGTTCAACCACTGATCACGGTGAGCTGTCCAATAGCTTGGAGCCTCCCGCATCGGGCACGGTTTTCAGATTCTTTCAGATCCCTCCTGAAGCAGATACAGCTCACCTCAGTCTTGAGGAGAAGGCGAAGGCTTGGGGTGACCTGTTCGCAAGAATGAATGCGGCCCACGTTCAACCTGATACCACTCGTGATCCGGGCATGCACAAGAGTTCTACTACTGACTACATAATTCTCCTGCAAGGTTCAATCACGCTCGTGCTCGATGAAGCCGAAGTTGAAATGAAGCCGTTTGATGTAGTTATTCAGCTCGGCACCAATCACTCATGGGTAAACCGGGGTGATGTTGATGCTCTGTTGATGGCGGTCCTGGTAGACGCAAGAGGGTCTTGAAAGCTCGCTGAATTACTTAAAGCAACTCGATCCCTTAATGATTTTAGGGGGGCGGCTTTACTGTGTGCTCCACTTGTGACTTTTTGAATGCTGCTAAGTGTCAGCTTCGTTCTCGTCTGCCCGTAAAAAGGAAAATAAAAATAATGAAGATCCTTTCGATCCAGAAATTAAAACTTCAATCCAGCCTGCTCGGCGGCACAGTTGTAACGCTTTCGGTATTAGGTTTAGGAGCCCAGGCAAACGCCGAGGGGATGATCGAGGATACGAGCGCTTCGCTTAATCTGCGAAATTTTTACCACAATAGGAATTTTGTAGATCCCACTTATCCACAGGGCATGGCAGAAGAATGGGCGCAGAGCTTCATCTTGGATGTCCGCTCAGGCTTCACACAAGGGCCTGTGGGCTTCGGTGTGGATATTCTCGGGCTCTACTCCCTAAAACTTGACGGTGGGCGTGGAACTGCAGGCACTCAGCTCCTTCCAGTCCATGATGACGGCAGAGCCGCCGATGACTTCGGTCGTTTAGGGGTTGCAGTGAAAGCCCGAGTATCGAAGACAGAACTGAAGGTTGGTGAGTGGGTCTCATCGCTTCCGGTACTGCGTTCAGATGATGGTCGATCTTTACCTCAGACATTCAGGGGCGCACAGATCACATCTAAAGAAATCGAAAACGTTACACTTTATACTGGTCAGTTTCGAGGCAATAGCCCGAGAAACGATGGCAGCATGGAAAAAATGTTCATGTCTGGTAGGCCTGGAGCGGTATCTGATCGATTCAATTTTTTCGGTGGTGAGTACTCGTTCAATAACCAGGCTACTCAAGTTGGCCTTTGGTATGCAGAACTGCAAGACATCTACAAGCAGCAGTATTTTAATGCGGTACATAGTCAGCAGTTAGGCGACTGGCGGCTAGGTGCGAATCTTGGCCTGTTCTTGGGAGATGAGTCCGGTTCTGCCAAGGCAGGCGAAATGGACAACAAGACTGCCACACTGATGCTTTCTGCAAAGACCGGCGCGAATACGTTTTATGTAGGATTACAGGGCGTCTATGGAGATACAGGTTGGATGCGTGTTAACGGGGCCGCTGGCAGTGCGCTCGCGAACGATACTTTCATTTCAAGCTACGATTTTGCCAAAGAGCGCTCTTGGCAGATTCGTCATGATTTCAATTTTGTAGCCTTGGGAATACCTGGTCTGACAATTATGAACCGCTACCTGTCGGGTAGTAATATTCATGCCGATGCAGTGACTGACGGAAAAGAGTGGGGGCGCGAGTCCGAGCTCGCGTATGTTGTGCAGAGCGGACCGCTGAAAGACATGTCTATCAAATGGCGAAACTCTTCGCTAAGAAGAGATTTCAGTAATTTCGATATTGATGAGAATAGGGTGATTATAAATTACCCAGTTAAGTTTTTATGACCAACTTTCTTGACTGCAGGTGATTATGAGCGACGTACTTGACGGAAGAGGCATGCGGGCAGCAGTCATGGGGGAGCCGTTTGTAGAGCTGGCTATGCGCAGCGCCAACGGGTTCACTCTACCGCTCCAGGAGTTCATCAATGATCATGCCTGGGGAAGTGTGTGGCTTAGAGAAGGCATCTCCCTCAAGCTTCGAAGCTTGGTGACAATCGCCGTGCTGACTGCTTTGAAATCACCAAAGGAACTTTCTGGGCATGTGCGCGGGGCTCTTAACAATGGCTGTACTCCGGAGGAGATCCAGGAGGTCATTCTTCACTGCGCGGTTTATGCCGGTGTACCCGCTTCTGCGGAAGGCTTCCGTGTGGCTAGAGCCGTGATTGAGGAGGATATTCCAGGTCCAGTTCAGTCATGACGGCAAGCGGCGAGAATTGCTAGAGGGGACGTAGGAGCACGGGCTGTCCTCTGCGCCAACAAGCGTGATCCCTGCGGCCGCTAGTGATAGCGCTGTGGTAATCCTGTGGTAACCTCGCCAGCCCTGCACGCGATTGCACCCAAATTCATTGGTCGCCACACCCCGGTTCGATTCCTATCGTTCCTGTCTCCGGCACCACATTCAGATTGGCCAGTGGCGATTTTTCGCTTGTTGGCCCTGCTAAGAAGCCCGCCGTGTGCGGGTTTTTTTGTTTCACGATGACTCCAGCATCGCAATTCGCTGGACTACGCCGAGGCTCGATACAGCAGGTTTATCAATTACTTAGGCGAGTTCAACATATGCCGATGCTTTCTGAAACTTGACCCGGCTTCCCCTCGCGTGGCTCCCATGCGGCTCTTGGAAACCGGGCTTTCCGAGGAGTCATCATGGCGAAAATCAAGCTCACCAAGTCCGCAGTCGATGCGGCACAATCCCAAGACAAGGCCGTCGAACTGCGGGATACCGTGGTGCCGGGTTTCCTGTGCAAGATCACCCCAGCAGGCCGCAAAGTGTTCATGCTCCAGTACCGCACGAACGCCGGCGAGCGCCGCAAGCCCGCCTTGGGCCAGTACGGGGAACTGACCGTCGATCAGGCGCGCACGATGGCGCAGGAATGGCTGGCCGAGGTGCGCAAAGGTGGCGATCCCAGCGCTGCCAAGAACGCCGCCCGCAAGGCGCCGACCATGAAGGAGTTCTGCGACACCTTCATGGAGGACTACTCCAAGCAGCGCAACAAGCCCAGCACGCAGCGCGGCTATCAGGGCGTCATCGACCGTTGCATCATCCCGATCATGGGCCGGATGAAGGTGCAGGACGTGAAGCGCCCGGACGTGGCCGCGCTGATGAAGAAGCTGGCCTACAAGCAAGCAGAGGCAAACCGCACCTTCGGCGTGCTGCGCAAGATGTTCAACCTGGCCGAAGTGTGGGGGCTACGCCCTGACGGCACGAATCCGTGCCGCCACGTCCCGATGTACCCGCCCGGCAGGGAAACCCGGCTCATCGTGGACGATGAGCTGGTGCGGATCTTCCGTCACCTGGAACACCTGGAGGCGAAAGGACTGGAAAACTACGTCATCCCGCTGGCGATCCGCCTGCAATTCGAATTCGCCGCCCGCCGCTCCGAAATCTGCCCACTGGAATGGGGCTGGGTTGATCTGGAAAACCGCCGCGTCGTCTGGCCCGACAGCAAGACCGGCGGTATCTCCAAGCCCATGAGCGAGGAAGCCTATCGGCTGCTGTCTACCGCACCGCGCCGGGACGGCTGCCCCTACGTCCTGCCGTCGCCCAACGACCCGACCCGGCACATGACACACGGCGAACACTACGGCGGCTGGAAGCGCGTGCTCAAGGCCGCTGGTGTGCCGCACGTTGGCACACATGGCATCCGCCACCGGGCGACGACCGATATTGCGAACTCGGGCGTGCCGACCAAGGTGGGCATGAAGCTCACAGGCCACAAGACCGTGGCGATGTTTATGCACTATGTTCATACCGAGGACAAGCCGGTGCGGGATGCGGCCGAACTGGTGGCGAATCGGCGGCTGGCGATCACCGGGGCATCCCGCTCTATGGAGGTGGCAGAATGACAAGGAAGATGCCCGTGGCGACGCGGAAACCTTCTGCCTTACCTGCCGGCTATGCCGGTATCCACGGCGGCATCGTGGAACTTCTGGATGCGGCGCGCCAGGCAGCGGCGCGCAGTGTCAATGCGCTGATGACGGCCAGCTATTGGGAGATTGGCCGCAGGATCGTCGAAGCCGAGCAGAAAGGCAGACGACGGGCCGGTTACGGCGAGCAGTTGATGGCGCGGTTGTCCGCCGACCTGACAGCGCGATTCGGGCGTGGTTTCAGCCCGGACAACCTGGAGAACATGCGGCGCTTCTTCGCCGCTTACCCCCTTGAGGCAATTTCCGAGACACTGTCTCGGAAATCTGGAGACGGACTGCCTATCGAAAATTCCGAGACGGTGTCTCGGAAATTCGACCTCTCCGAACTGGCCCAGGTCTTCACCCTGCCGTGGTCGGCCTATGTCCGGCTGCTGTCGGTCAAGGATGACCATGCCCGCCAGTTCTACGAGGCCGAGGCGCTGCGCGGTGGCTGGAGTGTGCGCCAGCTCGATCGACAGATTGGAAGCCAGTTCTACGAACGCACGGCCTTGTCCAAGGACAAGGCGGCGATGCTGGTCAAGGGCTCCGTGGCCAAACCCGAGGATGCGGTCACACCCAATGATGCGATCAAAGACCCGTATGTGCTGGAGTTCCTCGACCTCAAGGACGAGTATTCGGAATCCGACCTGGAAGCGGCCTTGATCCAGCGCCTGGAAGACTTCCTGCTGGAACTAGGCGAAGGCTTCACCTTCGTCGGGCGGCAACGTCGGCTGCGCATCGACCAGACCTGGTATCGGGTCGATCTGCTGTTCTTCCATCGCAAGCTGCGCTGCCTGGTCATCATTGATCTGAAGCTGGGCAGCCTGACCCATGCCGATGTGGGGCAGATGCACATGTACTGCAACTATGCCAAGGAGCATTGGGCTTACCCGGACGAGAACCCACCGGTGGGCCTGATCCTGTGCGCAGACAAGGGTCATGCCCTGGCGCGGTATGCGCTGGATGGCTTGCCGACCAAGGTGATGGCGGCGAACTACCGGACGGTATTGCCGGATGCCGAACTGCTGCAAAAGGAACTGGAGCACACGCGGCGTCTGCTTGAATCTCGCGGAACGCTTTTCCTCAAGGAAGGCAAGCTGTAGTCGTGTGTCCGGCTTGTTGCTGTCGGGCTCGCGGGCTCCCTCCTGCTTAGTAGCGAATCACAGCCATTCGGCGCTGATCCGTGACGCCTTCGGTTTCCAGCATCAAGTCGCCTGAGCAATGATCTCAACATATCCAATCAGCTCCGCCGAATAGCTACCGTCCCCATTTGCAGCGCCCTTGTGCTTCAGTTCACGTTGCAGAGTCGGCTCCACGGTGTGGGCGAACAGCGCCAGCCGCTGCTCCGGTGTAAAGCTCGGCGAGATCGTCGGTGCTTGCAGATACCTTTCGCACTGCCGCTCAATCGCCGGTACCCGTGCCCCGTCCTGCTTGACTGCGATGGGCTGCACCACCACACGACGTTCGCCGTTGCCCGCAGACGCCTCCACCATCCACAAGGACAGCACCACCGGCTCGTCAACATCCCCGACCACCGCAATGCCGATGTCTTCGGGCGTCACGCTGCGCCAGCGGCCCAGCTCTTCCTGTACCACCGGGTGATCCAGCCCCATCAGCTCCAGATCGTCCCTGCTGGTGGCGGTGTCGCGGCTCAATGTGAAACGCGCACGGCGCGTGCCATCCACTGTTACAAGGTCGTAGGTCTCCTCATCGACCTTCAGCAGTTTCTGCTGGCGATCTGCCACTGCCGCTGACAGGAAATGCACTAGCCGATCCAGGCTGGATGACACATCCGAGAAAGGCTGGTAATCATCTAGACTGAAACCGTCGAGGTCTTGAAACAGGTCGAACACCACCTGCCGTGCCTCGCGGGAATTGGACAGCGCCGCTTCCAGCTCCACCTGGGTGCGTTTCAGTTCGGGATCGGACAGCGCCTCCTGGTACAGGCGGTCGTAGTTCAACCGCTCGGAAAGCTGCCCCAGAATCTGCGCCCTCATGTCTTCGGCCACGTTGCCCTGATCATCGACCTTGCCGACCGTGCGTGCAATTTCAGTCAACTTCTCATCCAGCAGCAGGAAGATGCGACCCTCGATGGTGTCCGACAGCACCAGGTTGTAAACCTGTGCAGTGTCGCGCTGGCCGTAGCGATGGATGCGCCCGATGCGCTGTTCCATGTCCATCGGGTTCCACGGCAGGTCGAAATTGAACAGAATGCGCGCGAACTGGAGATTCAAGCCTTCGCGGCCTGCCGCGGTACACACCAGCACACGCGGCCCGTCTTTCAGGCGGAACTTCTTCTCTGCTGCCAGCTTGGCACCGTGGTCGCCGCCACGTAGCACCACCACGCCCTGGCCGGGATACGCCTGTTCAATCTCGCGGGCAATCAGATCGACCGTACCGAGGTAGGTGGCGAAGATCACGATCTTTTCGTTAGCGTCCTGTCGCCATAGATGCCCCAAGCCATCAAGCAGCTTCTGCGCCTTGGTCTCGCGCTGCTGCGGGAAGATGCGCAGCAAGTCACCAATGCGCAGCCGCTCCTCGGGCAGATGCAAATCGACCACAGCGGAAGCCGCCTCCTCGGCGTGCGTAGCCGAATACTCGCTGCCATAAGGATCGGAGGCCATTTCCAGCGCGTCTTCATCCAGTTTCTTCACCAGCCGGTACTTGAGGTCAGCCAGCACGCGATCCACCTCGCTGCGGCCGACGCTGTCCTTCGCCAGCCTAAATTCTGCATGGATCAGTTCGCGGGCTTCTTCCGTCAGCCGCTCGCGGCCTTCAATGTCCAGCTCCTTGTCACGCAGCAGCGCCTCGTGCAGCGTCAGCATCAACAGGCGGCGCTTGAGCGTGCGACGCACGGCGGCAAAGCTCGATGCCGCGATCTTCTGGAAGATCGCCATCAAGAAGCCCAGTGCGCGTCCCTGGTTGCCCTGGCGGCGGGCCAGATCGAAACCGTCTTCCAAGTATTCGCGCAGCCTCTCGTAAAACAGCCGCTCTTCCTGATTCATCAGGAAAGATTCGGTATGCACCCAGCGCCGTGCAAACAGCGGTGAGCCATCCGGTTGGCAGGCATCGGCCTTGGTGCGACGAAACATCACCGTGTTCAGGCGATGACGGTTTTCCAGCATGTCCTCGGAACTGCCAAACAGCGTGGGGTTCAAAAGCTGCGCGAGCATCCAGAACTGGAAGTGATTGCCTTGGTGCGGCGTGGCAGACAGGAGCAAGAGATCACGCGCGTGATCCTTCAATGCCTCGGCCAGCTTGTAGTTTTCCGTCTTGCGCACCTTGCCGCCCGTGCGGTGGGCGGTCAGGTGATGCGCCTCGTCGAACACCACCAGATCCCACCGAGGCGCGTCCAGCAGACGCTTGATGCGCGCCGGGCGCTTCAATGTGTCGATGCTGGCAATCAGCCGATCGTGTTTGGCGAAGGCATTGGTCTTGCGATCGGTAATGTCGCCCTCGGAGCCAAACACCTCGAAGTCGAGATTGAACACCTCGTTCAGCTCGCGGTGCCAGTTGTTCACCAAGCCTGCGGGCACGACCATCAGCGCCCGCGTCAACTCGCCCCGGCTGGCCAGTTCACGCAGAATCAGCGCGGCTTCAATGGTTTTTCCCAAGCCCACCTCGTCGGCGATCAGGTAACGCCGTGGTGAAGCAGTCGCAATGCGGTGCGTCAGCACCACTTGATGCGGCAGCAGATCAATGCGTGCCGAGGTCAGCGCCGAGGCGCTTTCCATCACCGGCAATGCGTGCGCCTCGTAAGAAAGCCATGCTTTGCGTGCCCGGTCTGAGCCGCCTGCCACCGATTGCAGAATGCGCTCGGTACGGGTGCGCTCGCGGCGTAACGAACTAACCGGCACGCGGCGCTCGCCAACCACGCCGAAGAACGCGCGCAGATAGCCATCGTGCGTGGGTTCGAGCACCACACCTGGGCCGAATTCAGTATGGGTGATGCGCTCGCCGGGCTGGAACAAATCCTCTAAGTCGTCTGCTTGCACGCGTTGGCCTCAAGTAATCCGAAGGTGAAATAGGCCGGCGGCTTTCGCGCCCTCGCGTAGCAAAATTTCCTGCGGGTACTCGTTGGCCTCACCCCACAGAAGGCGGCCAAAATCGAGCTGTTGACCCCGATGCGGCGCTTCGCACAGCCAGTTCACAGCGTCGGTGGAAGCCTGCACGCGCAAACGGCCTTGGCCCTGCGGCAGCCAGAAAATCAAGGCTGCTTCTCCTCCGTATTCATCCTGAAATGACAGGATGGCGCGTTTAATCGTGTCGCCCAGCCAGATTTCGCCTTGATCGGGTGCCAGCAAGTCTAAGCTGCCCTCCAGCCCGGCCACCACCAACGTCTGCCCGCCGTTGCTGGGCAGGTCATCCGGCCAGCCCTGTGCACTGGGGGCTGCCGCCTGCAAAAACTGCCGCAGGCTCCAAACCTCGCCCGCCGCGCACACGGTGTTGCGTGCCTCCTCATCCCACAGCCAGCTGGTGCCGCGCCGTTGCCATACCGTATCGAGCACCTGCCTCATTGCGTGTACTCCTCATCGTCATCGAACAGCGAAACCTGCTGCGGCTTGGGTGCCTGGCTGGCTTGCCAGGTGGAGAAGATCGCCACCGCGCGCGACGCCGCGTTGCGGGTGGTCTGATCGGAGCCGTTCTTTTGCAGCCATTCCAGCAGCGGCTTCAGTGCCACATGCGGCTTGAAGTTTTCGTTTGTCAGTGTGTCCGAGGCATTGATGCCGCTGCCGTCCACGCAGGCGCCGATCAGCACCAGCGCCTGATCGAGGTCGGAGGTGAGCTTGCGCTTGTGCTTGCCTTGCCAATCGCGAGCGAAATCCAGCGGCGCAGTGCGGGTGAAGACTTTTTTCACCTCACTACACCAGCCACGCTGCTCAAAGTCATCCGGTGTGGTGATGGTGCCGCGCAGAAACTTCTGCAACTGGTCGCGCTTCATCTCGGTGGCCGCGCCAAAGGTGCGCAGAAACTGGCGCGTCATCGGTTCGGCGTTGACCGGCGGCGGCTCCTTGCCCTTGTCGGCGTCTTCGTCGATGAGCTGGTTGATACCGACCAGCGCGTCGCGGACGGAGATGGTGCGGCCTTCGTCTACATAGACCTTGCCGTAGTGGCGAGAAAAATATTCCAGCGCCTTGCCGCGCCGGATGACCTGGATGTCGGCAGCGGGCAGACCCTCTTTGGCGTGGTTTTCCAGCATGGCCTGCAACTGGCGCACATCGGCCATCACTTCGCGGCGCATCCGGCCCCAGCTCACCGGCTTTGGTTCTTCGGTGCGCTTGCGGCAGACGTGGATGATGTCGTATTCGATGGTCTTGGAGCCGAATTCGCCTTCGCCCTTGGTTTCGTCGGAGCGAATGGGGTAGGTTGCTTCGAGGTAGTAGCCCGCGTCGAACAGCGATTCCAGAACCGCCACCCACGGCTCATCCTCACTGTGGTGGAAGGTGAAGGCCAGGATGCCGCTGGGCTTCAAGAGGCGATGCGCCTCGCGCCAGCACTGGGTGAGCAGGCGCTGGTAGAAGCCATCCGGATCTTCCGGTTCGCGAGCACGGTTGGCCACAGCTTCCAGCGATTTGGGCGTGTATTCCGCGGCGAAAATCGCCGGGTACTTGTCCTTGAGCGCCAGGCGCAGCCATACGTAGAAGAAATCGGACAATTCCGAGTAATGCAGCAAACCGCCGAAGGGCGGATCGGTGATGACCAGATCAAGAGTGCCGTTGTCAAGCTGTGCCAAATCTGTAGATGATCCCTGGTGCACGGCCACATCTAGCACTGGATCGCCGGGGTAGACCTTTTCGCTTTTTCCGACCAACTGGTCCGCCAACACGGGATCGCCACGCTTCAGCGCTTCGATGCTCACCGAATCCCATGGTTGAGCCGCCCATTTGCGGCCTTCATTTATCCCATCGATACAAGAAGCCCAATTGCCACGACCCAGCACCGGGAATACGCTGTTTTCAACGATATTATTCTTGGGGTGATAGTTGTTGTTACTCATGTGCGGTACGAGCTTGTCATAGCCGCTGTCCCAAAAACAGAACAGATTCTGATTCCGCAAATACTGCTGAAAAGCCCCGACTACAAACTCGCGTACATTCCAGTCGTAGTTTCCGATTTCAACAATCGCCTTGAGCAGTTGAGCATGCACCAGCAACTGGCGCGGATTGAACATCGTCCACCAGTGCGTGAAGCCGTGGTTCGGCACGCCGCCTTGCAGGTGATGGGTCATGAAGCCATAGGGAAGCTCAGAGCGCGGCCAGTAGTCCTTGAGGTCCTTATCCTTGCGCGCTTCCCATTCAGCGAACGCTGCGTCGTATTGCAGTGCGTGCGCCGTGCCGTAGGCTGCGAAGAAGCGGCCGCTGTAAGGTTTGCCAGCCGCATCGCGCTTGGGCGCGTAGCCCTGCACCGCGTAGGCAGCCATCGGCCCGGTCTTGCCCGTCGCCTTGATTGTGGTCAGCACATCCTGCACCGTGCCACAGGCTGCGCAGGTGTAGTGGGATTTTTTCGGCACCGTGCCGCTTTCCGGCGCAAAGGTGATCTTCGTTTCCGGGCACGCCACCTCATCTGGCAGCGCACCACGCACCTCCAGCAGTCGAATCTTCGATGCCCGCTCACTGTCCCACCGCGTGGTCGCGGCCACGTCGTCTTGCGCCGAGCCGCCGTAGGGCTGCCCACTCGCGTCCTGCTTGGCTTCGCCTGCCAGCCATTGCGGATGTACCAGCAAGCTTAGCTCGACCTTTTTGTTCGGCTTTTTCGGCTTGCCCAGGTTGACCATTGCCGCATGGCCGCAATGCGGGCAGATCACACCCTTTCTACGGTCGAGCACGGAGAACGGGTATTCATCCGGCGCGACATACAGCGGCGCATCCGGCGCCATCCGTGCGGCTTCCTCTTCAACGTGAAATTCGCCGCTGCATTTGCTGCACGTATGTTCCCAGTGCTTCACGCTAATGGTTTTCACCGCCATCACCGGGCTGGTCATGATCGGTGTGCGGTGGCCGCAACCCGTCACCTGACAAGGGCCATGCTTGGCCCAGAAGGTATAGATCGCCTCCGGGCCTTCGTAACGGTAATCCTTGCGCTCGCCCTGCGGGATGGCGAGCGGGTCGAAATCGGCAGGCATTGCCTTGTTCGACGGCAGGTGCGTCCACGTGCCTTTCTCACCTTCAGGGCCGTCACAGTAGTAGTACGGCATGATCTGCGGCTTGACCTCGGCCTCGATGTCGGCGAGAAGCTTCTTCACTTCCTCCAGATCGACGTTGGCCAGTTCTTGTTTGACCACGAACCACGCGACCGGGTTGAGGTCGTTGCCGACCATCTGCATGCCTAGGCGCGAGCCTTCCACCAATGTGGTGCCGCCGCCCATGAAGATGTCCGCCACCTTCAGGTGTTTGAACGCGCCCTTCTTCTGGTGGTTGGCGTAGTAGTTGTCCCACACCAGTTTGGCCGCGTGCGATTTGTCTTCGGGGGCCTTGGTCGCCGCAGCGATCAACATCGAACGAAACACGCTGGAGCGCCGCCGCGCCCACCACTTTGACATCTGGTAAATCGGCTTGCCCGCGTTGCCTTCGATGATCGCCACTTGATTGACGGGCAGGATCGGGAAATCCACCTCCAGGCAGGTTTTGGCGCGGTTGGGGTCGTTGAAATCGACCGTTTCCAGCGCGACGGGCTTGCCCGCCCCGACGGCTTTGGCGACTTGCTGTGCAAGTAGTTCTTTTTTGGTGGCCATTCAAGCGTCCTTAATCTTCTTGTGCGCGCGACTGCCTGCGCATGTTTTCTACCGCGGCAACCAAATCAACTTCCGCTTTGGGCGTGGCCCAGCGCGACCAAAAGGGGATCGTTGCACTGCGTGGTTCGTGTTTGGGCTTGGACATCTTGATGCGGGTCGGCAGCAAGGTGGCGTCGCCCACCACAACAGCCTCGCCCACATCCAGCGTCGGCAGTACCTCCATCAACCCTTCCAGGCTTTCAGGCAGGAGCTGCCTGACCACTGCCTGGTCAGTCTTATTCGCCAGGCGCAGGCTGATGATGTTGCTGCATTGGCTAAGAATGGTCGTGCTGACATCCGAGGGACGCTGACTGACCACCATTAGACCAACGCCATATTTACGGCCTTCCTTGGCGATGCGCTCGTAATTTTCCAGGGCGCGCTTTTCCAGCGGCCCGGTGGAAGCGGCACTGCTTGGCAGATAGAGATGCGCCTCATCGCAGACGATGACAATAGGGTGGCGCGCATCACCGTCTTCGCCCGGGCTGCTCCAAAACTGAACTTGGTAGATCAGCCGCCCGACCAAGCCCACCACTACCGGCAGGATATCCGAGGGCACTTCCGAGAAATCGATGATCTTGATGCCAGGATTGACGCCATCGTTGACGTTACCTGTGCCGAGCAGTTTTTTTGCGAGATCGTGCAGCGCCTCGTAAGTCTCGTATTCCTCCGGCGCCTGGTACATGAACGCATAACGGCGATCGTTCATCTTGGTTTTCAAGCGAATGAGGAAGCGCGAGAGCTTGCCATTCAATGGACCTTTTTCGGTTTTGGCTAGACCTTTGCGCGGGCCGCTTGCGTAGGTTTCCCCGGTATCAATAGCTTCGTCGTTTTTGTCATCCAGCGATTGGACAAGATCAGCAAGCCGGTAAGGTACTGGTGTATCAACGGTGAAGCCTTCCAAAAGGTCTGGCTTGCCAAGCGCGGCTATAGCTGCGCGCTTCATCACCATGACGGAATCCATGAGCGCAAGTGCCTGATTGGGTGCGTTGTCCCCTGAGCGATCCACAAATACCGATTGCATTTCGTCATAGGTCAGCAGCCAGAACGGCAGGAAGATCGCCCCGTCTTTCTTGGCTTTAATGTCGCCAATACCAGCGATGCGGTAATGCGACGCGAATTTCATGCTCGAATACTCGCCATGCAAATCGAGCACAACGATATTGGCGTGAGGCAGTTGCGCGGACTGCTCTAGGATGGATGCGACAGTGAAGGATTTCCCTGAGCCGGTGCTGCCCAGCAACGCGGCATGGCGCTGAAAAAGCTTGTCGCCATCGATATAGGCGCTGGCCTTGCCATCCAGGGTGTAGGTGCCGACCTTGAGCGGGGCAGCGGCATCCGCCTTGGACGATGCACTCAAGATGCCCATGAATTCTTCGAGAGACTTTTCTTCGATGGGGAACACAGGGCGGTTGATCTCCGGCAGCATGAAAACTGCGCGCGTGAAGGTGTCCTTGCGCTGCCCATCCCGAGCGCGATAGGTGCCGACCAAGCTGATCGACACGCCGTTTTCCTCCTGGGGAACACCGGCAATATCCGCTGGTGGGTCAGCTTCTGGTAGCGTCGGCAGCTCCACCGGATGTCGCCACACTCTTTCGATGATGCCGATCAGCCATTCATCCCCTATCGACTGGATGGCAACCAGTCGACCGACGCGCGCTTTTTGCAGACGTTGACCGTCCGTCACCCGCACGGTGATCCGCGAGGTTTCCACACTGCGGACTTCGCCCAGTGACTGCTCGTCGGTGAAGTTGAAAATGCTCATCCTTGCCTCACTCCACAAATTTTTTCAGAAAATCATCAAGTTGCCAGATTGGCTCTGAAGACTGCAATGCATTCCCATTCCAGCGGCAAACCGCCCCGTCACCGTTCCTGAACACAGCGATCACGTGAGGGTGTTCGCCAAGCAGTTGTTCAATGTTCGGGGTGGAGTCGCGCGTGACAATGATTGCGGGCATGCCTGCCGCCAGACGGCGTTTGATGACGCCTTGCAGATGGTCGTCATTGAAGCCAAACCCAATGCACAACAACGCTTGAGCATCGGCGAGTGCTGCATTCATCGCGGTTCGCATTTCGTCGAACAAGGTATTGACCAGCGCGTCTTGGTACTTTGACGGGCCGGGTACTACGATCGCCCGACCTGCTGTTGCGGCATCGTTAAGAACCTCCATCGGCCCTTCATCGGTGGTCAACCAACTAATGGAACCATGAGGTTTGTAGATGCGAACGGTTTTGCAAAGCCTGTGGTCGAATTGCTGCTGACGCTTCTCAGCAACCCAGATTCGCGTGTACTGATTCTCGAAAATTGGTCGGGGGCGAGGTTTTCGTCTGCGAAATCCGGTGAAACCTGTATCAATGGGAAGTCCTGCCAGATCGCAGAATAGCTCCAACAACGTGTCGTAGTTGGTCGTGATGACGTGAATGCCTTCTGCGTTCTGCGGCGAGCCATCGAACAGACGATTCAGAAGGCGTGATGGCGCGTGTCCACCATCCGCTTTTTCTTGAAGTACCTTCGATTCAGCGGTGGCCGTTCTATCAAGAATCAGCCGAGCAGTTTCACTGCGTATGGCTGATACGATTTCACCCCAGCCCAAAGCGCCCAACGGAATATTGTTCAGCCCTGTCTCGAGGTTCTCCTTGATCGCCTCAATTGCCTGTGCCCAAGCTCTTTTTGCTTCATCTGTGGTCAGCACGCCATTAACGGTATTCGCCAGATGCTCTGCCAGAGCCCCCATGCCAGGAAGGCCATAGCCGCAAGAGAATCCAGACCCCACAAGGAGCACAGGCGCTTTGCGGAAAGCGCCCTGTATTTCTGTGAAGAGATCGTCGGGTAATTCTGCCGCTGACATATCGCGCCGCCTACTTGGTCAATTCGACAAACGGCGACAGCACCTCCAGCAGAGTGAGGCCACCGTGCGTCAACGTCGGGTAGCCGCCTTGACTTCGCCACTTTCTGCGGCCCAGCGCCAACAGGTGTGTGCCGTGCGGGCTGTCGATTTGCAATGCAACCGGAGGAACGAAGGGGCCAACATCGCCATTCCCCGCCTTGCTGCGTCCGCTTGAAAAAGTTTGCTTAAGGTGAGCTGCAACCTCGCCATCGGCATCAGGGAAATAGCCAGTGGCGGCGTAGCCGTGATCCGATGTGATGACCAAGCGCCGCCCAGTGGCGAGGCGCTCAACAAGGCCCCAAAATTCGTCACTGGTAAGTTGCTGCGCGGCATCTTTGGTTAGAAGCTCCAGCCCCTGGCCTGCGCCGTAATCGTGCAGCTTGGCATCTGGCCAATGGTGCCAGAACACCCAGTTTTTCGCGCCCGAGGCGTTGCCCACCAAGCCTGCGCAGTCCTTCCACGGCAGATCGATGGTTTCGGTCTGTGCCGGTTGCAGCTTATGCGCCAAGCCGCCGCCGTTGGCTTGCAGCTGGCTGCGGCTGGCCAGCCCTAATGCGCGGGCAAACGGGTTGGTCTCACTAGGCAGCTCGGATGCAGTAGCGGCCACTGTGTGCAGGGTGAATCCACGCTCTTTGGCTCCTTGCAGCAGCCAGGGCAGTTCACGCAACGAGAGGGCGTCAAGAATCAGTACGGCGCGAGCGGCGCTATGGCCATAACCGGGCTCGTTCCACCAGCGCGCAAGCCGGTCTGAGGTACGTTCCACACCACTGATTTCGGGTTGACCGAAGGTCTGCCACAGATCCCAGCCGCTAGAGGCAAGGAATAAATCGAGCTCGCCAATTTCGCGGTCACGCTTGACCACTTCGCCGGGGGCATTGCCTTCGGCCAGCGGTTTGGAGGCGATCTCTAACGCCCGTTCGGTAATGATACGCCACGCGTCTTTCGGGCTTTCCTGGGTTAAGCACCGCAAGATTTGAGCATCCAACGCCATCAGTTGTCCTCCTTCTCAAGGCTCAGCTCGAAAGTCATGCCATCGGGCAGCTTCTTGAGCAGTTCTTTGATTTGCGCACCGGTGGCGGAAGACACCTTGATCGTGACTTCACTGCTGGCTTCGCCAACAATTTTCAACGCGTCCACAAGACGACCGTTTGCACTGCCAATGGAGGCAAGTCGGACCTCGTGGACAGGAGAAGCTGGGCCGATGCCCCAGCCTTCGAGCTTGCCGATCAGGTTGAGCGGCGATGTGGGTGGATTAGAGAGCGGGATACGCGGTTTGGCGCCGCTGCTCGTGTCACCGAAAATGCCAGCTGGTGTGGATGTGGTACCAGGCTGCGGCTCTTGTAAACCGATGGCGGAAGCTGTGCCACTGCCAAAGATATCGCCACCCATTCCACCATTGCCGCCAGCGGACGGCTGCGGCGCGGGTGGCGTAGTGCCGCCGGTGGCGGACACTGCCGAGGGTTCCATCAGGAACACTTCATCGAGCTGACGCCCGGTGTATGAGAGCTTGGGCCGCAAGCGCCGCCAAGCGGTATCCTCATCTTCGCCTGCTTGCGTTTGCAGGTGCTCCAGATTACGCAGGTTGATGGCGATCTTGCCGCGCGCGCACAACCGCAGGATGCGCTCCTTCATCGCGGTTTCACCCAGCCAGGGGATGCAATCCTGGCCCGCAGGACGAGGCTCTTGCAGTTCACGCAGCAGCTTTCCGAGGGGTGCGTTCTCAGAGGCGGCTTCAAGCACGAGGTCTTCGAAGTCTTCGGGAACAAAGAGGTCGTTGGTCAGCGTTTCCTCGATGCCCTCGGGGATTTGTGCACCTTGCTTTTTCAAATGTTCCGCACTGAGCAGCGATTGTTGCGGGTTCTGGTGGTCGTAGCGGTGCAGGATGGCAAACCGATCGAAGCGCTTCTTCAGGTTCTCGCGCAGCGTGCCTTCAAATTCTTTGTGGAGTTTCTTGTATTCGGGGTTCTGACCACTCCATTCCTGCGCCTTCATTTCGGCACGGGCAAGGATGAGCAGATCGCGATCCTGAAAGGCATTGGTGGAACCGGCGCGAGGCAACAAGAAACGAATGGTGTTGCGGCGCTTTTGCAGGTGATCCTTGAGCCAGCGTCCCAGCGTCTGGTCAATTTTCTCCGGTTCTTCGGGCAGCACTAGAATGGGAAGCCGGTCGTCCCAGCGCTCCGGCTGCTCGGCTTCGTCGAGCGACGCCCAGGGATCGTTCTGCCATGATTTCGGCAGCGCAATCACGCGGAACTTACCAGCAGCATCTTCGCTGCCGCCGATGACATAGCGAACCTGTCTAGCAAGCTGTGCTTGGTCGGAACCATCGGTGAATAGCTTGTCATTGCGCGCGCAGGCCATCAGCTTGGCGCGAGGGTTTTCTTCTTCGCGGAAGACTAACCGTGGGCCTTCCTGGTGGATGTTGAAGCTGTTTTCGACAATAGTTGCCAGTTCGACCTGAAAGGCATTGCCATCCACCGGCTTGTTGCGGGTAATGTCCACCTGCAACGTGGCAGGATCGGCCCCGGCCAGATTGCCGACGGCGATGGAACGCAGCCACAGCGCGCTCAAGATTTCTTGCAGGTGAGGGGCAAGGTTGGCGTGGTCGTACACCGCCTCGGTCACCGAAATGATGTTGTGTTGCGCTTTTTCGCGCAGCGTGCGGTGGTGTTCGTTGGAAACTGAATCCAGCAGTGCGCCAATGCCCGAAGCATCGTCATCCAGCCGGAAATCAGCAGCAGTGAGCACAGGCACCGCTTCGCCTCGGCTCTTGTAGAGGTTGGCCAGGATGCGAATCATGTCGCGTGTTTCTTGCGCATCTGTGGCGATCAGCACCTGTTCCTCAAGCAGGCGCAGCAAGTGGGGTGCGTAAGGCCAAGACTCCGTGAATTCACGGCGCTTGCGATCCTGCTCAGCGGGCGGCACATCCAGCAGGCGGAAGTATTCGTAGACGTGTTGTGCAACCAGCGATTCGATGGTGCCGTCTGCAATCTGAAGACGGTTGTCGAATAGGCGATGCAACAGCATCCGCCGCCGATCCTGCTGGATGCGCTCGGCATTGCCTCCCGCCTTGAAGTCGATGGCCACCGGATTGACGCGGTGTACCTGCTGGTAAGCATCGCTGCTACCATTGCGCACGGAGATAACCAACACCAGTAGGTCGGGGCGCTCTTTGGCGATCTCCGACAGGATCTGGATGAAGTTGAATGCCCATTGCTTCCAGGGGTACTGCTTGGTGTTGGTCAGGCCGTCGTACCAAGTCTGGAATTCGTCGAGGAGGAGCATCGCGGGCCGATGCTCAAGCAGCTCGATGATGAGCTTGTCTGAGGGTATGTCAGTTTTGGCCGACCCCATGCCTTCCCACTTGCCCTTTATGAATTCGCCACGCGGATGGCGCTCGAACAGCAAGTCCCACAAGAATTTATAGCGTTGACGGTGCAAGCTCTCGCCAATGACCAACATGCCATCGCGTAGTGCAATCTTTCCGATGCTGGGATCACCCAGCGTGCTTGACCAAGAGTTAAGCCAAGCGCCCGTCGATGCGGGATCATTGACTGCGTGATAGAGCGCTGCCATCAAGTGCGACTTACCCAGGCCGCGCTCGCCGATCACGACCACCGGCCGCCCTTGGTTAGGACCAACGGCTTCGATCCCCTTCAGCAGATCGTGGGTCGGATATGTAATCTCCAAGAATGCCTGTGCGGCAATCTGAGTGGCGCCAGTGTTCGAGTCGTTGGAAAGCTCAATGGCCGTCCCCTTGAGGCGCTTGCCCCGAAACTCATCACGTAAAGTCAATCCAAGCATTAGTTTTCTTCCTCTTTACGCGATTTTTCTTGGAGACCGTCCTTGGACTGGCCGGTTGACTGCTGCTTGATCCAGTGCTCGATGTCCGCACGCAGGAATCTCCAAGTCCCACCAACTTTGAACGCGGGAATTTTTCCTTCTGCCGCCAAGCGGTAAACCGTGCGCTTGCCCGCCTTTAAATAGACGGCCATTTCTTCAATGGTAAAAATTTCGTCGCTATCAGTCGGCATGGCGCTATAGCCCAACAAAACAGTTCATGGATTGGCGAATTTTAGTCCAATTTGGCAAGAATCGGCGAAATTGGCAAGTTCTGCGTGTTGCGCATTGCTTTTGCGTGCGTCTCCGCTTCGCGGCCCAGGCTGCGCCAGGTTCGTTGTCCGCTCATCCCTGACGGGACTGGCATTCGCCAGCCTTCCACATCCCTGACGCCTACGGCCCGGCTTCCAGCTTCGGGCCTGCGCGCTTCGCTTGCGTGCGGTTTGCACATCGCGGCGGCCGTTGCCATGTCCAGCCGTCTCTCCTGACTCCATCACCTTGCTCGCGACTGTAGCCCGTGGCCGCGTGCCATCAAGGCGCGCCAGGCCGTGTCCTCGGCTGCGCCTGCGGGCCGCACCTACCTGCCGCTTTTCTCCTTGACGGCCCACGTCCGTGGGCTCCTGACCGTCGCGGGCGATGAACTCAGGAAAGACGGTGGCAACAGGGCCAACCGGGTTCCTCGTGCCAACCGCACAGAACAGCCGAAAGGCTGGGCTCCGAATCTAGGAATCCGGTATGCGGTTTGAACAGCAAACCCTTTTCGTCAGGAGAAAGACCATGCTTGCATCCCGTTTCGCTTCCCTTTCCCCGGTACTGCGCAGCGATTCCCCGCTGTCCGATGACCAGATTCACCGCGTGGCTCCGTCCATCTTCGCGGAAGCACCCCACGAAAGCCGTTCCCAGCGTTACGCCTATATCCCCACCGCCACGGTGCTGACCGAACTGCGCAAGGAAGGGTTTCAGCCCTTCATGGTGACGCAGACCCGCACCCGCCACGAAGACCGGCGCGACTACACCAAGCACATGATCCGGCTGCGCCACGCCAGCCAGATCAACGCCCGAGGCGAAGCCAACGAAATCATCCTGCTGAACTCGCATGACGGCACCAGCAGTTACCAGATGCTGGCCGGCATGTTCCGTTTCGTGTGCAGCAATGGCCTTGTTTGCGGCGATACCGTGGCCGATGTGCGCGTGCCGCATAAGGGCGACGTGGCCGGGCAAGTGATCGAAGGTGCCTATCAGGTGCTGCACGGTTTTGACCGTGCGCTGGAATCCCGCGAATCCATGCAGGCCATCACGCTGGACGAAGGCGAAGCCGAGGTGTTCGCCCGTTCCGCGCTGGCTCTCAAGTACGACCCCACCGACAACAAGCCCGCGCCCATCACCGAATCGCAAATCCTGATGCCGCGCCGGTTCGACGACCGCCGCCCGGACTTGTGGAGCGTGTTCAACCGCACCCAAGAAAACCTGACCAAAGGCGGACTGCATGGGCGCAGCGCCAACGGACGCCGCCAGCAGACCCGGCCGGTGCAGGGCATTGATTCCGATGTGCGCCTCAATCGCGCCCTCTGGATGCTGGCCGATGGCCTGCGCCAGTTGAAAGCCTGATTCCCCACGCGGCAGGGGCAGGCAGCAGCCCTTGCCGCATCCCTCGCTGCTGCATCCCTGAACCGTTAGGAGTTATCACCATGAACGCCATTACCCAAACCGAAGCCCGCGCCCTCAACACCGCCGCCGCTATCCCGCTGGAAGCCGCCGACCCGGCCAAGAACCTGATTCTTGTCCCGCTGTCGCGGCTGGTATCGCGTCCCGCTGGCCGCAACGTGCGTAAGACCCCGCGCATGTCCATTCCCGAACTCGCCGCCAGCATCCAGCGGGTCGGCCTGCTGCAAAATCTGATCGTGATCGCATCCGCCGATGGCGAGCATTACGAAGTGGTGGCCGGTGGCCGCAGGCTGGCCGCGTTGAAGCTGCTGGCGAAGAAGCGCCGCATCAGCAAGGAATGGGACGTGCCTTGCCTGCTGGTGGCCGATGGAACCGCCCGCACGGCCAGCCTCACCGAGAACGTGCAGCGTGAAGCCATGCACCCGGCAGACCAGTTTGAAGCCTTCGCCGCTCTGGTGGCCGAAGGCCGCCCCATTGAGGACATAGCCGCCGATTTCAGCGTGTCCCCGCTGGTGGTGCAGCGCCGCTTGAAGCTGGCGAACGTCTCGCCGCGCCTGCTGGCCGACTACCGTGCCGAAGCCGTGACGCTCGATCAGTTGATGGCCCTTGCCATCACCGACGACCACGCCGCGCAGGAAAGCGCCTTCTATGACGCGCCGGCGTGGCAGCGCCAGCCGTCCGCGCTGCGCGACCGCCTCACCGAAAGGGAGATTGACGCCTACCGCCATCCGCTGGTGCGTTTCGTCGGGCTGGACACCTACGATGCCGCAGGCGGCGGCATTCGCCGCGACCTGTTCGCGGAAGGGGATGCAGGCGTGTATCTGACCGATGCCGCGCTGCTGGAACGGCTGGCGCAAGACAAGCTGGCAGGCATTGCCGCCGAGGTGAAGGCCGAAGGCTGGGCATGGGTGGATGCCACGCCGAGCGTGACCCATGCCGACCTGCACGCCTTCCAGCGTGCGCCGAGGGAGTGCCGTGAACCCAACAAGCGCGAAGCTGCCCGCATCGAGAAGCTGCAAGCCAAGCTGCACGAACTGGCCGAGGCCGTGGATACCGCGCTGGACGCCGACGACGAGGAAAAGGCCGATGCCTTGCAGGAAGAAGGAGAAGCCCTGGGCGAGCAGTTGCAGGCGCTGGAAGATGGTTTGCAGGACTACGGTGCGACCGTGAAGGCCGCAGCCGGTGCCATCGTCACCATCGACCGCAGCGGCGAAGCCGTGATTCATCGCGGGTTGATGCGCGAAGCCGAAGCCAAGGCGCTGCGCACGCTGGAACGCCTGCGCCAAGGTTTCAGCGGCGAGGATGCCGGGAACGACCACGAAGGCGAGGACGGAGACAGCGAGGGGCAGCCCAAGACCGCCGCCATGTCCGACAAGTTGGCGCAGCGGTTGAGCGCCCACCGCACCGCCGCGCTGCAAATCGAAGTCGCCCGTCATCCGCAAGTGGCGCTGGCCGCGTTGGTGCATGGCATGGTGCAGACCGTCTTGCAGGGAAGCCACTACGGCCACCGTCATGATGCGTTGCCGCTGGGCGTGAGCCTCAAAGCGCAAGACCGGCTGGAAGGCATCGCCCCGGACATACCGGATTCGCCCGCCGCCGTGGCGCTGCGCGAGTTGCAGCAGGTAGCAGGCGAAGGCTTGCCGGAGGACAGCGCCGAACTGTTCGCCGTGCTGCTGGCGAAGTCGCAGGATGAACTGGTGCGGCTGCTGGCCGTATGCGTGGCCGTCACGGTGGACGTGGTGACGTCCCGCGCTGCACAGCACCAACCCGGCGCGGAACTGGCGCAGGCTGTCGGCTTGGACATGGCCGCATGGTGGAAGCCCACCGCTGACGGCTATTTCCAGCATGTGCCGAAGGCCGCGATTCTGGAAGCCGTGGAGCAGTACGCCCCGGCGCACGTCACCCGGCTGGCGAAGTTGAAGAAAGGCGACATTGCCAGCGAAGCCGAACGGCTGGCCGATGGCACCGGCTGGATGCCCGCCATCTTCCGCACCGAAGACCCGCAGCAGGCCGCGCAGGAAGCAGCGACCGACACGGAAGCCGAAGCGCCGGAGGAAGCCGCCGCCGTGGCGGATGAGCAGCCGCAGGCCGAGGCACTGGCCGCGTGACCCTGCACAGCAGATAAGCGCCCCGGTTCCGGCCGGGGCGCTTCATGCCGAGGATACCCACCATGAACCACCACCCCGCAAACCGCCCCCGCATGGCCGCGACCTATGCCCCCGGCACGCTACGCGCCCGCCGCTGGCATGGCGCTAGCGACGTGCGCGGTTACCGCCCGACTCGCGGCTGGATAGCCCGCGCCGACCTGACCGACCTGCACCCCATTACGGACCGCGCCTTGCCGCGTGCCGTGTGGTGGATCATCGAAACCAAAGAATAGGGAGCAGTCCCGCGCCCAAGCCGTTCCGTCTTGGGCGCGGGGAATGCCAAAAATCCGGGCGCGGCGGTAGCCGCGCCCGGTGTTCAAGGCCCAAAGCCAGAGCGCCCCTGCGCCGCCTTCGGGCAGGCCGCGCAGGGGTGGCGCACAAGTAGCCTTGTGCGCGGGAAACCCTCGAAGCCGATCAAAACCCATCAGTGCGTCGGCGCACAGCGCCGACGACATTCCGAATGCGCCCCGCACCAATGATCGGGGCTTGTGGGCCTACGCCCCGGCTTGCTGCCACAGGTTGCATGAAAGCGTGCCGTCCTCGACGCTGGCGGTTCGTCGCTTGTACGTCACGAAGGACGGTTCACCGACACGCCGCCCGGCCTTGCAATGGAGCTTCCACGCCACGCCTCAAGCAAGAGGCCGCCTGCTACGTCAGGGACGCGTTCACCTTGTCGCTGGGCGTTGTCCTTGCCCGTGTCAGGGCGCAAGCCGGTGACGCCGTCACGCGGGGAGCCGAGCCGGCCATGTTTCCTTCCGGAGCGGGTCGGCCCAAGGCGTTCTGTCTGTTTATGAATACTGGCGGTGGCCGAGCTTCTATGGCTGCAACCTTCCAGCGAAAACAATTTCCCCTGCGCTGCGCGCATTCCTCGCGGGACAAATTCCTTTCGCTTCCAGGCGCTCCACTGCGTTGCGCCCGCAAGCGGTGCAGCCAGCCCGTCCCCCCGCCGTTCGGATCACAACAGGACGCGATGGGCGCGAACCCTGTTCAACCGAAAGGAAATTCATCATGGCAAACATCGGCACCTTCACCGCAGAGAAAGACGGCTTCACCGGCACGCTTCGCACCCTGACCCTCAACGTCAAGGTCAAGCTGGTTCCCAACGACAAAGGTAACAACGAAAGCGCACCCGACTACCGCCTGCAAGCGGCTGGCCATGACATCGGCGCAGCGTGGAAAAAGACCAGCGAGGCAGGACGCTCCTACGTGTCCGTGACCCTGGACGATCCTTCTTTCCCTGCAACGGTCTATGCCCGTCTGATCGACAACGGGGACGGCACGCACGACCTGATCTGGTCGCGTAGCAAGCCCAAAGCGGCGTAACCGCCGCAGCGCCCCGTCCATCGCGACGAGGCGCTACGTCTCGGAAGCCGAAAGTCGGTTTTCCGCCTCGGCCATTAGCGCTGCTGTGCTGCACTCCAGAGCACCGGCGATCTTGAAGATGATCGCCAGGGTCGGCGCGTGCTCGCCGCGCTCGATCTTGCCCATGTGCGAGCGCTCAATGCCGGCCAGGTTGGCCAGCGTTTCCTGGGCGATGCCGCGTTCCGTGCGCAGCGCACGCACCGCCACACCGAAAGCCTGGGCCAGCTCGGCGTCGAAGGTGGTGGAGCCGGCCGGTCGGCCGCGCTGGACGGTTCGCTTCTGCATAGACAGAAGCGTCGATTCGCAGCACAATTAAAACCACGTTATATTTAACTCATTCATCCAATCTCACCTGTTTTTGTGCCTTTACTGAAATCCGCATTGGCGGCTTTCTTCAAAAGCGGAGAGCCTGATCCGTGTCTTTCTTGACTTCCGTGCATGTGCCTTCGTGCTTCCACGCTTCTGCGGATGCGTGGGCTTGCGCATCCCCGCTTACGAGGGAACGCGGTAAAGCGTCTCTGATGCTTTGTGCATCCGTGGGAGTAAAACCATGACCCCGCTCATCACCGCCGACGAACGCTTGCGCCTGCTGGCCAACGGCCAAGCCCGTGCTGCCGGGCAGGACACCGATCCACTGCCCGTGGTGCGCCTGTTCACCCCGGATGCGCATGTCACCTGGCTGCTGGCCTCACTCGATCCAGCCGATGGCGATACCGCCCACGGTTTGATCGACCTGGGGATTGGCATGCCTGCACTGGGAACGGTGAAGCTGTCCGACCTGGCCGCCATCGTCGGGCCGCGCCAGCAGCCCGTGATGCGGGATCGCTACTTCAAGCCGGTGCGGCGGCTGTCGGAATACCTGCGACTGGCCGAAGACAACGGCTCGATCACCGATTGAGCGCCACCGCGAAGCGGGGCGCACTATGTCTATTTCGGTCTGGTCTATGACCCGTTCGGTCTGAATCGGCAGTCTTGCACCGTAGCGGTGCGTGCCTGATCGAAACGGTCATGATGCCTGGCGCGGGCTGCGGCAAGCTGGCCGACGCGGCATGCCATTGGAGTGCGTTGCCGCCGTCGCATTCGGACGATTTCAGCAACGCATCGGAGTCCATCGGTCTTGACACTGCCAATTTACGCTTCACCCATAACGTTTTGACGATGGCCTCGTAGCACGCCGTTTCGCTTTGGCGACGCATCCCCAGCACAGGGAGGTTGCCTCATGGCTGATCGCAGTGCCGAGCCGTGGTATGCCACGGCGGCCTATCTCTACGTTCTGCACCTGGATGGCCCGGCGCTGGCCTGGGAGTATCTGCGCCGCGATCCCGACTACCGGCGCGACTGGCTGCGCCATCGTCGCCAACCGGATGCTGCCGAGCGCTGGGGGCTGCGTCTGCTGGAAGATCCCACCCTGGATTCGCGGGATGCGCATCCGGCCTGGTTCCCCGATCACGATGCCGTGGTGCAGCTCTACCCGGATGCAGATCCGCCGCCCGATGCGCTGGGTTTTGAGTTCTGGAAGCTGCCGGGCCGCAAACACCTGATCCATGACGGCAAGCGCCTGGTGCTGATGGCGCGCTGGCCCGGCTGCTGCCTGCGCTTCGTGCTCGCGCCAGGCTTGGCCGACGGCATGGCTTACGCCTATGCCATCCGGGCCTGCGCCGCGCCTTGCGAACGCTATGCGGCCATCGCGAGCGAATTGAATACGATCGCCGTAGCCGCCGGTGCCGCACCTGCGGCGACCGTTCGGCCACGTCCGTCGCTATCGGCAATGCTGGAACTGCACACCTTGCAGGCGCTCGACGCCACCCTGGCGGGCGCGTCCTTGCGCGAAGTGGCCGAAGGCTTGTTCGGCACTGATGCCGTCGCGGCCGACTGGCACAAGGACAGCGCCTTGCGTGCCCGCGTGCGGCGGCTGGTGCGGCGTGGCGAGGCGTTGATGCGCGGCGGCTATCGCAGCCTGGCGCAGCTTCCGCCAGTTGCATCGCAGTAAGGGGGGACGTTTTGCAGCCTCTTCATTTCGTCCCTTAGCAAGAAGCCTCGCTTTCTTGAAAGTGCCTCTATCCGGCCGCGTGGTGTGGCCGGGCTTGATGGAGGTACTTCCCATGCGACCTGCTCCCTTGCGGCCTGCCGCCGCTGCTGTCGCTGCACCCGCGCAGCCCCAACGCTACCTGACCAACGACGAAGCCGCCGACTACCTGCGCCTGTCGCCGCGCACGCTGGAGAAACAGCGCGTGATCGGCGGCGGGCCGAAGTTTCGCAAGTTCGGCCGCCGTGTCTTGTACGCGGTGTCCGACCTGGATGCCTGGGCCGATGCGCACAGCTACGCGGCGACTTCCGACCCGGAATATGCCGAGCGGCATGCGGGCGACTACCGTGACGGCCGCTGATCTCTGGCTCGCCGGTGGCAATCGCCATGTCCAGCCCATCGCTGCCCCTGCGGCAGCGACCAGCAAAGCAGCGGGAACAGCTCGACCTGTTCCGCGCGCTGCCGGGCGACATGGCGCCGCGCGACAGCCAGGACTTGATGGCCTTTCCGTTCTTCTCGCTGGCGAAGTCGCGGCGCACCGCGCCGATCGACTTCCGGGCGGGCGGCATCACCATCTGCGTGGAAGGGACGCGGGAACACGGCATCGCAACAATCTGGGATGCCGACATCCTGATCTGGGCCGCCAGCCAAATCGTGGAAGCCCGCGATGCGGGCATCCCGACCTCGCGGCTGATGCAGGTGCGCCCTTACGAGATCCTGCGCTTCATCGGGCGCGGTACGTCGCTGCGCGACTACCAGCGCCTCAAGGCCGCGCTCGACCGGCTGCAATCGACCACAGTGGCCACGTCCATCCGCGAAACCACGGGAAGGCGGCTGCACCGATTCTCGTGGATCAACGAGTGGAAGGAACTGGCCGATGCCAGCGGCACGCCACTGGGCATAGAGTTGATCCTGCCAGACTGGTTCTACGCGGGCGTGGTGGACGCCGCCTTGGTACTGACCATCGACCCGACGTACTTCCGGCTCACTGGCGGCATCGAACGCTGGCTGTACCGGCTGGTGCGCAAGCATGGAGGCCGGCAGGAGCACGGCTGGCAATTCGATTTCCAGCACTTGTACCGCAAGTCGGGCAGCGTGGCGCGTTTCTACGACTTCGCCGCCGATCTGCGCACGCTGGTGGCGCGGCAGTCGCTGCCCGGCTACGTCCTGGGCATCGAGCGGATGCCCAGCGAGAAAACCGAGCTGCTGACCTTCCGGCCCGTGCCGCCCACGGCACGGGGATAAGTGCGGGAAAACCTGTTAATTCACTCGTGCTATCAGGCAACAGAAGGCTCGTGCTATCAGGCAACAAATCCTCGTGCTATCAGGCAACAAAATTGGCCGAAAACCCGCGCCAGCATTGGGTTTCGCCGGCCTCTAACATTCCTAACTTAAATTCTCTAACTTTTAGTAGAGAAGCACCGTTTCGGTGGACAACTCCCGAAACGAAAAAAGCACGGCGGCTTGAAAGGCGAAATCAGCCCAAAACCAAACGCCGTTCAGCAGGGCAAGAACAGCCCGGTTCTTCAAACTGGAGGGCCGCGCCATGATCCTCGCTCTGCTCAACCAGAAAGGCGGTGTCGGCAAGACCACGCTCGCCACGCACATCGCGGGCGAACTGGCGATGCACGGCCAGCATGTCGTCCTGCTCGATGCCGATCCGCAGGGCTCATCACTGGATTGGACGCAGCGCAGAAGCCAGCAGGGCTTGCCACGGCTGTTCAGCGCCGTGGGCTTGGCCCGCGAAACGCTGCATCAGGAAGCGCCAGAGTTGGCCAGGCGGGCCGATCACGTCATCATCGACGGCCCACCCAGGATTGCCGCCTTGGCGCGCTCCGCGCTGCTGGCGGCCGAGCGCGTGCTGATCCCGGTGCAGCCCAGCCCCTATGACGTGTGGGCCAGCGCCGAGATGGTGGCGCTGATCCGCGAGGCGCAGGTGTTCCGGCCTGCACTGCGCGCGGCCTTCGTCATCAACCGGCGCGTCAGCACCACCATCATCGGCCGCGAGGCACGGCAATCGCTGGCCGAACAGCCGCTTCCCGCGCTGCGCTCGGAGGTGCATCAGCGCATCGTGTTCGCCGACAGCGTGGCCGCTGGCCGGCTCGCCCGTGAGACGGCACCCGACAGTGCCGCCGCACGCGAAATCACCGCACTGGTGGACGAACTGCTGCGGTGGCCGACATGACAGCGAAGCAGCCACCACGCGGTAAGCGCGTTGGCATCGGCGCACGCCCGCCCGCGAATCCTCACGCCGAGGCGTGGATTCGCCAGGGCGACGCCGATGCACTCAACAAAGGCGACCTCTACACGGCTCGCCTGACGCTCGACATTACGCCCGCCATGCGGGCGCGCATCAAGGTATCGGCCTTCACGCGAGGCGTGACCGTGGCCGAACTACTGCGCGAACTGCTGGAGCGCGAGTTTCCGGAACACCGCAGGGAGAACACGCCATGAACACATCCGCCTTACCTGCGGCGCACGCGCCCACGGCTGCATCGCGGCCCGCGCTTGCGACACTCACCGGCCAGGCCGGCAACGTGCCGCTGACGCGCGTGGCGCTGGCCTACATCGATGCCCGTTTCAAGCTCTACCTGCGCTTCGGCGAACCGGCACGCACGCTCCAGCTCGACCGCTGGCGGCGCTGCGCCGTGTTCCTGCCGGGTGCGGTGCTCTGCCGCATCCGCTGGCAGGCGAACGACTACGGCACGATCCGCTGGCAGCTCATGGTGATGCAGACCGCCACGCCGCTCGATGCGGTGCAGCGCATTCCTGCCGTGCAGCCGGGCGCACACCTGCTGCTGCACGCCGAAGGCGATGCCAGCGTGCGCGCCGTGCTCGAACGCATCGACGGCATTGAGGCTCTGGGCATCGCGCCCACCGCCGTGTCGCCCGCGTACTGGCGCGCGCTCGCCAACCGGCTTGCGGCGCGCTCGCCGCTGCCCGAATACAGCATCGAACGGCACGCCGCCTGGCTGGCCGGGAGGACATTCCCATGACCACTATTTCCACGACCGGCCCCGTGTCGCGTCCTCGCTCGCCCCGTGCACGTTTGCGCGCTCGCATCGTCCTGGCGGGCTTCGCCGCCGTCGGCCTCGCTGCGCTGGCCTGGGCGGCTTTCGTGTCGCCGCTGCCGCGCCTGACCTACAACCCGTCCGACAGCGTGGCGGTCGGCTGGTATCGCATCGAACCGTTCGACCCGCGCACCGCCTCGCTGCCACGTCCGTTGTCCGTGGACAGCATTGTGCTGGTGCCGCTGCCCGCCAAGTCCGCCATGCTGGCCGCGCAGCGCGGCTACCTGCCGACGCGCGTGCCGCTGCTCAAACGTGTGGGTGCGGTCGCGCCACAACACGTTTGCATCGTTGCTGGTCAGGTACGCATCGACGGCGAGCCTGCGGCCGCCGCGCTGCCCGCCGACCGGCTGGGCCGGCAACTGCCATCCTTGCAGCTTTGCCGCCGTCTCCAAGCGGGCGAGCTGTTCCTGTTGAGCATGACCAATCCGGCATCGTTCGACAGCCGGTATTTCGGCCCGGTCAGCGCATCCGCCGTGATCGGCTTCGCGCATCCGGTCTGGCTGGAGTCGCGCCCATGATGGCCGACTCGCTGCACGTTGCCGTGCATCTTGTCGTGCCATCGGGCGTCTCGTTCTACTGTTCGTCGTCGTGTCGTCGCGCGTGCAGTGCGGGGGCATTCGCACCGCACTTCGCGCTGTCTCCGGCGCAGCCGTCCAGTGTGCAGGCGTCTTGCCTCGAACGTGCCTGGCCTGCGGCCATCGGCGCGTTCGCCGGCGGGCTGGCTGCAAGCAGCACAGCGCCGCCGGGCCGCCGACGCCCGGAGCGACAGCGAGGGGCAAAGGCGGAAGGCAAGACAAAAGGACGCGGCACCGGGCCGCGTCGAAAGCCAGTCTGCACATGGGGGTGGCGCGGCACGGAGCGGCTTTGCCGCCGTGCCGCGTTCGGCGCGAAGGTCGCGCCAATGCAGGCATGTCCGCGTGCTTCGCACGACAGGACACGCCAGAGCTTGCAGGGAGCGCAGCCATGACCGACCGCCGCGACGACGATTTCCGCGTGCGCCCCAGCGCCCCGAAGAACCGGGGCAAGGGCCAGGGGCAGAGCTTCGTTTCCAAGGTGCTCAAACAGGCGGGCAAAGCCAGCAGCGGCAAGTCCACGGTGCGCCGTCCGGCATCGGCGAGTGGCACCGGCCAGCGGCCCGGCTCGCGCCTGGGGCGCGGCCACACGGCAGCACGCTTCGCCGGGGCGAAGCTGACGCCTATGTCGCGGCGCGCGACCATCAAGACGCTGCTGGTGAACCACCAGCGGGCCAGCCCGCAGTCGCTCGCCAAGCACCTGCGCTACATCGAGCGCGACGGCGTGGGCCGCGACGGCGAGCCGGGCCAAGCCTACGGGCCGCAGACAGACGTGGCCGATCTCGACGCCTTCAAGGAACGCTGCGCCGACGACCGGCACCATTTCCGCTTCATCCTCTCGCCCGAGGATGGCGCGGAGCTGGAAGACCTGCGCACCTACACGCGGCACCTCATGGGCCGCATGGAGGCCGACCTGGGTACGGGCCTCGATTGGGTGGCCGTGAACCACTGGAACACCGACAACCCGCACACGCACATCGTCGTGCGCGGGCGCGACGACACCGGCAAAGACCTCATCATCGCGGGCGACTACATCGCCGATGGCTTCCGCTATCGCGCCGCCGAGCTGGCGACCGAATGGCTGGGGCCGCGCACCGAACTGGAGATCCAGCAGACCTTGCAGCGTGAGGTGGAGCAAGAGCGGTGGACGAGCCTGGATCGCACCCTCAAGCGTGAGATAGGCGAGGCCGGCGGCGATGGCCTGGTGCGCGTCGAAAGGTTCAACGCCCCCCGCTTGCAGCGCCAACGCCTGATGCTAATCGGCCGCCTGCAACACTTGCAGCGCCTGGGCCTGGCCGACGAGACGCAGCCCGGCACCTGGGCCATCCATGCCGATGCGGAAAAGACATTGCGCGCGCTGGGCGAGCGCGGCGACATCATCCGCACCGTGCAGCGGGCCATGCGCGGCGAGCCGCGCGAGCTGGCCGTGTTCGAGCCGGGGGACGATGGCCGAACCATCCTCGGCCGTGTGGCCGCGAAGGGGCTGGCCGACGAGCTGCGCGACCGGGGCTATCTGGTCATCGACGGGGTGGACGGCAAGGCCCATTACGTCGCGCTCAACGCCCGCGACGAGCTGGCGAACTACCCGAGCGGCGCCGTGGTGGAGGTGAAAGGCTCGGCCGACGTGCGCGCAGCCGACAAGAACATCGCCGCGCTGGCGAGCGATGGCCTGTACCGCACTGACCATCACCTGGCGATCGGGCAGGGCCGGGCCAAGGCCGGACGCGACCCGCAAGAAGTCGTCGCCGCCCACATCCGCCGGCTGGAGGCCCTGCGTCGGGCCGGCATTGTGGAGCGCGTTGCCGAAGGGCTATGGAAGGTGCCGGACGACCTGGCCGAGCGTGGCCGCCAGTACGACGCGCAGCGCCTGGGCGGCGTGGCCGTGGAGCTGAAATCGCACTTGCCCATCGAGCGGCAGGCCCGCGTGATCGGGGCCACGTGGCTCGACCAGCAGTTGATCGGCGGCGGCTCGGGCCTGGGCGACCTGGGCTTTGGTGGCGAGGCCAAACAGGCCATGCAACAGCGCGCCGACTTCCTGGCCGAACAGGGGCTGGCCGAGCGGCGCGGGCAGCGCGTGATCCTGGCGCGCAACCTGCTGGGCACACTGCGCAACCGGGAACTGGCACAGGCCGCGAAGGGCATTGCCGCTGAAACCGGCCTGGAGCATCGCCCGGTGGCCGACGGGCAGCGCGTGGCTGGCATCTACCGGCGCAGCGTCATGCTCGCCAGCGGGCGCTACGCGATGCTGGACGACGGCATGGGATTCAGCTTGGTGCCGTGGCGGCCGGTGATCGAGCAGCGGCTGGGGCAGCATATCGCCGCCGTGGTGCGCGGTGGCGGCGTATCTTGGGAGCTTGGACGGCAGCGCGGGCCAAGTATTTCTTGAGACCCTTCATCTACTTGTCGAACGGCCGAGCGCCTTCATCAGCCCCGGCTTCTGGCTCGCAAAGGTGCCATAGAAGACCTCATTACCGATGAGCGTGATCGGAGCCACGCGCACGCCGGTTCGTGACTTGGCTTCCGCAGAAATCTTCGGGTCGGTCAGGTCGCGTTCTTCAAACACGATGCTCTGCTGGGACAGCCACTCCTTCAGCACCCGACAGTCCGGGCAGGCTGGAGTGCTATAGATGATGATGCGCGGGGTGCTGGCTTGGTTCATGGTCGTGCCTTCACTTTCCCCGAGCGGCAAGCCAGCTCTTCATCATGGCGATCTCTCCTTCCTACGCAGAGATAACCTCCTGAGCCAACTCGCGGACCTCCGGGTCCTTGCCGTACTGCAACGCCACCTTGGCCATGTCGATCGCGCCCTGGTGATGCGGGATCATGCCGCGCATAAAGTCCACATCGGCATCGCCGCTGAAGTCAATCATCATGTCGGCGTGCATGCGGTCATTGCCGGCACGGTAGGCGGTCGTCGAGGCGTCGCCCGAGCTGCCGGTCGCCGCCTGTTGGCCGCGTTCTCCAAGCCACTTATTCATCATGGCGATCTCGCCTTCCTGCGCAGAGATAACCTCCTCAGCCAACTTGCGGACCTCCGGGTCCTTGCCGTACTGCAACGCCACCTTGGCCATGTCGATCGCGCCCTGGTGGTGCGGGATCATGCCGCGCATGAAATCGACGTCGGCGTTGCCAGTGAACTGCGCTCCCATCCCCGCGTGCATCTGGTCGTTCACGGCGCGATACGCGGTCGTGGAAGGGCTGTCATTGGCCGAGGCGCTGGAGGGCATCGCGTGCCCTTGGTGATCTCCGCTCGCATTGGCCTGCATCACTTCACCCGACGGGACCACCTTCTTCTGAACGGCCATCAGGCCGATGGCGACCACGACGGCGCCCGCAATGAACAACAGGCTGAACTTGTTGACTCTCATGAAAAACTCCTTGAATGAGATTGATGGAGTCACTGTAGGGCTTCCCATTGTTGGAAGGTCAAGCCCCTCATTTCGCCGTTGATGCCGATGAAGACCCTCGGCGCAAGATCCAGTCCTTCACTTCCGCCGCCTACGACAACGCGCTGTCGAAGCTGCAGCGGTGGAAGCAGGTGATGTAGCGCCTGAGGCGACCGCTAGATGGAACACCTCCCGCATCGGCCCGATCAGCCCGGACCTAGCCGCACCGGCTTTCGCGCGGTCTGCCACAGCAGCGGCACCAAGATCAGCGCCAGGGCCGGGAAGATCATCCAGTTGACCGCCTGCCAGCCCGAGCTGTGCAGGATCGATCCCGCGAGGAACGACACGGCCGCCGTGGCGGCGAAGACGAAGAAATCGTTCATGCCCTGCGCCTTGCTGCGCTCGGCCGGGGTGTGGCAATCGGTGACCACCGCCGTCGCGCCGATGAAGCTGAAGTTCCAGCCGATGCCCAGCAGCGCCAGCGAGCCCCAGAAGTGGGACAGGCCGAGCCCGCCCAGGGCCACCACCCCGGAGGCGGCGAGCAGCACCATGCCCACGGCGGTCACGCGCTCCTTGCCGTAGCGCACCATCAGCCGCCCAGTGAAGAAGCTCGGCCCGAACATCGCCAGCAGGTGCCACTGGATGCCCAGGGCGGCGTTGTCCACCGAATGCCCGTGGTTGACCATCGCCACCGGCGCGGCGGTCATCACGAACGCCATCACCCCATAGGACACCACGCCCGCGGCCACGGCCAGCGCGTAGCGCGGCATCGCCAGGAGCTGCAGCACCGTGCGGCCGCTGTCGGCGGCGGCTTCGGCCGGGGTCTGGCGCGGCGTGCGCAGCATCAGCAAGATCGGCAGGGCGATCAGCGGCAGCAGCGCCTGGCTGAGGAAGCTGCCGACGTAGGGCGTGCCCGCTACCGCGTCGCGCGTGAAGATCACCAACTGCGGCCCGATGATGGCACCCGCGAGACCCCCCACCATCACCCAGGAAATCGCCTTGGCCTTGAGCGCGTCCTCGGCGGTGTCGGCGGCTGCGAAGCGGTAGCTCTGCACATACGCGCCGTAGAAGCCCGCCAGGAAGGTGCCGGCGCAGAAGATCCAGAACGAGGCCAGCATGATGCCCAGCGCGGCGATCAGGCCCGAGGCCACGCCGAAGCCGACCCCGACCACGTATCCGTTGCGGCGGCCATGGCGCCGCATGATGAACGCCGCAGGCAAGGTGCCGATGGCAAGACCCAGGCCGAACAGGCTCACGGGCAAGGTGATCCAGGCCGAGTCCTTGGCAAGCTGCTGGCCGACCAGCCCGCCCAGCGACATCACGATGGGCGCGCTGGCGCCACCGAGCGCCTGCGCGGCGGTGAGAACGCCGATGTTTCGGCGCGTGATGCTCTGGTCGGTCATGGGCGGTCTTTCTTGTTCGTTTGTCTGGCCGGAAATATTACACGCATGAATATATGTTCAGTTATCCGACCATGATTCGGCCATGCGATGCTCATGAACCGCCGCAACCTGGTCGCTCCTCGCAAATCTCCCGAGCGGCAGAAGGAACAGCCTGCCGTTCCAATGCGAGCAGGTGCTCTTTCACCCGGGTCAGTTGCGCCATGCGTTCCTCGACATAGGCGAGATGGTCCCGGACAGCCTGCGTCAGCAGCTCGGGTTCCGGGGACTCGCGATGCGTCCAGCCCAGCAAGTTGCGCATGTCATCCAGGCCGATGCCCGACGCGCGGTAGTTGCGAATCAGGTAAAGCCGCTCGACATGGGCCGGGCCATAGCGCCGGTAGTTGTTGCGGGACCGCTCGGGAGCGGGCAGCAGGCCCTCCCGTTCGTAGAACCTGATGTTCTCAGGGGGCGTGCCGGTCAAGCGCGCGAGTTCACCAATCCTCATCCAGCTCTCCGCGCGCAGCGATGGGGGACGCCACCGCTGCGCGCCGGCCCTCATCCCGGCGACCGGGCGGACTGCTGCGCCGTGGCGCCCGATTGCACCGTGTGCTCAGTCCAGCCGCCGCCCAGCGCCTTGTACAGATGGATGAGGTTGTTCAGCCGCGTCAGGCGCGTGCGCACCAGGGTCTGCTGCGTGCCGTAATGCGTGCGCTGCGCGTCGAGTACAGTGAGGTTGTCGTCCACGCCCTCCTGGAAGCGCTGCTCGGCCAGCTCGTAGGCCTTCTGGCTGGCCGCCACCAGGAGCTGCTCCGCGCGGATCTGCTCATCGAGCGTGCGCTTGCCCGCCAGGCCGTCGGCCACCTCGGCGAAGGCCGCCTGGATGGACTTCTCGTAGTTGGCGATCTCGATGCGCTTCTGTACGTGCGCCACGTCCAGGTTGGCGCGCAGCGCGCCGCCGCGGAAGATGGGCAGCGTGATCTGCGGCAGGAAGCTCCAGGCCCGCGAGCCCGAATCGAACAGGCCGTCCAGCGAAGCGCTGGCCGTGCCCGCCGAGCCCGTAAGGCTGATCGTCGGGAAGAACGCGGCCCGCGCCGCGCCGATGTTGGCGTTGGCGCCGATCAGCATCTGCTCGGCGGCGCGGATGTCCGGCCGGCGCGCGAGCAGTTCGGACGGCAGGCCGCTCGGCAGGCCGGTCGGCACGATGTCGTCCGGCAGCGCCATGGCCTCGTCAAGCTGCCGGGACAGCTCCGGCGTCAGCGGCTGGCCCAACAGCAGCACCAGCGCGTTGCGGTCCTTGGCCGCCTGCCGTGTGTAGGCGGCATGGTTGGCCTCGGCGGTGCGCAACGCGATCTCTGCGCGGCGCAGGTCGAGCTGCGTGGAGTTGCCCGCTTCCACCAGTTGGGTGGTCAGCCCGTAGGAGCGCTTCTGCGTGGCGAGGGTGTCGCTCGTCAGGCGCAGCAGTTCCTGGTCGGCACGCAGCGTGAGGTAGGCGCTGGCCACCTCGGACACCAGGCTCATCTGCGTGGCGATGCGGGTCTCGTCGAGGGCCAGGTAGGACGCCAGCGCCCGGTCGCTGAGGCTGCGGATGCGGCCCCACAGGTCCAGTTCCCAGGCGGCCGTCACCCCGGCCACGTCGTAGCGCCGGAGCACGTCGCTTTGCCCCGTGGTGCTGAGGTCGGCCGGTACGCGCTCTGACGCGCCGCGGGCGGAAACGCCCAGGTTCGGCAGCATCTCGGCACGCTGGATACGGTACAGCGCCTGAGCCGCCTCCACGTTGAGCGCGGCCTTGCGCATGTCGCGGTTGTTCTCCAGTGAAATGCCGATCAACTGCTGCAGCAGCGGGTCGCGGAAGAAGTCCCGCCAGCCGATCTCGGCCGTGATCGCGTCGTCGGGCGTCGCGGCCGCCGGTTCCACATAGGCCGCGCCCAAGGGATAAGCCGTGTCGATCGGCGCTGCGGGCCGGTCATACTTCGGTGCCATGGAGCAGCCAGTCAACGCCGCCGCGAGGGCGAGCGGCGCCAGCGTCCTGGCGGGTCGTGTGAATGCGAAAGATGTTTTCATGTCGTATGTCCTCCTGGCCGTCATGCGTGCTGGTCGGTCATGCCGACACGGGCATGGCGCGCTTCGCGGCGCAGCGCCAGCTTGCGCACCACGACGTAGAACACCGGCGTCAGCACCAGGCCGAATACCGTCACGCCCAGCATGCCGGCGAACACCGCGATGCCCATGGCGTGGCGCATCTCGGCGCCCGCACCGCTGGCCAGCACCAGCGGCACCACGCCAGCGATGAAGGCGAACGACGTCATCAGGATCGGGCGCAGCCGCAAGCGCGCGGCTTCGAGCACGGCTGCCAGCGGATCGGCCCCTTCGCTTTCCTTCGCGCGGGCGAACTCCACGATCAGGATCGCGTTCTTGGCGGCCAGGCCGATCAGCACCACGAAACCGATCTGCGTGAAGATGTTGTTGTCCCCCCCAGAGAGCCAGACGCCGGCGATCGCCGAGAGCAGCGCCATGGGTGCAATCAGCAGCACAGCGAACGGCAGCGACCAACTGTTGTACTGGGCCGCCAGGAACAGGAAGGCGAGCAGCACCGCCAGCGCGAAGATATAGATAGCAGTATTGCCAACTCGGTTTTCCTGGAAAGTCAGGTCCGTCCATTCGTAGGTCATACCGTCAGGCAGCGATTCGCTCACGATCTTCTCAATCGCGGCGGTGGCCTGGCCGGATGAGTAGCCCGGCGCTGGCCCGCCGCTGATGTCCGCCGAGGGGAAGCCGTTGTAATGCATCACCCGGTCGGGGCCGGAACTGCGCTCGATGGTCGCGAACGCGCTCAGCGGGATCATGTCGCCCGCTGCATTGCGCACCTTGAGCATGCCTATGTCCTCAGCCTGCATGCGGAACTGCGCATCGGCTTGGGCCATTACCCGGTAGGTGCGACCGAAGCGGTTGAAGTCGTTGACGTAGAGCGAGCCAAGGTTGACCTGCAGGGTGTCGAACACCTCGGTCAGCGACACGCCCTGCGACTTGGCCTTCACCCGGTCGATGTCCACCTGCAACTGCGGCGCATTGGTCTGGAAGCTGGCGAGCATGTTCGCCAGCTCGGGCGCCTGCATGGCCTTGCCCATGATCTGGCCCTGTGCTTGTGCAAGCGCCTCGGGACCCAGGCCCGCCCGGTCCTCGATCTGCAGCTTAAAGCCGCCCATAGAACCCAGGCCCGGCACCGGCGGCGGCGGGAAGATGCCGACGAAGCCGTCCGGGATCTGGCTGAACTTGCCCATGAGCTTGCCCTGGATGGCGAAGGCCGACAGCGACGGGTCCTTGCGCTCATCGAAGGGCTTGAGCATGGCGAACATCAGCGCGGTGTTCGGCTGGTTCACCGGTCCATTGACCGACAGGCCCGGGAAGGCCACCACGCTCTCGACGCCCGGCTCAGCCAGTGCGATCTTGGTCATCTCCTTGACGACCGCCTCGGTGCGATCCAGCGAGGCGCCGGTCGGAAGCTGGGCGATGCCCACGAGGTAGTACTTGTCCTGGGCGGGCACGAAGCCCGCAGGCACCTTGTGGAAGCCCAGCCAGGTCAGGCCCAGGAAGCCGACGTAGAGCAGCAGCACGATGGCGCTGCCGCGCACCGCGCGGCGCACGCCCCCGACGTAGGAATTCGAGGCGCGGTCGAAGAAGCGGTTGAAGCGGCGGAAGAAGCCGCCGAACACGCCGTCGATGATGCGCGTGACGCGATCGGGCTTGGCCGCGCCGTGGTGCGGCTTGAGCAGGATGGCGGCCAGCGCTGGCGACAGCGTAAGCGAGTTGATCGCCGACAGGATGGTCGAGAACGCGATGGTTAGCGCGAACTGGCGATAGAACTCGCCCTGCAGCCCCGACAGGAACGCCGAGGGGATGAAGACCGCTGCCAGCACCGAGGTGATGGCCAGGATCGGGCCAGTCACTTCATCCATCGCCTTGCGCGCCGCGTCCTTGGGTGATTCGCCCAGCGCTATGTGGCGCTCCACGTTCTCCACCACCACGATGGCGTCATCCACCACGATGCCGATGGACAGCACCAGTCCGAACAGCGACAGTGTGTTCAGCGAGAAACCGAACATGTGCATCACCGCGAACGTGCCGACCAGCGAGACCGGCACGGCGATCAGCGGGATGATCGACGCGCGCCAGGATTGCAGGAACAGCACCACCACGATCACCACCAGGAAGATGGCCTCCAGCAGCGTGACGGCGACGGACTGGAGCGAGGCGCGCACGAAGACCGTGGGGTCGTAGGCGATCCTATACTCAATGCCGTCGGGGAACTTAGCTTGAAGTCGGTCCATTGCCGCGCGCACCGCGCTAGACACATCCAGCGCGTTCGCGCCCGGGCTCTGGATGATCTGTATCCCCACCGCCGGCTCGCCATTGAGCAGGCTGCGCAAAGAGTAGGAATCGGCCCCCATCGAGATGCGGGCGACATCCCGCAGGCGAGTTACCTGGCCGTCGGCGCCCGTCTTCACGACGATCTCGCCGAATTGCTCCTCGCTCGACAGTCGGCCCAGAGTGTTGACCGTGACCTGGAACGCCGCCGAGGCATCCGGCTGCTGACCAACCGAACCAGCGGCAACCTGTATGTTCTGCTCGCGGATGGCGGCAACCACGTCGCTCGCGATCAGCCCACGAGCAGCGACCTTGGCGGGTTCGAGCCAGACCCGCATCGAATACTCCCCGGCGCCCCAGACTAGGACATCGCCGACGCCTGGCGTACGAGCCAGCTCATCCTTCACATGAAGTGTGGCGTAGTTGGAGACGTACAGCGGATCATATCGACCTCCAGGCGAAAGCAAATGCACCACCATGAGAACGTCCGGCGACGTTTTCTCGGTGACAACACCGATGCGCTGAACTTCAGGCGGTAGGCGCGGCAACGCCCGCGAGACCCGGTTTTGCACCTGGATCTGCGCAATGTCGGCGTTGATATGCTGCTCGAAGGAGACGGTGAGCACCATTTTCCCGTCGGTGGACATCTGAGACTGCATGTACATCATGCCTTCTACGCCGTTGATCGCCTGCTCCAGCGGTGATGCCACGGTATCGGCGATCACTTGCGGGTTGGCACCGGGATAGCTAGCGGTGACCTGCACCGTGGGAGGCGTGACCTGCGGGTATTCGCTCAGCGGCAGCTGGAAGTAGCTGATCGCGCCCGCGATCAGCATCAGCACCGACAGGACGATGGCGAAGATGGGCCGGTTGATGAAGAAGCGGGGGAAATTCATTTGCGGGCCTCCGCCGAGCCGGCCGCGCCGTCAGCCTTGGCGGGGTCCGCGCCGGCGGCCGGTGCCGCGGGCGGCTGCATGGGCACCATGCGCGGCGTGACCGCCATGCCGGGGCGCACGAGGCCCTTGATGATGATCTTCTCACCGGCCTGCAGGCTGCCGTTGATGACGCGCAGCCCGTCCACCACCGGCCCCAGTTCGATGGGCCGGTACTGGGCCTGGTTGTTCTCGCCCACGACCAGCACGTAGTTGCGCCCTTGGTCGGTGCCCACGGCCTGATCGTCGATCAGGACGGCCTCGCGCGCCGCGCCGGTGGACAGCTTGACCCGGGCGAACATGCCGGGTGCCATGCGCCCATCCGGGTTGGGCACAACGGCGCGCGCGCGGATCGTGCCGGTGCTTCGGTCAATGGTGTTGCCCACGAAGTCGAGCGCGCCCCTGTGCGGGAAACCCTTGTCCGTGGTCAGCCCGACCTGCACGGGCAGCGAGGCCTTGCCGCCGGCGCCCGCAGCGGGCCGCGAGCGGCTCACGACGTTGAGGTACGTGGCTTCGTCGATGTCGAAGTACACGTGCAGCGGGTCGATGGACACGATCGTGGTCAGCAGCGTGGCCGCGCCGGCGACACCGCCGCTGACCAGGTTGCCCTCGGTCACGAGCACGCGGTCAACGCGCCCGGCGATGGGCGCCGTGACGCGGGCGTAGGACAGATCCAGCCGCGCCGCAGCGACGGCGGCCTTGGCCGCTTGCACCTGGGCCTGGCGCGCACTGCGCGCGGAGACGGCATCGTCGTAGGTCTTGCGCGCGACAGCGCCGGTCGCCACCAGGCGCTCGGCGCGGTCGAAGTCGGCCTGGGCCTGACTGGCCAGCACCTCGGCCTGTTGCAGTTGCGCCGCAGCCGTGTCGAGCGTGACCTGGAACGGTCGGGGGTCGATCTGGAACAGCAGTTGTCCCTTGCGCACCAGGCTGCCCTCGGGGACGCTCACAGCATCGACGGCGCCGCCGACCCGCGAGCGCAGCTCGACGGTCTTGGGCGCGGCCAGGAAGCCGGTGTACTCGGCCGATGGCGCGACCGTGCGGGTGATGACCTCGGCCACGGGCACCTGCGGCGCCATCGGCGCGCCCGCCGGGGGCGCCGCGGCCTTGCCCTCGTCCTTGGCGTCGCGGGCGGCAATCGCTATGCCCCCGACGGCTGCGATGACGCCTGCCACCACAACGATTCTGATTTTTTTACGCATGGAAGTGCCCCTTTCTTGGATGCAGGACTCCGGCCCTTCCGAAGCGCTCTGCAGAAATTTGTGTGGAGGCTAGGCGTTACAACGAAGGCAAGGTCAAGCCCTTTGGGTTGCCCTAGCGGGCAGGCTGCATGGACAAGGTGGTGGGAAAACCCCGCGTCGTCGCTGTGGCCACTCCGACATCCAGCTCACGAGTGCCGTTGTGCGGTTGAACCGGTCGGTCTTGTGGGTGATTGCGAGCGCGGGAGGCTCAGGCGTCCAAGCTGCCGCCGCCCATTGCTGTGCCTGCGCGGCATCCCGGCGCCCAGGCAGGGCCCGCGATTCAGGGTGTTGCGCCCAGGCCGCATCGAGGACGTCCTTGAGGCTAACCGGCGGCGTGGGTACCGGCGCCTCGCAACCTGCCATTCGCCTGGGTGCTTGGGCCTGGTCAGTCGTCGGCTTTGTCCTCGGAAATGTGGACCGCCATGTCCTGCAGCACCTGGCTGACGTGCTGGTCCGCGATGCTGTAGAAGATGTGCTTGGCTTGGCGTTCGCCGCGCACGAGGCGCGCACCGCGCAGCAGCCGCAGGTGATGGCTGACCAGAGACTGCGACAGGTCGAGCGCTTCGGCGATGTCCCCCACGGCGACCGAGCCATGCATGCACTGCAGCAGGATCTTCAATCGCGATTGGTCGCCCAGCAGGCGGAAGGTCTCGGCCAGAACAGCGACGTCACTTTGCGACATTGCGAGGGCATCGGTCGCCGCGTCGTGGCTGGTGGTCGAGCATTGCGCGGTGTCGGCGCTGGTGGTTTTGCGGGACGTCATGGATGCAAATCCTCAAGTGGAGTGCGAGCCGGCTCGCGCGGCCTCAATGCCTGTGACCAGGAGCGGAATGGTCGTGGTCATGGCCGTGGCTGTGCCCGCCGCCATGCTTGTGATTGCCATGATCATGGCCGCTGTGGTCGTGCCCGCTGTGGTCATGACCGCTGTGATCGTGGCCGCTGTGGTCCTGACGCTCCGACGTGGGCTGCAAGCTGCAGACGTTCTCGTCGGTGCCCGAGTTCCAGTCGATCCCGACCGTGGCGTGTTCGATGCTGAATTGCTCTCGAAGCACCGCTTCGACGCGCTTGACCACGGCGCGTGCTTCCTCGTCCACGTTGGGGCGAACGTGCAGCGTGGCCATCGTGCGCCCGGAGGTGAGCTGCCACACGTGAACGTGGCTGACGGCCGCCAGGCCCGGCACGGCGCCCATCAGGCCTTGCTCCACCTTCTCCGGCGAAGCATCCTCCGGCGCGCCTTCCAGCAGGATGTGGATCGACTTGGCGAGCAGCTTCCATGCGCTGCGCAGGATCAGCGCCGCGACCAGGACCGACAGGATGGGATCGATCGGCGTCCAGCCCGTGAGGTAGATGACGATCGCAGCGACGATGGCGCCGACCGAGCCGAGCAGGTCGCCCATCACGTGCAGGATGGCCCCCTTCACGTTGACGTGATCGGTCTCTCCGCGGGTCATGATCCACAGCACGAGCACGTTCACCAGCAGGCCGAGCACGGCGACGATCATCATCGGGCCGGCCAGGATCACGGGCGGCGCCTGCAGCCGCTCCCACGCCTCGTAGGCGATCCAAGCGACGATCGCGAACAGGGTCACGGCGTTCAGGAAACCGGCGATGACCTCGAAGCGCAGGTAGCCGAAGGTGCGCTTGCTGTCGGCCGCGCGGCGGCCGAACCGGAATGCTGCGTAGGCCAGTGCGAGCGCCGCGGCGTCGGTCAGCATGTGGCCCGCGTCGGCCAGCAAGGCCAGCGAGCCCGACAGCACGCCTCCGACGGCCTCCACGACCATGAAGCCGAAGATCAGGAAAAAGGACAGCAGGACCTTGCGCTCGTTGGCGCTGGTCACGGTCGGGGTGTGGTCATGATCATGGTCGTGATCGTGACCATGGTCATGTGCGTGGGATTGGGACATGGGGCCTCGGGAAACTGGGTCTTTGACTGTGGCTCAAAATATAACACATGAACATGTTTTCATGTGAATTGTTGTACACATTTGTGTTCGCGTCTCACCACGGCCGGGATGCCGCTCCGGGCAATTGCCTTAGCCTGGCTCGGCGACCATTCCCCCCGCCTGGCAAGCAGCCGTTGATCTAACATCCAGTGGCAGTATCCCCCCTGGGGGGATATGATTTCAGCATGGAAGACATGCATAAGCACACCACCCATCCCGACCTGGTGAAGCGGCTCAAGCGCGCCGAGGGGCATCTGCGGCACGTCATCGGGATGATCGAAGGGGGAGAAACCTGCCTCGACATCGCCCGCCAGCTCGCGGCGGTGGAAAGCGCGGTGACGGCGGCCAAGCGCGTCCTGATCCACGACCACATCGACCACTGCCTGTCCCATGACGAGGACTCCGTTCTGACCGAAATGAAGGCGCTGACCAAACTGCTCTGAGGCCGTCCGATGCTCTCCGTCCTGAATAACCGCACCTACCGCCACCTGTTCACCGCCCAGGTGATCGCGCTCGTCGGCACCGGCCTGATGACGGTGGCGCTCGGCCTGCTGGCCTACGAGCTGGCCGGCGCGGATGCAGGCGCGGTGCTCGGGACGGCGCTGGCCATCAAGATGCTGGCCTACGCGGGGGTCGCGCCGGTCGCGCAGGCCTTCGCCGACCGGCTCCCGCGGCGCTCGCTGCTCGTGGCGCTGGACCTCGTGCGAGCGGCCGTCGCGCTGTGCCTGCCCTTCGTCACCGAGGTCTGGCAGATCTACCTGCTGATCTTCGTTCTGCAGGCGGCATCCGCCGGCTTCACGCCGACCTTCCAGGCCACCATCCCGGACATCCTTCCCGACGAAGAGGACTACACGAAGGCGCTGTCGCTGTCCCGGCTGGCCTACGACCTGGAAAGCCTGATTTCCCCGATGCTGGCCGCCGCGCTGCTGACCGTCATCAGCTTTCACAACCTGTTCGCGGGAACGGTGCTCGGTTTCCTCGTTTCAGCCGCTCTCGTGGTCAGCGTGCGGTTGCCCACGTCCGTCCCCGGCCCGCGCCGCGGCATCTGGGAGCGAACGACGCGCGGCACGCGCATCTACCTCGCCACGCCTCGCCTGCGGGGCCTGCTGGCGATCAGCCTGGCCGTCTCGGCGGCCGGCGCGATGGTGATCGTGAACACGGTGGTGCTCGTGAAGGCGCGTTTCGGCCTGGGCGAAGTCGAGGTGGCGTGGGCACTGGCGGCGTTCGGAGGCGGCTCGATGGTGGCCGCCTTCGTCTTGCCGTCCCTACTGGAGAAAGTAGCCGACCGACCCGCGATGCTCACCGGCGCCGCTGTCCTCGTCGTGGGCACGGCGATCGGCGCACTGCTGCCGAGCTATGCGCTGTTGCTGCCGCTGTGGCTGGTGATCGGCTTTGGCTACAGCGTGGCGCAGACGCCATCCGGCCGTCTTCTGCGCCGCTCGGCCCACGCCGAGGACCGTCCAGCGATCTTCGCGGCCCACTTCGCGCTGTCGCACGCCTGCTGGCTCATCTGCTACCCGCTGGCCGGACGCTTCGGCGCGGCCATGGGGCTGCAATCGACGTTCGTCGTCATGTCCTTGATCGGCCTAGCTGGCGTGGCGCTGGCGCTTCGGCTGTGGCCGGCCAGCGACCCGTCGGACTTGGCCCATGACCATCCGAACCTGTCGGCGGATCACCCCCACTTGCGTCAGCACGCGAACCAAGGCGGGCACCATCACGTGCTGGTCGTGGATGACTTGCACCGGATCTGGCCGAAAGGATAGGCCTCACGGGACGCGGTAAGGGCTGTTTCGCACCAAGGCTAGTCGTCGCTGTTGTCCTCAACGATGTGGATGGCCATGTCCAGCAGCACCTGGCTCACGTGCTTGTCCGCTACCTCATAGAAGATCTGCTTGGACTGGCGCGCGCCCTTGACCAGACGGGCTCCACGCAACAGTCGAAGGTGATGGCTGACCAACGACTGCGAGAGTTCGACGGCTTCCGCGATGTCGCTTACCGACGTGGACCCCTTCATGCAGCACAGCATGACCTTGAGCCGCGACGGATCGCCCAGGAGCCGGAAAGTCTCGGCCAGGATGGTCACGTCATTCTGTGACAGGGAGGCCAGATCGGTGCTTGGGCCCTTCGGTGGGGCACTGGCTGGTTTGCGTGGAGTCATCTCTCAAAAATTCCTACCCTCGAACGGCTGTTCGTGCCCTTCAGGATCAACGAGGCTGCGACCGCTTGAGCGCGCGCACAGCCCGGGACCAGGGCGAGCCTGGCGACCAAGGCCCCTCGTTTCCCCCGTGCGCCGGGCCATTTCTGAAACCTGACAGTACCCGAAAAAAGCGCTTGACCTTCCCACGATGGTAAACCCTAAGCTCCCCCATGTCGAATATCAACTATGGGAAACAACCATGAGCATGCCAATAACGAGTGATGCTCGTGCCACCGCAGCAGCGATCAGCCTACCCATCGAGGGCATGACCTGCGCGAGCTGCGTCGGCCGAGTCGAGGCCGCCCTGGCCAAGGTGCCGGGCGTGGACAGCGTGTCCGTCAATCTCGCCACCGAGCGGGCGGACATCCGCCTGGCCAGTCCTGTCGATCGCATCGCGTTGATCCAGGCGGTCGAGAAGGTCGGCTACGACGTGCCGGCTGGCACCGTCGAACTGGCGGTCGAGGGCATGACCTGCGCCTCCTGCGTGGGCCGCGTCGAGAAGGCACTCAAGGCCGTGCCCGGCGTCACCGAGGCCACGGTCAACCTCGCGACCGAGCGTGCCACCGTGCGCGGCGTGGCCGCCGTGGCGGACCTGATCGCGGCCATCGAGAAGGTCGGCTACGAGGCCAACCCGGTGGATACCGGCGCGCAGGCCGACGAGGAAGCCGCCGAGAAGAAGGACGCCGAGCGCGCCGAACTCAAGCGCGACCTGACCCTGGCCGCCGTGCTGGCGCTGCCTGTGTTCGTGCTCGAAATGGGCTCGCACATGATTCCCGGCATGCATGAGTGGGTGGCTTCCACCATCGGCATCCAGCAGAGTTGGTATCTGCAGTTCGTGCTGACCCTGCTGGTGCTCGCCATTCCGGGCTGGCGCTTCTACGAGAAGGGCTTCCCGGCGCTGTTCCGCCTGGGTCCCGACATGAACTCGCTGGTCGCGGTCGGCACGGCCGCAGCCTTCGGCTATTCGATGGTCGCCACATTCGCGCCCAGTCTGCTGCCGGCCGGCACGGTGAACGTGTACTACGAGGCGGCCGCCGTCATCGTGGCGCTGATCCTGCTGGGCCGCTTTCTTGAGGCACGGGCCAAGGGCCGCACCTCCGAGGCCATCAAGCGCCTGGTCGGCCTGCAGGCCAAGGAGGCGCACGTGCTGCGCGACGGCCGCATCGTGGACATCCCGATCAACGACGTGGCGCAGGGCGACATCGTGGAAGTGCGCCCCGGCGAGCGCGTGCCGGTCGATGGTGAAGTGACCGAGGGCCGCAGCTTCGTGGACGAGTCGATGATCACCGGCGAGCCGATTCCCGTCGAAAAGGCGGAAGGCAGCACCGTGGTCGGCGGCACCGTCAACCAGAAGGGTGCGCTGACGCTGCGTGCCACCGCCGTGGGCGGTCAGACCATGCTGGCGCAGATCATCCGCATGGTCGAGCAGGCGCAAGGTTCCAAGCTGCCGATCCAGGCCGTGGTGGACAAGGTGACACTGTGGTTCGTGCCCGCCGTCATGCTGGCCGCCGTGCTGACCTTCCTGGTCTGGCTGGTGTTCGGCCCGTCGCCCGCGCTGTCCTTCGCGCTGGTCAATGCCGTGGCGGTGCTGATCATTGCCTGCCCGTGCGCCATGGGTCTGGCGACGCCGACCTCCATCATGGTCGGCACGGGCCGGGGCGCCGAGATGGGCGTACTGTTCCGCAAGGGTGAAGCCCTGCAACTGCTCAAGGACGCCAAGGTGGTGGCCGTGGACAAGACCGGCACGCTGACCGAGGGCCGCCCGGTCCTGACCGACCTGGAGATTGCCGACGGCTTTGACCGCAACCAGGTGCTGGCGAAGGTCGCCTCTGTCGAATCGCGCTCGGAGCATCCGATCGCACGCGCCATCGTCGAGTCGGCCGTGGAAGGTGGCATCGCGCTGCCGACGATGACAGACTTCGATTCGGTCACGGGCATGGGCGTGCGCGCCACCGTGGACGGCGCGCGTGTCGAGGTCGGTGCCGATCGCTTCATGCGTGAGCTGGGGTTGGACGTGAGCGGCTTCGCTCGCACGGCCGAGCGCCTGGGCAATGAGGGCAAGTCGCCGCTGTACGCCGCGATCGACGGCCGACTGGCCGCCATCATCGCGGTGGCCGATCCGATCAAGTCCAGCACGCCCGCGGCCATTGCCGCGCTGCACCAGCTCGGCCTGAAGGTGGCGATGATCACTGGCGACAACGCGCGTACCGCGCAGGCCATCGCCAAGCAACTGGGCATCGACGAGGTGGTGGCCGAAGTGCTGCCCGAGGGCAAGGTCGAAGCCGTGCGCCGCTTAAAGGCCACCCACGGCCAGATCGCCTACGTGGGTGACGGCATCAACGATGCGCCGGCGCTGGCCGAGGCCGACGTGGGCCTGGCGATCGGCACCGGCACCGACGTGGCGGTGGAGTCGGCCGACGTGGTGCTGATGTCCGGCAACCTGCAGGGTGTGCCCAACGCCATCGCGCTGTCCAAGGCCACCATCGGCAACATCCGCCAGAACCTGTTCTGGGCGTTTGGCTACAACACGGCCCTGATCCCGGTGGCCGCTGGCGTCCTATACCCCGCATACGGTGTGCTGCTGTCGCCGATCTTCGCGGCCGGAGCGATGGCGCTGTCCAGCGTGTTCGTGCTCGGCAACGCGCTGCGCCTGCGCCGCTTCCAGCCGCCGCTGGCGGCGGATACCGCTCATTGAGAAAGGAGGAACACCATGAACATCGGTGAAGCATCCAAGGCCTCGAAGGTCTCGGCCAAGATGATCCGCTACTACGAGCAGATCGGCTTGATTCCCCCGGCCGACCGGAACGATTCGGGCTACCGCGCCTATAGCCAGGACGACGTACACCGGCTGCACTTCATCCGGCGTGCGCGCGACCTCGGCTTCTCGGTGGCCGAGATCACGGACCTGCTGGGACTGTGGAACGACAAGTCGCGCCGGAGTGCCGACGTCAAGCGCCTGGCGCAGCAGCACATCTCCGAGCTGGACCGGCGCATCGCGAGCATGTTGGAGATGGCCGAGACGCTCAAGGCGCTGATCCGGTGCTGCGCCGGCGACGAACGGCCCGACTGCCCGATCCTGCACACGCTGGAGCAACTCGATACCAGCGACGACGAGCCCGAAGCGCGCACCGGCGCCGTGCCACGGCGTGCAAGTGGCAACGCAGCGGCAAAGAAGCCGCGTGCGCACTGAGCAGCCGGGAGAGACCATGCCCAAGATCACCGTCTTGCCCCATCCTGAACTGGCGCCCGAGGGCGCCGAGCTGAACGTGCCGGTCGGCACCTCGATCTGCGAGGCGCTGCTAGACAACGGCATCGAGATCGAACATGCCTGCGACATGAGCTGTGCCTGCACGACCTGCCACTGCATCGTGCGCAAGGGATTCGATTCCCTCAACGAGGTCGAGGAGTGCGAGGACGACCTGCTTGACCGGGCCTGGGGGCTAGAGGCGCAATCGCGCCTGAGCTGCCAGGCCATCGTGGCGAACGAGGACCTGACCGTCGAGATCCCGAAGTACACGATCAACCATGCCAAGGAGAACCACTAGGACCCAGCGTGCCGCCGCGGGCGCGCCGGCCTGCGGCGGGGTTGCTCTGGCAGACGGAGGACTGACGGCGTTGCAGCCTGACGACCGCCCCGGGAGCCAGATGCCTACACCCCCTTGCACCACCGCCGGTTAGGCTGGAAATGTCGTCAAAGTCCTTCAATCCGTGATAGTCGGCGCTGCGGCCGGCCCATGAAAAGTCCCACAGGAGAAGTCCAGCATGTCTGCGCCCAAACAAGCCACGCTCTACCGGATGGTCATGCCCGGCCATACCTGCCCCTACGGGCTGAAGTCGCTCGATCTGCTCAACCGCAAGGGCTACGAGGTCGAGGACAAACACTTGGCGAGCCGCGAGCAGACGGATGCGTTCAAGAAGGAGCATGGCGTCGAGACCACGCCCCAGGTCTTCATAAACGGGCGGCGCGTGGGCGGCTACGACGACCTGCGCAAATTCTTCGGCATGTCCGTGAAGGACAAGAACGCCGTGACCTACACCCCTGTGATCGCGCTGTTCGCCATGGCGGCCGCGATGGCGCTGGCGGCGAGCTGGGCGGCCTTCGGCCAGCTCTGGAGCATTCAGGCGGCAGAGTGGTTCGTGGCCTTTGCCATGTGTCTCCTGGCGCTGCAGAAGCTCAAGGACGTGGACGGCTTCGCGACGATGTTCCTCAACTACGACCTGCTGGCCAAGCGCTGGGTTCGGTATGCCTATTTCTACCCGTTCGCGGAGGCCATCGCAGGCGTCCTGATGGTCGCGGGCGTGGGGATGTGGGTGTCGATTCCGTTGGCGCTGTTCATCGGGACCGTCGGGGCCGTGTCGGTTTTCAAGGCGGTCTATGTCGATCGCCGGGAACTCAAGTGCGCCTGTGTGGGCGGGGACAGCAACGTGCCGCTGGGTTTCGTGTCCCTGACCGAGAACCTGATGATGGTGGCGATGGCCCTGTGGATGTGGGCCAAGGTCGCCTACCTTGGGATGCACTGAGCGCCGCGCCAGGTACGGCGCAGCGCACGTGCTCGCATCGGCCGTCCTGTGTGCAGGCCGGCCACGACGCGGTGTTACTGCGCGCGCGGCGGGAAGCCAGCTTCGCTCAGGGCCGCGGCGATCTGCTCTTGCGAGGCCGAGGTCTGGACCTCGACACGGCGGGTCGGCGGGTCCGTGACGATCTTGGCGTTGGGGTCGATCGTTTGGATCGTTTTCGTAACGGTGCGGGCGCAGCCGCCGCAGGTCATGTCTTCGAGATGGAATTGCATGGAAAACTCCTTTCGGGTTGGGGTGTTTGAAGTCTGGTCCTTGCCACGGTTGGAAGGTCAAGCGCTATTTGCATCCCCGCTACACCAATCGGCCGAATGCTCATAGGGCAAGGCCGTGGTGCTCTTTACCCGATCCAGCACGAAGCTTGTCTTGCAGTCCTGCACGCTGGGGTGCTTGAGCAGCGTGTCGAGCACGAAGCGAGAGTAGTGAGCCATGTTCCTGACGACCACCCGCAGCAGATAGTCCATGTCGCCGGTCAGCGCATGGCATTCCACGACCTCCGGCCATTTCTGGACCGACGCGCGGAACACGTCCATGGGATTGCGCTTGTGCGAGTCGGAGTGCTTTTCGAGACGCACGTTCAGGTAGGCCGTGAGCGTGAGGCCGATCTTCTCCGAGCCGCTGCTCGGCCCGGTGTTCTTCGAGTTCATCGAGCGCAAGGGCAACTACCGCGAGGGCTTCGGCGAAGGTAACTTCGGTGCCTTGTTCGAGTCGATGGAGCGCGACCAGATCAACCGCGGCGCGCTGGAAATCAACCCAGCCTGATTCGGGCTTTCCCCCTGAAGGCATAGCACCTTCCGCATCTCGCGAGCCCCGGTGGGGCTCGCACTATTTTGGCAAGCGGCCTCCACGATGCCCATTGGCCCTCGTGCAGCTTGCACCATTCATCTCCTCACAATCGAACATCACCACGGCACGGTGCAGGCTTCTTTGACTAATATATGAACACATGTATAATTGTTTATTCAATATTTGGCCTCAGCTCGACTGGTGCTACAGCAGGCGTGCATCTCGTCCCCCGAATCAACATGGATCATGGAAGGACAAGACTATGGAACTTCGTCACTTGCGCTGCTTCATTGCGGTTGCTGAGGAACTCCATTTCGCCCGCGCTGCCGAGCGGCTGCACATCGAGCAGTCTCCACTGTCACGGGCCATCAAGGAACTGGAAGAAGAACTGGGCGTGATGCTGTTTGCCCGCACCACGCGCAGCACTCGGCTGACCCGTGCGGGCGAGCTGTTTCTGGAGCACGTGCGCCGCGTGCTCTCCGCCTTGGAGCAGGCACGCGATAGCGTGAAAGCGGCAGCAAACGGTTTTCATGGCCAGTTGCGCGTGGCATTGTCCGACGGCATCACGCCGTCGCGCCTTTCTGCGTTGCTCGTACTTTGCCGCCAGGAAGAACCCGAGGTCGAAATCCGGTTCTTCGAGGTGCCCCTATCGCAACAGATCAAGGGGCTGCATAGCGATCTGTATGACGTAGGGTTTGCTCAATCCGACGAAGTGGGCGACGGTATCGTCGCCACGCCCGCATGGAGCGATGCGCTGATGGTGGCCGTGCCAGCTCGGCATCCGCTTCTGGCCCACAAGCGCATCCCCTTGGATGAGTTGCTTCGCTATCCACTGGTTCTGTGCGATCCACAGGCATGTGAGGGCCATGCCAAGCAAGTTGAACGGGTGTTGCGCCGTGCGGATGTGGAGCCACTGATTGCAGAGAGGGTTTCGTCCACCGACCTGATGATGGCCCTAGTCTCGGCCGGTTTTGCGCTCGGCCTAGCAGGCAGTGCACACATTGCCGCCAGCCGTGAGCCGGGTGTAGTGGCCCGGCCGCTAGCTTCGCGCGTGTCGCCCCTCACGACCTATCTGTTGCGGCTGGACGGAGATCCGTCCGACGAGTTGGCGCGGTTTATTGAGCGCGCACAGGCCATCGAACAGCCGGAAACCCCCAGGCCCATACGAGGCCGTAATCCCGATCACCCGGAGGAACTGACGCCATGAAGAAGATCATCCCATTCTTGCTGGTTGCCGTGTTGACTGCCTGCGGCCAGTCCGATGGGCCACAGAAGTCCGCCGGTTCCGCAGCCAACATCCCGACAGTGGAAGAGCTGGCGGCCAACCCCGAACGGCTCAAGGAACTGCGCCAGCAGTGCAAGACCGACCGCCCCAAGCTGGGCGACGTGTTGTGCAACCGGGTGGCCGAGGCCACGCGCAAGCGGTTCTATGGCGACGGGGAAACGCCCTACACACCGCCGAAGGAGCCGCCTAAGTTTTGATCGTGGCCGCTTCGCCACGAATATTGGATTTCCTGACCGACACGCCGCAACGCGCCTGCGCTTGCGACGTTTTTCGTTGGCTCGCCACCGCGCTAATTCTTTCTTTTTGCTCGATCTTTCTGCTTAAAACGGTCTTTGACCGGCACTGACGCGGCACCGATCCTGACGCCTCCGGCACGTCCTTGTGCCGCTTTTTCCATGAGGAATCGGCGCAGGAGAAATCGGAGGCCAGGTCATGCAAGGGACGAACGTGCTGTTCGGTCAGATCGCCGTGGTATTCGGCATCGTGATCGCCGGAGTGTGGGGTGCCACACAATGGACAGCAGCAGCCCTTGGCTATCAAGTACGCCTTGGCTCGCCCTGGTTCGATCTTCTTGGCACGCCGATCTATCACCCGTGGAAGCTGTTTGAGTGGTGGTTTTCTTACGGCGCCTATACCCCGGAAATCTTCGACACCGGCGGAGCCATCGCTGGCAGCAGTGGCATGGTCGCCGTGGCCGTCGCCATTGCCATGTCGGTCTGGCGCTCGCGGCAGGCACGCCTTGTCACGACCTACGGATCGGCCCGCTGGGCGAACGCGCATGACATTCGCAAGGCGGGCCTCACGCAGCCAGAGGGCGTGTTCCTCGGCCAGCACGACCGCCAGTACCTGCGCCATGAGGGGCCAGAGCATGTCCTGACGTTCGCACCCACGCGCTCGGGCAAGGGCGTCGGCCTGGTGGTGCCGACGCTGCTTTCTTGGCCCGCGTCCGCCGTCATCCACGACATCAAGGGCGAGAACTGGCAGATCACCGCAGGCTGGCGCTCGCGCTTCTCGCATTGCCTGCTGTTCAACCCCACGGATGCGAAGTCGGCGGCCTACAACCCGCTGCTGGAGGTGCGGCGCGGCGCGCATGAAGTGCGCGACGTGCAGAACATCGCGGACATTCTGGTCGATCCCGAAGGCGCGCTGGAGAAGCGCAACCATTGGGAAAAGACCAGCCACGCGCTGCTGGTCGGCGCGATCCTGCATGTGCTCTACGCGGGCGAAGACAAGACGCTGCGCGGCGTCGCCAACTTCCTCAGCGACCCGGCCAGCCCGTTCGAGCTGACCTTGCATCGAATGATGACCACGCCCCACTTGGGCGAGGGGCCGCATCCGGTAGTCGCGTCGGCGGCGCGTGAAGTGCTCAACAAGTCGGACAACGAGCGTTCCGGCGTGTTAAGCACCGCCATGTCGTTCCTCGGCCTGTACCGCGATCCCACGGTGGCCGAAGTCACCTCGCGCTGTGACTGGCGCATCGCCGACCTGATCGCGGCCGAGCATCCGGTGTCGCTGTACCTGGTGGTGCCGCCTTCGGACATATCGCGCACCAAACCGCTCATCCGCCTGATCCTCAACCAGATCGGGCGACGCCTCACCGAATCGCTGGACGGCAGCGACGGCATCGAACGCCGCCACAAGCTGCTGCTGATGCTCGACGAGTTCCCGGCCCTGGGGCGGCTCGACTTCTTCGAGACAGCCTTGGCCTTCATGGCGGGCTACGGCATCCGCAGCTTCCTCATCGCGCAGTCACTCAACCAGATCGACAAGGCGTATGGACAGAACCATTCCATTCTCGACAACTGCCACGTCAGGGTGACGTTCGCCACCAACGACGAACGCACCGCCAAGCGCATTTCCGAGACGCTGGGCACTGCGACCGAGCTGCGCGCGCAACGCAACTACGCGGGCCACCGGCTCGCGCCGTGGCTGGGCCACCTCATGGTGTCGCGCCAGGAGACGGCCCGCCCGCTGCTGACGCCGGGCGAGGTGATGCAGCTTCCGCCGGACGATGCCGTAGTGATGGTGTCCAGCATGGCGCCGATCAAGGCCCGGAAGCTGCGCTACTACGCCGACGCCAATTTCAAGCAGCGCGTGCTGCCGCCGCCCGAGCTGGCGGACGGCCGGTACGCCGACGCGCCGCCACTGCGCCCCGACGACTGGAGTGGCCTGGCGATTCCTGCCGTGCCTGCCGCGCCTGCGGCCGATGCCGCCGAAGGCTTCCGGGCGTCGGCCGACGACGGCGGCCCGCGCCGTCAGCCCGAGCTAACTGAGGCCGTCGCCTACGACCCCGAGCTGGCCGCGCCCGCGGCCGACCTCGGCCTGCTCGATGACGACGACGACCTGCCGCTTCCCCTTCCTCGCCAGCTTGATCCGGCCATGCAGCGCACGGCCCGGCTGGCGTCCCTCGACCCCAACGACGGAATCGAGCTATGAGCCACTATCGCCTGAACCTCTTTATCCAGCCCGAGCACGCCCAGCGGCTCGATGAACTGGCCGCCAAGAAAGGCGTGTCCAAGTCCAGCATCGTCGCCGCTGCCTTGGCGTCCTGGCTGTCGCCGGACGCGGCCGACCAGCGCGAGGCGGCCATCGCCAAGCGCCTTGATCGCCTCTCGCGCCAGGCCGAGCGAATGGAGCGCGACCAGAGCATCGCCATCGAGACGCTGGCGCTGTTCATCCGCTACTACCTGACCGTCAGCACGCCGGTTCCCGAGGCGCACCAAGAGGCGGCCCGCGCCTTGGGCAAGGCGCGTTTCGAGCAGTTCACCGAGCAGCTTGGCCGCCACCTGATGCGTGGGCGCAGCCTGGTGCGCGACGTGGTGGAGGAATTGCATCCCGATTCGGTGCGGATGGAGGACGCGGCGGCAGCCGCCGATGCGCAGGAGCGTGCGTCATGAGCGCCGTTTCCCAATCCATGAGTGCCACGTCGCTCGACCGGCGCATCCAGATGCTGCGCACGGCAATGGGGCCGCTGATCGCCACCGCGCTCGAAGACCCCGACGTGGTGGAAATCATGCTCAACCCTGACCGCACCCTTTGGGTGGATCGCCTGTCGTCGGGCCGCGCGCCTATGGGCGTGGAGCTGCCCGAAGCCGATGGCGAGCGAATCATCCGCCTGGTCGCGGCCCACGTCGGCGCGGAGGTGCATCGCGGCCAGCCGCTGCTGTCCGCCGAACTGCCCGAAACCGGTGAACGCTTCGAGGGCATCCTGCCGCCAGCCGCGCCGGGGCCGGCCTTCGCGCTGCGCAAGCGCGCCATCGGCGTGATCCCGCTGGAGCGGTACGTCGTGGACGGAATGATGACCGCCGCCCAGGCGGGCTTTTTGGTGCGCGCCGTGCGCGAGCGCCAGAACGTCCTGATCGCGGGGGCCACCAGCAGCGGCAAGACGACCTTGGCGAACGCGCTGCTGGCCGAGATAGCTGCCACGGGCGACCGCGTGCTGGTGCTCGAAGACACGGTGGAGCTGCAATGCGCGGCCCGCGACCACGTTCCGCTGCGCACGCGCTCCGGCGTGGTGTCCATGACCGAGCTGGTGCGCTCGTCCATGCGCCTGCGACCTGATCGCGTCGTCGTCGGCGAGGTACGCGGTGCCGAGGCGCTGGATCTCATCAAGGTGTGGGGCACCGGCCACCCCGGCGGCGTCGCCACGATCCACGCCGGCTCCGCGCTGGGCGCGTTGCTGCGCCTGGAGCAACTGATTCTCGAAGTGGCGGTGAATCCGCCGCGTGCGCTGATCGCCGAGGCGGTCAACGTGGTGATCCAGATCGCCGGGCGCGGACGCAAGCGCCGCATCGAGAACATCGCCCGCATCGTCGGCTTCGACGGCGTGGGCTACCAACTGGTGGACGCGCTGGAAACGCCGTTTCCCGAGCTGCCGCCGATCCCTGATGCCGCACCCGCTGCGGCGACTTCCTCGTCCCCTGACCAACCTGGAGAACTGCTATGACGCAGATGACCATTCCTGCTTTCCGTGTTTCCGTAAATCCGGCTTTGCGCCTTGCACGGCTGCGCTGCCTGGCCCGCCCTGCGGGGCGAGGGCTGCTGCTGGCCGCGCTGTTGCTGTTCCTGGCCGGCACCGCGCAGGCCGCTGGTTCCTCGATGCCCTGGGAAGGCCCGTTGCAGTCGATCTTGGAGTCGATTCAGGGGCCGGTGGCGCGCATCGTCGCGGTCATCATCATCATTGCCACGGGCCTCGCGCTCGCCTTCGGCGACACGTCGGGCGGCTTTCGCAAGCTGATCCAGATCGTGTTCGGCCTGTCCATCGCGTTCGCGGCTTCGAGCTTCTTCCTGTCGTTCTTTTCGTTCTCGGGCGGGGCTGTCGTATGAGCGGCCCGGATAGCTTCGCGGCCGGGTTCGAGGTGCCTTTGCATCGCTCGCTCACCGAGCCGATCTTGCTGGGCGGCGCACCGCGCACCGTGGCGATTGCCAACGGCACGCTGGCCGCCGCCGTCGGGCTGGGCCTGCAACTGTGGATTCCTGGCGTGGTGCTCTGGATCGTCGGCCATTCGCTGGCGGTATGGGGTGCGCGCGTCGATCCGCAGTTCATGGCCGTGTTCGCCCGGCACATCAAGCACCGCCCGCTGCTGGACGTGTGAGGGGACGCCGCCATGCTGAACCTCGCCGAATACCGCCAGCGCCCGGCCTTGCTCGCCGATTGGCTGCCGTGGGCCGGGCTCGTCGCGCCGGGTGTCGTCTTGAACAAGGACGGCAGTTTCCAGCGCACGGCCCGGTTTCGCGGGCCTGACCTCGACAGTGCCACGCAAGGCGAGCTGATCGCCACGTCGGCCCGCTTGAACAATGCGCTGCGCCGGCTGGGATCGGGCTGGGCGCTGTTCATCGAGGCCGAACGCAGCGCCGCCGCGGACTACCCGCACTCAGAGTTTCCGGAGGCGCTGTCGTGGCTGGTGGACGAAGAACGCCGCTCGGCCTTCGAGGACACCGGCCATCACTTCGAGAGCGGCTATCACTTGACGCTGGTGTACCTGCCGCCTGAAGAATCGCGCGCTCGTGCCGCCAAGATGCTCTACGAGAACACGCCGACGAATGGCGTGGACTGGCGCGAGCGGCTGCAAGCCTTCGTCGCGGAAACGGATCGGGTCTTTGACCAGCTCGATGGCGTCATGCCGGAAATTGCCTGGCTCGATGACGCGCAGACCCTGACCTACCTGCACGCGACCATCTCGACGCGACGCTATCGCGTCGGTGTGCCCGAGGTGCCTTTCCACATCGACGCGCTGCTGGCCGACTCGCCGCTGGTTGGCGGCCTGGCCCCCATGCTGGGCGACCGGCACCTGCGCGTGGTGTCGGTGCGGGGCTTTCCGACCTCGACCTGGCCGGGGATTCTGGACGACCTCAACCGCCTCGGATTTGCGTATCGCTGGAGTACGCGCTTCCTCTGCATGGACAAATCCGAGGCGGAAAAAGACCTCGCCCGCCTGCGCCGCCAGTGGTTCGCCAAGCGCAAGAACGTCATCGCGCTGCTGCGCGAAACGATCTTCCAACAGGAGTCGCCGCTGGTGGACACGGATGCCTCGAACAAGGCGACCGATGCCGATGCCGCGTTGCAGGAGCTGGGCAGTGATCAAGTCGCCTTCGGCTACCTCACCGCCACGGTGACGGTGCTCGATGCCGACCCGGCCGCAGCCGACGAGAAGCTGCGCATGGTGGAGCGCGTCATCCAGGGCCGGGGCTTCGTGACCATCTCCGAAACGCTCAATGCCGTGGATGCGTGGCTGTCCTCGCTCCCCGGCAACGCCTATGCCAACGTGCGCCAGCCGATCGTCTCGACGCTGAACCTGGCGCACATGATGCCGGTGTCGGCCGTGTGGGCCGGCCCCGAGCGCAACGCGCATCTGGACGGCCCGCCTCTCATCGTGACGCGCACCGATGGCGCCACACCGTTTCGCTTGGTCACGCACGATGGCGACGTGGGCCACATGCTGGTGGCCGGCCCGACGGGCATGGGCAAGTCAGTGCTGCTCGCCACGCTGGCGATGCAGTTCCGCCGCTACCTCGGCTCGCGCATCTTCGCGTTCGATATGGGGCGTTCGATGCGCGCCACGATCCTCGGGCTTGGCGGCGAGCACTACGACTTGGGCACGGACGGCGAAATCGCCTTCCAGCCGCTCGCCCGCATTGACCGCGAAGGCTACCGCACCTGGGCCGCCGAATGGATCGAAGGCCGTTTGCTGCATGAAGGCGTAGCAGTCGGCCCGGACGAGAAAGCCGCCATCTGGTCGGCGCTGGGCAGCTTGGCCGGTGCGCCCGTCGAGCAGCGCACGATGACCGGCCTGTCGGTGCTGCTGCAATCGAACGCGCTGCGCCAGGCGCTCGCGCCCTATGTGCTGGGCGGCGCGCACGGCAAGCTGCTGGATGCCGACCACGACCGGCTGGGCATGGCGGACGTGCAGGGTTTCGAGATGGAGGAGCTGATGCACAGCAAGGCCGCCGTCATGGCCGTGCTGCATTACCTCTTTGCGCGCTTTGACGAACGCTTTGACGGTGCGCCCACGATGCTGATCCTCGATGAAGCGTGGCTGTTCCTGGATGACCCGGTGTTTGCCGCGCGCATCCGCCAGTGGCTCAAGACGCTGCGCAAGAAAAACGTGTCGGTGATCTTCGCCACGCAGTCGCTCGCGGACATTAAGGATTCGAGCATCGCGCCCGCAATCATCGAGAGCTGCGCAAGCCGCATCTTCCTGCCGAACCCGCAGGCGACCGAGCCGCAGATTCGCACGATCTACGAGGGCTTCGGGTTGAACTCGCGCCAGATCGAGATCGTCGCCACCGCGCAACCCAAGCGCGACTACTACTACCAATCCCGCCTCGGCAACCGCCTGTTCGACCTCGACCTGGGGGCGGCGACGCTGGCCTTCGCGGGCGCTTCCACGCCGCAAGACCAGCGCGACATAGACCGCGTGCTGCTGGACGCCGGCACGCCCGGCTTCGCGGGTGCCTGGCTGCGCCATCGCGGCCTCGATTGGGCGGCTGACCTGCTGCCCTCGTTCCCCGGCCTCGCGCCGGATTCCCTCGCTGACCAACCACAGGAGATCCTGCCATGAAGAAGCGCCTTGTCGCCGCTGCCATCGCGGCCATGCTTTGCACCGCCACTGCCCATGCGCAATGGGTCGTGATCGACCCCACCAACCTCGTGCAGAACACGATGACCGCGATCCGCACGCTGGAGCAGATCAACAACCAGATTCGCCAGCTCCAGAACGAAGCGCAAATGCTGATGAACCAGGCGCGCAACCTCGCCAGCCTTCCATCCAGCGTGGTCGGCCAGTTGCGCGCCAACCTGGCGACGACCGAGCGGCTGATCGCCCAGGCCCGAGGCTTGGCCTACGACGTGACGAATCTGGATCGGGAGTTTGCCCGCCTGTACCCGGAGCAGTACGCCGCCACCGTCAGCGGCGACCAGATGTACCGCGACGCCCAGGAGCGGTGGAAGAACACGCTGGGCGGCTTGCAGACCACCATGCAGATGCAGGCGCAGGTGTCGCAGAACCTGGGCGAAGACGAAAGCGTGCTGGCCGATCTGGTCGGCAAGAGCCAGTCGGCGCAAGGCGCGTTGCAGGCGATGCAGGCCATGAACCAGTTGCTCGCCTTGCAGGCCAAGCAGTCGATCCAGTCGCAGCGGCTCCAGATCACGCAAGACCGGGCCGCCTCGCTGGAACTGGCGCGGCAGGCGGCGGCCACCGAGCGCGCCCGCGAAGTGCGGCGGCGCTTCCTCGGGGAAGGCACGCCGTACACGCCGCAGTCCGTCAACTTCTACCGCGACTGACAGGAGGCCGCCATGCGATGCGTCCTCGTCCTTGGTGCCGTGCTGCTGGCCGCTTGCGGCGAGCAGCCGGCCGACAACCTCGCCGATGCCCTGGCCGCCGATCGCGTGCGGCTCAAGGCATTGCGCGCGCAATGCGCGGCCGACCGGCAGGCCACGGGCGAGGACGCTTGCCGCGCCGCCGCCGAAGCCTTCCGGCGGCGCTTCTTTTCCGGCGAGGCCGGGCCGGATGAATACCAGACGCTGGCCGACCTGCCGCCGATCCCGCCCAGCTTCGAGGAACCGGAGGGCACGCCATGAATGACGTGACCATCATCGACCAGTTCCTCAACACCTTCGCCACCTACATCGACTCGGGTTTCGGGCTGCTGCGCGGCGAAGTGGCGTTCCTCACGGCCACGCTGATCGTCATCGACATGACGATCGCCGGGCTGTATTGGGCCATGAGCCACGCCACCGGCCAAGGCGATGACGTGATCGCCAAGCTGCTGCGCAAGGTGCTCTACGTCGGTGCCTTCGCCTACATCCTCAACAACTTCAACTGGCTGGCCAGCATCGTGTTCCGCTCGTTCGCGGGGCTGGGCATCACCGCCACCGGCTCGGCCATCACGATGGAGAACTTCTTGCAGCCGGGCCGGCTCGCCAAGACCGGCATCGACGCCGGGGCGCCGATTCTGGAGCAGATCGGCGAGATGGCGGGCTTCCCCGAGGTGTTCGCCAATCTCGATCCCATCGTGGTGATGTTCCTCGCGTGGCTGGTCGTGGTGCTGTGCTTCTTCGTGCTGGCGATCCAGCTTTTCATCACGCTGATCGAGTTCAAGCTGACCACGCTCGCCGGGTTCGTGCTGGTGCCGTTCGCGCTGTGGAACAAGACCAGCTTTCTCGCCGAGAAGGTGCTGGGCAACGTCGTGGCCGCTGGCATCAAAGTGCTGGTGCTGGCTGTGATCGTCGGCATCGGCTCGGGCCTGTTCGCGCAGTTCCAAGTCCACCCCGCCGAGCCGAACATCGACCACGCGCTGGTCATCATGCTGGCCTCGCTCACCTTGCTCGCGCTCGGGATCTTCGGCCCCGGCATCGCCACGGGCCTTGTGTCCGGCGCGCCCCAGCTCGGCGCGGGCGCGATGGCCGGTGCCGCCGTCGGCGCGGCCGGAACGGCAGTGGCTGTCGGTGCTGCCGCGACGGGCGTGGGCGGCGCGGTGGCCGCTGGCGCGCGCATGGCCCCGGCTGCCGCCAAGCTGGCCGGCAGCGGCGCGCGTGCCGCCACGTCGGCGGCTGGCAGCGCGAAGTCGGCGTTCCAGGCGGGTTCCGCTGCCGCCGGCGGCGGTGCCAAAGGCGCGATGGCGGGCTTGGGCAACGTCGCCAAGACCGGCGCGCAGTCTGCCGGACGCGCTGCCGCATCCCGCGCTTCCGCTGCCGGGCAGCGCATGGCCGCACCGTTCCGCGCGGGCTGGAACGGCGACGCTGGCGCGTCAGCCGGCCAGGCCGCCACCAGCGAAGCGCCGGCAGGCGCTGCCGCTGCACAGGCGCCCGAGCAGCCCGCTTGGGCCAAGCGGCTGCATCGCCGCCAGCAGCTCACCCACGCCGCGACCACCGCTGCCCACGCGCTGCGCGGTGGCGACGGCGGCGGCTCCGGGCAAGGCCCGAGCCTGCGCGGCTCCGACGACTGACGCGATTCACAAGGAGAACTGACCATGCGATTCAAGAAACCGCAGGTGCGCTACGCCGACACGCCGCAGCCTGCCACGCCGTACCAAACCGCCGGCCAGGTGTGGGACGACCGTATCGGCTCGGCCCGCGTCCAGGCCAAGAACTGGCGATTCATGGCCTTCGGCTGCCTCACGCTCGCGCTGCTGATGGCCGGCGGACTGGTGTGGCGCTCGGCGCAATCCATCGTCACGCCCTACGTCGTGGAGGTGGACAACGCGGGCCAGGTGCGCGCCGTGGGCGAAGCCGCCACGCCGTACCGGCCCAACGATGCGCAGACGGCGCACCACATCGCGCGCTTCGTGACGCTGGTGCGCTCGCTGTCCATCGACCCCATCGTCGTCCGCCAGAACTGGCTGGACGCCTACGACTACACGACCGACAAAGGCGCGGCCGTGCTCAACGACTACGCGCGGGTCAACGACCCGTTCGCGCGCATCGGAAAGGAGTCGGTGACGGTGCAGATCACCAGCGTCGTGCGTGCCAGCGACACGTCTTTCAACGTGCGCTGGACGGAACGCCGCTACGTCAACGGCGCTGCGGCGGGCCTGGAACGGTGGACGGCCGTGGTGTCCATCGTGCTCCAGCCGCCGCGCACCGAAGAACGCCTGCGCAAGAACCCGCTGGGCATCTACGTCAACGGCCTTTCCTGGAGCCGCGAGCTGGATTCTTCCGAAGGAGCAAAACCATGAACCTGTCTTTCCGCTTTTACGCTTTGCCGTTGATGCTTGTTGCCCTGGCGGGCTGCGCCACGCAAGGCAAGCCGCCGCCGACCATCTCGCTCGATGAGCCGGTGCCGGTGCAGGCCCAGCCGATGCCGGAGCCGCCCGCGCCCGTGGAGGTTGTGGCCGTGCCCGAGGTGCTGCCGATGCCGGCGCAGTTGATGCCGGCACCCGAGGCCGAGGACGCCAAGCCCACGCCCGAGCCGGCCGACGAGAAGGTGCGCGTTTCACGCGCCAATGCCGAGGCGCGTGTCGCGCCCACGCGCGAGGGCTACGTCAACGCGATTCAGGTGTGGCCCTTCACCGATGGCGCGCTGTATCAGGTCTATGCGGCCGTGGGCCGGGTGACGATGGTTGCCTTGCAGCCGGGCGAGGAGCTGGTGACGGTGGCCGCCGGCGATACCGTGCGCTGGATCGTGGGCGACACGTCCAGCGGCAGCGGTGCCGACTTGCGCGTCAACGTGCTGGTCAAGCCGATCCGCTCGGGCCTCAAGACCAATCTGGTCATCATCACCAGCCGGAGGACGTACCTGCTGGAACTGACTTCCACGGAAAAGACGTGGATGGCGTCGGTGTCCTGGGAGTACCCGCGCGACCGGATGCTGGCCTTGCAGCGCCAGGCGCAAGCGGCCAGCGCCGCCGCGCCGGTGGATAGCGGCCTGTCGCTGGAGAACCTGCGCTTTCGCTACGCGATCGGCGGCAGCAATCCGTCGTGGAAGCCGCTGCGCGCTTTCGACGACGGGCAGAAGGTCTATATCCAGTTCCCCGCCGGCATCGCGCAAGGCGAACTGCCGCCGCTGTTCGTGATCGGGCCGGAAGGCGACGGGCAACTGGTGAACTACCGCTTCCGTTCGCCGTACTACATCGTGGATCGCCTGTTTGGCGCGGCAGAGTTGCGCCTGGGCGGTGACAAGGGCGACGTGGTGCGGATCGAGCGCACGGATGGCGTGGCACGGAGGAACTGACCATGAGCCAGGACGATACCCCCGACCTCGCCACGCGGCAGGCAGGCAAGGTCGCGCCCGAGGCGGTGGCGCTTCGCGCCCAGCCGCGTGCCGTGACCCGGTTGAACCGGCGCACGCTGGCCGTCCTCGTCGGCGGCCTGTCGGTCGCCGTGCTCGGGGCCACGATCTGGTCATTGCAACCGCACCGGCGCGGCGCGGGCGAGCAGACCGAGCTTTACAACGTCGATCGCGTCTCGAAGTCCGAAGGGCTGGACGGCCTGCCGTCCGACTACTCGAAGCTGCCGCCGAAGGTGCCCGAGCTGGGGCCGCCACTGCCGGGCGATCTTGGCCCGGCCATCGTGAACTCGCAGCAGTCCGCCGTGGCCGCTTACGCGGCCCCCGGCCACGATCCCAACGACGCCTTGCGCAAGGAGGCGGAAGCCGCAGCGGCTTCGTCGGTGTTTTTCCGCTCGGGCGGCCAGGGCCAGGCCGCCGCCACGGCCACGGTGGCGCCGCCGGGTGTGCCTGGTGCTGCCAACACGCTCGCGGCCTTCGACCCGCTCGCGGCTGGGCCGGCCTCGGCGGCGCCCCAGCCTGCCGATCCGACAGCTGTGCAAAACCGGCAAGACCAGAAAGAGGCGTTCCTGAAAGGCGGCTCTATGGAAACCCGCAATTCCGGAAACCTGAAAATGCCGGCCTCGCCGTATCAGGTCATGGCCGGAACGGTGATTGCGGGCGCGCTGGTGACGGGCATCAAGTCGGACTTGCCAGGCGACGTGATCGCCACGGTGACGGAGCCGGTCTATGACTCGGCCACGGGCAAGTTCCTGTTGATCCCGCAGGGGTCGCGCATCCTGGGTAAATACAACAGCCAGGTCAGCTACGGGCAGAGCCGCGTGCAGGTGGTGTGGAACCGGGTCATCCTGCCCGATACGTCCTCGCTGACGCTCGACAACCTTGTCGGCACCGATCCAGCCGGCTACGCCGGCCTGGAAGACGACGTGGACTGGCATTGGAATCGCATCGTCGCGGGCGCCGTGCTGACGACGCTGCTGGGCGTAGGCGCCGAGTTGGCCGCGCCAGAGAACCGCCAGGACGGCAACCGCATCGTCATCGCGGGGCGCGACAGCGCCCAGGACAGCATCAATCAGGTGGGTCAGGAGATCACCCGGCGCAACATGGACATCCAGCCGACGCTGACCATTAGGCCGGGCCTGCCGGTTCGCGTCATCGTGAACCGGGATCTGGTGCTGCGGCCGTGCCAGCCGCTGTTCTTCAACCGGGGAGCTTCCCAATGAACACGAAGAAACTGCGGCTAGGGCCGCTGCCCAAGACCGAGAGCGTCAAGCTGACCTTTGCCTGCCCGGCCAGCTTGAAAGCCGACCTCGACCGCTACGCCGCGCTGCACGCGCAGGCGTATGGCGAGGCCGTCGATGCCGAGAAGTTGATCCCGCACATGCTGGAGGCGTTCATGGCGGGGGATCGGGGATTCAGGAAGGGCACCACGACGCGGAGCGTGCCGTCCAAGCCGACGTGATGGCCCTCGAAGCCTGCCCAGCAACATCCATCGAACGCGCAGCCCAAGGCTGCGCGTTCTTCATTCTGGATGCCGCCAAGAGCCGCCTGGGCTATGATGACAAGACAAGCCCGCCGTCCCTCGGCAATCCAGCACGACACAGTGCGATGTGGCTTTCTCTCCCAACGCTCCTATGTGGCTCCTAGCCCACGAAGCCACACCGCGCCAAAGTGGCCGAGAAAAGAGCTAACCTACTGTCCCATATACGGTTTCAAGTCCTGCGTGATTTGCACAAAGGACTTGACACCAGAACTTTTTTGTGGCTGTCTTTTACGCTGTGAATCTGCGTGCTTTGACTTAATGGGGTGCGGTTTTCCACTTAGGGTTGCACGGTTTTCTAGATAGTGGTTATCTGTTGATTCGGTTTTAGCCAACGTTTACTGGGCAAATGCCGAATTTTTTCTAGATAATGGTTTTTCTGTTTAGAGATAATTTTGAGATGCCCCAGTTTTCCCACTACGACCTGCAGCTGCTGAACCCCTCCTTCGACTCGCCATTGGTTGACGTTCTGGCCGAACTCGAGTTTCTGCGCAGACTGAGGTTGGAGGGAGACACCCCACCCCAGGTGTTCTTTCAGCTCAAGGCGCTGTTCCATACCTTGGAGAGCTTGGGGTCTGCTCGAATCGAGGGCAACCACACCACGCTGGCCGACTACATTGACAGCAAGGTCGAAGGCAAAGCCGAGAGCACCGACCAGTTGCTGGAAATTGCCAACATCGAGAAGGCAATGGACTACATCGAAGAGGTGGTTAAGCCCGGTGAAGACCTGACAGAGCATACGATTCGAGAGCTGCACGCCATGACCGTGCACGGGTTGCGGCGCGAAGGCGATAAAACGCCTGGCGCCTACCGGGAAGGCGCGGTCAGGATCGCGCAGGCGGAGCATCTACCTCCGGAAGGTGTGCTGGTGCCCCAGTACATGCAAGAGTTGGTCAGCTTCATCAATCGTGACGACTCGCCTAAGTACGCCCTGATGAAGGTCGCCCTGGCGCACCACCGTTTCGGCTGGATTCACCCATTCGGCAATGGCAATGGGCGGGTGGTAAGGCTGCTGACCTATGCATTGTTGATGAAGTACGGCTTTAACGTGAACTCGGGTGGCCGAGTGCTCAATCCCACGGCAGTGTTCTGCAATGACCGAGACAAGTACTACACCATGCTGGGGGTGGCTGATACCGGTACCATCGCGGGCTTGGAAGCATGGTGTACCTATGTGCTGCAAGGCATTCGGGATGAGCTGGAGAAGGTGGACAAGCTCACCGATTATGGCTATCTCACTAAATGCATTCTGCACCCAGCGGTGAGCTTTGCACGCAGTCGGGAATGGATTACCGAGACCGAGGAACGGATCCTTGTCGGCGTGATAAAGATGAAGGTAGTGAAATCAAGTGATATTGCTCAGGCGCTTCCAACGCTCACCCCTAACCAACGAACGTATCAGATTAAAAATCTGGTAGAGCAAGGCATGCTTTTGCCGGTCAATCCGGGGGCGAGGCAATACACCATTGGCTTCTCCAGCAACTATCTGGTGCGTGGGGTAATCAAGGCGCTGAGAGAGCAGGGGTTCATTCCTGAACCTCTCGATAGGCCTTGAGAAATCGCAGGTTCGTGCCGAATCCAGCTTGATCTTGCCACCCTGGCGCGGCCTTGCCGGGGCGCCGGGCCGGTCGGAAAGGGCCGCAAGGCGGCCGCTGCATTTCTTGAACCACCGTAATCTTGCAGCCCTGCTACCCATCCAATCTCGCTGCGGCCGTCATCTTGGAGCGCATCGCCGAACACCCGATCAATTGGGTCGATAAACTGCCTCCCGTGGTACGGTTTTTTCGCCCTACTGAACTCTGCGAGGTGGCCTTACCCATGGCCAAAACTGTTCGCTTGCCCAAACCCGCGGCCGACCTGTTGTTGCTGCACATTGAATTGAAATGCATCGAGCCGGCCATCTGGCGCCGCGTGGCGGTACCGGAAAACATCACCCTGGGCAGATTGCATTCAGTGATCCAGGTCGTGATGGGATGGGAGGGTGGGCACCTGCATGAATTTGAAATTGCCGGTGAGAATTACGGCATACCCGACCCCGATGGCTGGGGGCCGCCGGTAAAGCCGGAAGCGCGCAAGACCTTGGTCAAAGCTTTGTGCGGGAAGAAGAGTTTCCGCTATGTGTATGACTTTGGTGACGGCTGGGATCACCGGATCAAAGTCGTGAAAGTGCTGCCCGCCATCGCCTGTCCGCAGGTGCCGTACTGCGTCGATGGTGCCAATGCCTGCCCGCCGGAAGATGTGGGCGGTGAGCCGGGTTATGCCGAGTTTCTTCAAGCCATGGCAGACCCCAATCACCCAGAGCATGAGGCCATGATGGAATGGCATGGGGATATCTTCGACCCGGCGGCTTTTGACTGTGAGCTTACAAATGGTTGGCTGAAGGAAATCCGGGTCTGACAGTACCGTGCGGTGCGGATTCTCGCGCTTTGCGACTTACCGGGACACGATCCCCGGCACGGCGCATGATCTACGGGGCGCCGCAAAAGGCCTCGGCACGCACTCCCAAATTCGCCACTTCCACGGCAATCCGTGAAGAACCTTTTTAAAGTACTTGAGGAGCTCGTTCCGAACTAGCTACAGCATGAACGCGATTGCCAATTCGGGTTAGTTAATTCCTACTGAACAAGTGGCACTTGTCCTCGTGCTAGCACCCTTGCGAAAGCGATCACTAAGGGGATAGATTGTTCCAGTCGCCGAATCATTGGCGACGCGATCCTGATTCGTAGAAGCCGAAAAGCTCATCGGCATCCAGGCGGCATTTTGCCAGGCTTGCTTTTCGTCTATGGCGGTGCTGCGCGGGACACCTGATGGTGTGCTGGATTCCTTTCGCTCCAGTCGGCCAACCCGCGTACCGCCGCCACCCGAACTCACCCACTGCATTTGCTTTTTGGGGGAGGCGCCGTTTCATGTCATGGCGGCTGTGTGTGGGCAGGCTTCGGCCTGGCCGGGTTTCCAAGTTCCCCGGTATTCCTACCCCATACAAAGCTGCCACCCCCCAATCCTGCCGGAAGTAGCGATTAGGGTGCTGAGTAACATCCCAAGCCTGATCCTTGCGGGCGCCGTGACAGTTCAGCATGATTGTCGCGCCCTAGCGCGCTATGGCGTGCTGTCGTGACAACTCCTACGGCTCATGATGCACTTTCGGACCACACTGAACCTTGCGGAAGCTGGCCTGGAGGGATAAATTCATCGGGTCGCAACCAATTGTGCGACCGGGTTTGGCGACCCGTATGAAAAGGCGCAACGGCGCCCCGATCACGATTGCAGGCGCTTTTTTTGCGTCCGCTGTCTCGTGTAATGGCGGCTGTGCGTGGGAGACCCTCGGGTCTGCCGGGTTCCTTTTCCTCGGTTCGCCAACCTGCGTACAGCTGCCACCCTAATCGTTTGGCGACGGTCAGCGTGGTGCTCCAACCGAAAAGGACCTCATGCATGCTTACCGTAAGTCTATCCAGGATCCTCGCATCCGTTCTCCGCCGCCGTCGCCCTTCGCCGGCTCCTGAACCCCACCGTTTCTACCCCATCTACGACCCATCCCGTCCGCACAGCGCACCCAAGCAGGTGCCCCATGACTGACCAGGAACGCTTGTCCACAATCCAGAGCTACGCCTGGACTCTCGAACTGCTCGGCGAAGCCTTGGTGCAGCATGACGAGATGCTCGAGTGTGAACACAACCCTCACTTGAGCTTCCGGAACACCGCAGGTATCCACCAAGCCATACGGATCATCAGCCAGCTGGCCAGTGAGCAGTGCGCGAAAGTGAGCCTGTTGAAGGGCGAAGCCTGCTAAGGAGGGGCTCATCCGGTTACAGGGCACGTTCAGGTACCTCCTGATCATGCGTTTTAGCCTGTAAACCGTCCCTGCCTTGAACCGCGAACGCGGCCTCCGGTTCGTACCGGAGGCCCGCCCACACAGCGTGCCCTTCGATTAAAACCTCACCCGCTCACGCTTCGTGCGCCGCACCTGGCAACTGCACGGCCTTCGGTCGCAACAGCGTGCTCAACCCCAGCAACAACACCGCACCGATGGCCATTATCCCCCAGGCCCAGTGCAACGAACTGAGCTGGTCACGGACGATGCCGGCGATCAGTGGCATGCTCGCTGCGATCAGGTAGCCACCGCCCTGTACGAACGCCAGCAAGGCGCCGGCTTCGGTTGGCGAGTGGGTGTGGTCGAGGGTGACGATGAGCGACAGCGGGAACAATGCGCCGATGCCAAGCCCCAGGCACAGGGTGGCCACCACCGCGAGCTGCACGGGGGCGAGCATCAGGCAGGCCAGGCCGGCAAGCAACAGCAGTATCACCACGGTCAGCGGCTGTCTGCGGTCTGGGTAGCGCTGAATGAGGGCTGAAACCAGTAGGCCGGCGACGACCTCGGTGACGGTGAGGGCGCCAAGCAGGTAACCCGCCTGGGTGGCCGTCCAGCCCAATTCAACATAAAACGGCGGCAACCAGGCCAGCACCAGGGTGTAGGCACCCGTGCCAATGCCGAAGAACAACAACAGCAACCAGGCCCGCCCGCTGCGGTACGGCAAGGTGGCATCGCTGTGGCTACCGGGGTCGCTGCCGGCGGCAAGCAACCAGGCGATCAAGCCGACCAGCGCCGGCAAGGCTGCAACCCCCAACGTCAGTTGCCAGCCGAAGGTGCTGGCACCCGGCGCCGCAAAGGCAGCGGCCAGCGCGGCGCCGCCCATGATGCCGGTGGTGAACAGCCCCATCAGCATGCCGGCGCTTTGCGGGTGGCTGCGCTTGATGAACGCGGGCATCAAAGCCTGGATGACCGCAATGCCGACCCCGCCCAACGCGGCTGTTGCGATCAGCGCCGTGCCGGACGTGATATAGGCCCGTGCGGCGCAGCTGATGACGATCAGCGTGATACCCATCGCCACACCTCGCACTTCACCTACCAGGCGCAGCAGCCAGGGGCCGGACAGCGCGAACAACCCCATCATCATCACTGGCAGGGTGGTCAGCAGGCCGCCTTGGGCGTTGCTCAGGCCCAGGTCTTGTTGCAGGGTGCCGAGCAAGGGGCCGATGGCCGCCATGATGGGGCGTAGGTTCAAGCCGATCAGCATGGCCAGTAGGCCGATGCACGCTTTGCTTGGCAGATCACGCATGTTGGAGTGGCTCCTGCAGGAAGGTGCATATCGCCTGGTTGAAGGCCTGGGCGTACGGAATGTTGAATACGTGGCCGTCACCCGGCAGGGTGATCTGGCGGGCATGGTCGATACGTTGGGTGATGTCTTCGGCTTCCGAGCGTGGGCTGATGAGATCGCCTTCGGCGGCGAGCACCAGGGTTGCCGCTTGGATTGCTGGCAATTGATCGCTCAGGTCGTAGCGCTTCATGCCATTGCACCAGCGGATCTGGCTTTGCGCTGACAGCTGAGCAGCCTGGGCGTGCCAGGCCTGGTAAAGGCATTGGCCTTCGGCCGAGGCGGCATAATCAGCGCCAACCAACGCCGGCCAGGTGGCCTTGAACCGCTTCAGGCAGCCGTCCGCTTGCGCAAGGTTTGCGGCCCAGTCGTTCAGCAACCCCTGGCGGTACGTGCTGTTCATGCTGGCGAATGTGCCGGCGACCACCAGTTGCTGTACGGCCTCAGGTGCATGGCAGGCCATTTCGAGCGCCACCATGCCGCCCAGGGAGAGGCCGATCAGGTGGGTGCTTTCCAGCCCCAGGTGGTCGAGCAGTGCCAGCATTTCCAGTGCCTGGGCATGGGCCGTGATACCTTCGGGCGCTTCGCTGGACGCGCCGTGGCCCAGCAGGTCGGATACGATAACGCGGTGGCCCAGGCTGAGCAGCGCACTGGCCTGGGGCGCCCAGGCGCGCCCGCTGTTGCCCAGGCCGTGCAGCAGCAGCACTGGGCTGCCAGCACCTGAGTCGTAGTAGTAGTGCCGATGCGGTCCGTGTATGAAAAATGCCATGTGTTCTCCTGATCCTTCAGTCGTATCGTCAGCAAGATAACTTAACGTTAAGATAGTTTAAAGGCGTCGGAGTTCAGGAGTTTGCGCGGGTTAACAATTGATCAATTGCCCGGTGAAGGGGAGCTATGAACGATCATGTGGATTTCGTCGTCGCGCAGTGGGCGCAGGCGATGCCCTCGGTGGACGTCACATCCATGGAGATTTTCGGGCGCATGGCGCGCATCCAGAAGCATCTGGAGCGCATGCGTGCCGAAGCGCTGGCACAGTACGGCTTCAAGGAAGGCGAGTTCGATGTGCTGGCGACGCTGCGAAGGGCAGGGGCGCCGTACCGCCTGACGCCAACCGAGCTTTACCGCTCGCTGCTGATCACATCCGGGGCGATGACCAACCGGCTGGCCCGGCTGGAAAGCGCCGGCATGGTCGAACGTATTGCCGACGACCACGACAAGCGCAGCTACCAGGTTGCACTGACCGCGGCAGGTAAGGTGTTGATTGAGAAGGCTCTGCTTACACATACTGAGATTCAGGAGCTGGTACTGGCCCCTTTGAGTGCGAAGCAGCGCGCAGGGTTTGCGCAGCTGTTGAAGCAGATGCTCGCGTGTCTGCCTGGCGAAGGGGCGCCCAGCCAATGAACTGGAAAATTCAGGAGGAATTTTCATGCTGCACAGCAACTACCTCAAGCAGTTGGATCTGCAGGACATCGTGGTGTTTCTCAACCTGCTCGAGTTGCGCAGCGCCAAGCGCACCGCCGAGTTGATGAGCGTCAGCCAGCCTACCGTCAGTTATTGCCTCAAGCGCCTGCGTGGCTGCTTCGATGACACGTTGTTCGCTTCTTCCCAGGGCGTGCTGCTGCCCACCACCAAGGCCGAGAAAATCGCGCCCTACCTGCGCGTGGTGGTTGAATCGGTCAACCGCTGCGCGGAAGACGACAGCACGGTTTCGCCGCAGGCCGTGCGCAAAATCTGGAGGCTCTGCGCCCCGGAATATTTTGAGTTGTCATTCCTGCCCCAGGCCCTGGCGGTGTTGTCCCGCACCCACGGCAATACCTCGCTGCACCTGGACCGCCTGAGCCGTGACTTGCCAGTGGACCGGCTGATATCCGGCGAAATCGACATCGCCATCGGTTTTGGCCCGGGCTATCACCAGATGCATCCCGAATTGCAGTGGCAGCCTGTGCTCAATGACGACTTCGTGTGCCTGACCAGCCAGAAAACGCTGGCCAACGAAGGTGCCATGAACCTCGATGAATTCTGTGCATCGCCCCATGTCTTCCCTACGCCATGGGTCTCGGAAAAGAACATGGTCGACAGCTGGTTGGACAAGGTCGGCCGTTCACGCAATGTGCTGGTGCGCGCCAACGGCTATCAGGCCTGCGTGAACATCGTTGCCGCTGTGCCTTCCACCTTGGCATTGCCGGCGCGCTTGTTGCCGCACCTGCGCATCGCCCCGCAAGTCAAAGTCTGCCAACCGCCGCTTGGCTTCCCCAGTTTTACTCTAGACATGATCTGGGCACGCGATCGCAGCGACAGCAAGGATATTTCCAGTTTGCGCTCGTTGATCGAACAAGTGGCCGAAGCCCTGTTGACGGAACGATGACACGGCATATTTAAATTTTCGCAACGCCTTTAGATTTCTTAAAACCAACAGCGTGCTCATTTCTCTTACTGTGTGGTCATCGGGTAGCGGATGCCTACCTGAACCCACAGTTCACGGAGGAATGAGTCATGTTGGCGCAAGTTCAACCCTGGGTGTTCCCTTATTATCGGCAACCGACACCCTGCTACGGTTTTGAATGTGTAGTTGCTGTTGACCGTGACATGCGCGTCAGCGAGGTTATCAGCGGTGCAACACTTTACGAAGACCTGGCCCATAGCGGTGCGGTGATCTACCGCGATTTCGCAGATACCCTTGCAGACTTCAATGAGTTCGTCAGCGCACACTCGTCGCGCGTCACCTTTGACCCGGCGCGCAAGGCGGCCACCACCAACACCGCGGAAATCGAGGCGGGGGTGCACGAGATGGGGCTGCACCGCGAGAATGGCAACCTGCCGTTCAACCCTGACCTGCAGTGGTTCTATTGCCTGGAAGCGGCTTCGGTCGGTTCGCAAACTACCCTGTGCGATGGCCAACGGGTGTTGTTCGACTTGTCGGCTAAAACCCGAAAGTTATTTGAGCAGCGCGATATACGTTATGCCCGGCGTATTCCATGGCAGAACGTAAAACGCTTCCTCAGTATTGAACTTCAGCTACCGCTGGACGCCATTACGGATGACCACCTGCAGCAGGTCAATGATCAAGTAGCGGGGCAAACTTACCGGCGCATCGATCAAAACCTGATTGCTTCGGAGTTGATTATTTCCGCTGTGGAAACCAGTTGTTTCAGTGGTCGCAAGGCCTTCTGCAATTCGATGCTGGGCCCCAGCGTCAATTACGAGCCGCCGCGTATTACCTGGGCCGATGGCGAAGATATTGCCCTTGAAGTCTGGGATGAAATCAAGGAAGTGACCGAGCGCAATACCTACAGCCACTTCTGGCAGAAAGGCGACATCGTCGTGATCGACAACACCCGCGTCATGCACGGCCGCCGCCGGCTGGATGACACTTCGCGGCGCATTTTCGGCGCCCAGAGCTACCGCATCGGAGGTAACGGCCAATGATCAGCAAGAAAATGCAGGACTACCTGGCGGCAACGCCCGACCGCATCGTCATCCGTGAGATGGATGGCCGCACCCATACGCTGCACGAACTGCGTCGCGATGTGATGCGCTTGGCCAGTGCCCTTGAAGGGCGTGTGGGGCGCTGTGAACGCAAGGTATTCGGTATCGCCATGCGCTCATGCTACGAGTGGGTCTACACGCTACTGGCCATTCAGAAAGTCGGTGCGGTGCTGTTGCCGGTGCCCATCGAGTTTTCCGACGACCAGATCGGCAGCCTGCTGGGCAAGGCCGCAGCGGTGTTCGTCAGCGATGAAAAAACCGCCAACCGCCTGCACGGCATCCTGCCGGACAAGGCCTGCTTCATTCCGGGCCAGCTGATGAACCAGGCCATCGGCGAGGAGTGGCGCAACGAGGATGAGTTGATCCCGGAGGGCATCGTTTCGATCATCCATACCTCAGGCACCACCTCCAAACCCAAGGGGGTGATGATTCGCGACGAGGCGGTGGGGCTGTTGGTGGACAACGTCATGAAGCGTCTGCCACAACAACCGCTGCACTACTTCTCGATCGTGCCGATGAGCTTGTTGATCGAGCAGGTGCTCGGCGTTTTCATCCCGATCCTGTCGGGCGGTACGCTGACGTTGATGCCCGAGGGCGTGACCGAATATGGCGCGGCGAGCGGCAATGCCCGGCAGTACCTGGAGCTGATTGCACCCAACCAGCCCAATTTCCTGTACCTGCCGCCCAAGTTGCTTGAGGAGGCCAATGGGCTGCTTGAGCATTGCACGGTCGAGCAGCTGTTCGGCCCGCAACGGCCGCACATCATCACCGGTGGCGCGAAGATTCCGGCCACAGTGCTGGAGGCGCTGGAAGCGCGCGGCGTGCAGGTGTTCGAGGCGTATGGCCTGAGCGAGAACTCATCGATCATCTCGCTGAATTCGCCCGCCGAGCGGCGCATTGGCTCTGCGGGCAAGCTGCTCGACGGTATCGAACCCAAGCTGGTCGATGGCGAACTGCTGGTGCGCACGCCGACCCTGTGCGCGGGGTACTACAACGCTGACGATACCGCCTGCGACCTGTCCGACGGCTACTTGCATACCGGTGATATCGCCGAATTTCGCGACGGCTACCTCTACATCACCGGGCGCAAGAAACACGTGATCATCCTCTCCACGGCGCGCAACATCTCGCCGGAGTGGGTGGAGAACGTCTACAAGGAGAGCCCGCTGGTGGACGACATGATCGTCATGGGGGAAGGCAGGGACGAGCCGTGCGCCATCGTGCTCAGTGCTGCGGGCGCGGAGCGCGTACGCAGCGAAATGGCGCGCCTGGAACATCGCCTTGCCGATTTCGCCCGGGTTCGCCAGGTGCGCGTCATCGAGGATATCGCTTTGTTCCGCGAGCAGTTCTACACCGTCACCGGGCGGCCGCGGCGCGCGGAAATCGAGGCCCGCTTCATCGATCAGATGTACGCCTGAGTACGAGGGAGCCAGCATGTACATCGTGCGTAATTTCTATAAAGGCCGGCCCGGCTACCGATGCCTGCAAGAGGCGGTGCGGGCGCACTACCTCAAGCACTACCAGGCAACGCCAGAACCTGAGCCCGATCTGTTCGTATGCCTGACCGACCCTAACGGTGGCGCCCCGGGCTATGCCTGTGCCGGCATCAGTTACGGCGATTCCGGCAAGCTCTTCAGTGAGTATTACCTGGATCAGGGCTTGGATGAGCGCTATGGGCTGGACCGCGCCCGTATCGCCGAAGTGGGCGCCTTCGCTTCATTTCGCAGCGGCAGCGGTGCAGGCAAGTACCTGCTCAACAATGTCATCAAGACCCTGGCGCTGCGCAACTTCGGCCTGGTGGTGCTGACCGCTACCGAACAGGTGCGCCAGTTGCTGGCGCCGATCGTCGACAACCTCGAAGACCTGGGCGGCGCGGACAGAGGGCGGGTCCGGGACCCAGCCGTCAACTGGGGTTCCTATTACGACCACAGGCCGCGGGTGGTGGTGTCGCGTTTGTCATCGCCCAGCATCTGGATGAGTGCACCTGCGCCAGGCCTCGCCCAGCCCCATTTCGCCAATCAGGCATCTGCCTGACCTGATCACCATGCCGGGCACCACTGTGCCCGGTGTGCTGGAGGTAAGCATGAACGCGACCAAGCGTTACGAGAATTTCATTGTGTTCCTGGCGCCGCTGATCAACAGCGTTGGCGGCATCGCCATCGACCTGTATGCGCCCAGCATTCCTTCCATCGGCCGGGAACTGTCGGCCAGCCCTGTATTGATGCAGAACACCATCACCATCACCCTGCTGTTCTACGCGATCGGCCAGCTGTTCTTCGGGGTCATGGCCGATGCCCGCGGGCGCAAGCCGGCGGTTCAGCTGGGCCTTGCGGTGTTCCTCGGCGGCAGCCTGCTGGCAACGGTTGCCACCTCGATAGAAATGCTGCTGCTGGCCCGAGCGCTGCAAGGGTTCGCTATTGGCGCTTGCCAGGTGGTCGCGCGGGCTTTGCTGGTGGACGTCGTCAAGGGGCCTCGCTTCTATGTGGCGATCATCTACCTGAGCCTGGCATTTGGCCTGGGCCCGGTGATCGCGCCCTACGTCGGTGGGCTGATCGAAGTGCATCTGGGGTGGCGCTACAACTTCGTGCTCTATGCGGTATACGCGGTGATCGTGCTTGCCTTCGTGCTGGCAGGGCTCAAGGAGTCGCTGGCGGTGACGGGCAGGCGCAGTGCACTGCAGACCATCGCAGGCTACCGCTGCATCCTGGCCGACAGTCGCTTTCGTTCCTCGGTCGTAGTGCTCGGTTCCAGTTTCTCTGCCTTCTTGCTGTGGAACGTGTTCGGGCCGCACATCGTTCAGGAACGCCTCGGGCACAGCGCTCAGTACTTTGGTACCACGGCGCTTGCGGTAGGCAGTTGCTACCTGGTGGGGACCTTGGTAAACCGCGTGCTGATCCGTTACGTCAATGCGCATGCCTTGATGTGGGCCGGGATGGCGCTATTCCTGCTCGGTGTGGCAGTGATCGCCGCGATGCCGGGCGGTTTGAACCTGGTGACGATCCTGGGTGGCATCATGCTGGTCGCTTTTGGCCAAGGTTTCATCTTCTCCAATGCCATGGCCCGTTCCATGTCCCTGTTCCCGGACCGGGCAGGGGTAGCGGCAAGCCTGCAGGGGTGCTTGATGCTGGTGTTCGGCGCCGTTGCCTCAGGCATCGTCAGTGCCTTGCCGTTGACATCCAACCTGGCTATCGCCGGCGTGTTCCTGATGCTGTGGCTGGTTTCCCTGTCGGGCATGCTGAGCGTGCGGATGCAGCGGCAGGCGTCGGTGGCCTGAGGCCACGCAGTGCCGGGTGGGCTGGCTTGCGGGGCGCTGCAACGCCCCGGCATGCGCTGTCAGCGGATCAGCGCGGGGAGCGCTCGTACGTAAACCAACTCACTGATGAGCTCTATCAGCGTCTGCGTGATCACCGCCGCTGCCGCCAGCGCACGCATGTCTTCGGGCAATGCGAGCGCCAGCGGCAACACCACCAGCGAATTGCGCGTCGCGCTGCTGAATGTCACCGAGCGGGCCTCGGCCACCGGCAAACGCAGCAGCCGCGCCGAGGCAAACCCGAGCACCGGCGCCAGCAGCATGAAGCCGATGTACACCGGGATCACCGGCAGCAGGCGGTCGAAATCGCGCACTACCACGGCAATCTGCGAGCCGATCACTGCCACCAACACCAGTGCCATCGCCGGCACCGGCATCCACGCCCAGGCCTGATTCCACACAGAAACGCTACGTGACCGGCGTGCTCCGGCCGAGGTGAGCACCGCCAGGATCAGCGGCAGCACAATCAGCAGCACGAACGCCTCCACGAATGGCGTGATGGAAATCGCCACTTCGCTGCTGTCACCCAGCATCACCGCCAGGTACACCGGCAACAGCACCAGTTGCACCAGCAACAGCACGGGGGTGGCGGCGAGGGTGAGGCGCGAGTCGCCTTTGCCGATGTGGGTGAACACCACCACGTAGTCGATGCAGGGCGTCAGCAGCACCAGCAGGGCGCCTATGAGGATGGCCGGATGCTCGACCAAGCCTCGGGTGGCGGCCCACACCAGTAGCGGGACGAAGATGAAGTTGGCCAGCAGCAGCGCGGCCATGAAGCGGCGGTTGCCCAGGCCTTGGCGCAGGTCGAGGAAGGGGATTTGCAGGAACATCGCGTACATCAGCACGGCGATGGCGGGGGTGACCAGTGCTTCCAGGTGGCGCGCGGCGTCGGTGGCCAGCAGGCCGAAGGCAGCGGCGGCGAGCACGGCGGCGAAATACAACGCAATCTGATGGGTTTCGAGTTGCTCTCTGGTCAAGGCGGCGTCCTGGCGTTCGCGGTGGGCGTGAGGGTGCACAGGGTAATACGATGCGCCGCAATTGTGGTCGCCCGCTTGTTGTGGCTTGCAATGGCAAGGCTTGCCCGCAGGCATGAAAAAGCCCGGCACAAGGGCCGGGCTTTTCACATCAGGCTATCGCCAATCAGTTGCCGTACACCGGCAGCTTCTTGCAGATGGCCTTGACCTTTTCACGAACGGCGTCGATGACGGCGTCGTTGTTCAGGTCGGCGAGGATGTCGCAGATCCAGCCGGCCAGTTCTTTACACTCGGCTTCTTTGAAGCCGCGGGTGGTGACGGCCGGGGTGCCGAAACGCAGGCCCGAGGTCACGAACGGGGAACGTGGGTCGTTAGGTACCGAGTTCTTGTTGACGGTGATGAAGGCTTTGCCCAGGGCCGCGTCAGCGTCCTTACCGGAAATTTCCTGCTTGATCAGCGACAGCAGGAACAGGTGGTTCTGGGTGCCGCCGGATACGACGTCGAAACCACGCTCGATGAACACGCTGGCCATGGCCTGGGCGTTCTTCACCACTTGCTGCTGGTAAGCCTTGAACTCAGGCTGCAGGGCTTCCTTGAAGCAGATGGCCTTGGCCGCGATGACGTGCTCCAGCGGGCCGCCCTGGGCGCCCGGGAAGACGGCGGAGTTCAGCTTCTTCTCGATGTCGGCGTTGGCACGGGCCAGGATCAGGCCGCCACGCGGGCCGCGCAGGGTCTTGTGGGTGGTGGTGGTGACCACGTCGGCGAACGGCACCGGGTTCGGGTACACGCCAGCGGCAACCAGGCCGGCAACGTGGGCCATGTCGACGAACAGGTAGGCACCTACTTTGTCGGCGATGGCGCGGAAGCGCGGGAAGTCCAGGACCTGCGAGTAGGCCGAGAAGCCGGCAACGATCATTTTCGGCTTGTGCTCGACGGCCAGGCGCTCGACTTCGTCGTAGTCGATCAGGCCGTTGGCATCGATGCCGTACTGGATGGCGTTGTACAGCTTGCCCGAGGAGCTGACCGAAGCACCGTGGGTCAGGTGGCCACCGTGGGCCAGGCTCATGCCCAGGATGGTGTCACCGGCCGACAGCAGGGCCAGGTAGACAGCGGCGTTGGCCTGGGAGCCGGCGTGCGGCTGAACGTTGGCGTAGTCGGCGCCGAACAGCTCCTTGGCGCGGTCGATGGCCAGTTGCTCGACCACGTCGACGTACTCGCAACCACCGTAGTAACGCTTGCCCGGGTAGCCTTCGGCGTACTTGTTGGTCAGGACCGAACCCTGGGCTTCCATTACGGCTGGGCTGGTGTAGTTTTCCGAAGCGATCAGCTCGATATGCTCTTCCTGGCGCAGAGCTTCTTGCTGCATGGCTTCGAAGAGCTCGGCGTCGTACTTGGCAATGGTCAAATCACGGCTGAACATAACGGTCCTCAAGGATCGGGCTGAATTGGGGGGGCATTCTAACCGATTGATTCGCGCCTGGCATATGAAGTGGCATCAAGTCGCGGACCAATGGCTTTCATGTTGCATCCCGCGCCCTGCCTGGGCTGGATGGGGGCGGGAGTTGACTTTGAAGTCCGGTTTGAACAGGTCAGGGCCGCGCCGGCGGGCACCGGATCACTGGAACATGAACAGCGTCTCGTTGCTGAACTGCGCCTCGAACTGGCTGGCCGGCATCGGCCGCCCGAACAGGTAGCCTTGCACCTCGTCACAGCCATGCTCACGCAGGAACTCCAGCTGCTCGTGGGTTTCGACGCCCTCGGCGATCACCGCCAGGTTCAGGCTGTGCGCCATGGCGATGATCGCCCGGGCGATCTGCGCGTCCTGCTCGCCCTCGGGCAGCCCGTCGACGAAGGTGCGGTCGATCTTCAGCACGTCGATGGGGAACTGCTTGAGGTAGTTGAGCGACGAGTAGCCGGTGCCGAAGTCGTCCACCGCAATGCTCAGGCCCAGCACCTTCAGGCTGTCGAGTATCTGCATCGCTTCGTTCACATCGCGCATCAGGATGCTTTCGGTCAGCTCCAGCTCCAGGCACGCAGGCGGCAGGCCGGTTTCTTCGAGGACGGTGGCGATGCGCTTGCCCAGCTGGCCGTCGGAGAACTGCCGGGCCGAGATGTTCACTGACACCTTCGGCACACGCACCTTGGCCTTGTGCCAGGCCTTGAGCTGGCGGCTGGCCTCGCGCAGCACCCAGTCGCCGACATCCACCACCAGCCCCAGCTCCTCGATCACCGGGATGAAGTCGCCCGGCGGCACCAGGCCGCGCGTGGGGTGGCGCCAGCGCAGCAGCGCCTCGGCACCGGTCAGGCGCTTGCCGTCGCCGCTGAACTGCGGCTGGTAGTAGAGGATGAATTCGTTCTGCTCCAGGGCATGGCGCAGGTCGCTTTCCAGCTCCAGGCGCTCCAGGGCGCTGGCGTTCATCTCGGCCTGGTAGAACTGGAAGTTGTTCTTGCCGCGCTCCTTGGCGTGGTACATGGCGGTGTCGGCGTTCTTCATCAGTTGGCTCAGTTCGCCGCCGTCCTGCGGGCTGAGGGCGATGCCGATACTGGCGGTGACGAAGAACTCGCGGCCTTCGAGCACGAATGGCCGCACCAGGCTGGCGAGGATGTTCTCGGCCACATGGATGGCGCGGTTGAGCGCCATTTCGCGGGTAGCGCGCGACTGCAGCAGCAGGGTGAACTCGTCACCGCCCATGCGCGCCACGGTGTCGTCATCGTCGACACAGGCCAGCAGGCGCAGTGCCATGTCCTTGAGCATGCGATCGCCCGCAGCGTGGCCCAGGGAGTCGTTGATCGGCTTGAAACGGTCCAGGTCGAGGAACATCAGCACCACCCACGACTTCTGCCGCTCAGCTTGTTGCAGGGCGGTGTGCAGGCGGTCCTGGAACAGCGTGCGGTTGGGCAGGTGGGTCAGGGCATCGTAATAGGCCAGGCGATGAATGCGCTGTTCGCTGGCCTTGCGTTCGCTGATGTCCGTGAAGAAACACACGTAGCTGGCCAGGTCGCCCTCGTCATCGAGCACCGCGGTGATACCGACCCAGGCCGGGTAGTGCTCGCCACTGCGGCGCTTGAGCCACACTTCGCCTTCCCAGCTGCCGCGCAGGTGCAGCTGTTTGAGTACGTAGCGCAGGTGGCCCTCCTGCTGGTCGTCTACAGTCAGCATGCTTGGCAGCTGGTCGAGCACATCGCTGACCGAATACCCGCTGACCCGGCTGAACGCTTCGTTGGCCTGCACGATATAGCCGGCCGGGTCGGTGATGAGGATGGCCGAGGTTGAGTGTTCGAAGACCGTGGCGGCCATGCGCAGGTCTTTTTCCGCACGGCGTTGCTGGCTGATGTCGCGGCCCACGCCCAGCACACCCTCGAAGCGCTCGCGGTCGTCCCACACCAGCACCAGGCGCAGCTCGATAGGGATCTTGCGGCCATCGGCGCGCAGGCAGTCGAACAAAAACAGCTGGTTGGGCAGGTGCTGGCGCAGTTGTGCCAGCTGTTCCCGGTCGCCCATGGCCTTGCTGACCCGTTCCATCAGGCTGTAAATGCCGGTGAGCTGGGACGGGTTGGCGACGATCGACTGCCAGCCGTTTTCAAAGATCCAGTCGGTGTTGTAGCCCAGCACTGCCTGCACCGAGGGGCTGACGTAGTTGAGCTGCAGCTTGCTGTCGGTGGAGAAGATCACATCGCTGATGCTTTCGGCGAGCATGCGGTAGCGCTGCTCGCTGTCGCGTAGCGACTGGCTGGCCTCGATCTGCACAGTGACGTCCTTGCCCACACCGATGATGCGGGTAACCTGGCCATCGCTGTCGCGGGTCAGCACTTGTTCACGGATGTCGTAGCAGCGCCAGCCGCCGTCGCGGTGGCGGAAGCGCAGCTGGCAATGCAGTGACTGGCCGTGGCCGTTGGCGCGTTGCTGCTGGCGCAGGGCCTGGTAGTGCGCCGCATCCTCGGGGTGCAGCAGCAGCTCCCAGAAGCGCTCGCCCATCTGCGCAAGCTCGGTGCGGTCGTAGCCCAAGGTCTCGCCGAGGTGGCGGTTGCTGAAGATCATCCGCTGGCTGAGCACGTCCTGCACGTACAACTGGTCGGGCACGGTACGCACCACGTCCGACCAGAAGCTTTCGCGCTCCAGCAGCGACAGCTCCACCTGCTTGCGGCTGGTGATGTCGCTGATGCTCAGGATCACCGCCTGGTAGTCACGGCGTTGTTCCGGCAGCCGCGCCATCAGCCATAGGTGCAGCTCACCGCCCAGGGGGGCGGGCAGGCGCACTTCCAGTTCCAGCAGCGGGCGCTGCTCGATCAGCGCATCGATCAGTTGCATGCCGACGCTGTCACGGCCGTCGCCGCTGCCGTCGATCAACCGTTGCCAGGCGCCTGCGTGGCAGTCGACGTTGAGCAGCTGGCGCGCCACTTGGTTGATTTCGGTGATCTTCAGCTCCAGCAGCAGCGAGCGGCGCAGGCTGGAGTCGAGCGCCAGGCTCTGCTTGAGCGCGGCGAGGTTGCGCAGGTGGTATCGGTCAAGCTGGCCGGGCAGGCTGGAGAGGTCGAGCACGCACAGTGCTACGCCGGTGCCCTCGAAGATTTCCTGGTAGCGCCGACGGTCCTCCTGCAGGGCGCGCTGGCGGCGGCGCATGTTGATCAGCGCCAGCACCGGCAGCAGGGCACAGAACAGCGCCAGCAGGCACTTGCCCAGCAGTGCCGGCAACAGTTTCTGCTGGGCAAGGCCCGCATCGAACAGACCACGCAGCTGCCAGACACTGTTGTCGATGAAGACCAGCATCACGCTTTGCAACGGCTGGTCGCTGGTCTGCGCTGGAGCGTGGCGTTCCAGCACCTCGCCGCTGCGGCTGTTCTCCAGCAGCCACAGGGGGTGCCCGGGGCCATCCAGGTGCTGGGTCAGGGTGCGGTAAAAATCGTTGGACAGGCGCAGCAGCCAGTAGCCGCGACCCTGCTCGGTGGCCTGGCGCAACAGCAGGTAGACGGTGCGGTTGTCCGCCGCGTTGGCGAAGAAATAAGGCCGGCCCTGGTTCAGCCTGAACAGCTCGTCAATCAGCGCACGGTCGGGGCTGCCGGCCAGGCTGTCGCTCTGTAGCCGCCCGCTGTGATCCAGCCAGGCCAGGTCGCGCAGGTTTGGCAGGCGCTCGCGCAGCGTGTCGAGCAGGCTGGGCAGGGCGGCAGGCGTCGGCGCTTTGACATACGGCTGCACTACATTCAGCGCCTGCTGGGCCTTGAGCGCCATGTTCAGGGCCAGATGGTCTGCCAGTTCGACGCTTGCGTCCAGGTGCTGCTGGCGCTGCTCGGCCTGGGTGTGGCGGAACTGCGAGAACAGTTGCCAAAGCAGCAAACCTAGCAGCAGCAAGGCCAGCAGGGCCAATGCACCTTTGACCGAGCCGCGCACCGAAGCGGCTGGGGCCGGCGTGACGGTGCGCGGCGAGGACGGATGATTGAGATTGGTCAAGCGTTGGTCCTGCTATTGGGCTGGCGACGGCAGGGATTGATATGCACGGTGTATACCGGTGCCTGGGCGGCCGTACCGTGGTGGCGCACTATAAGGCCGTATACCCGAAACGGGCTAGCATGCCTGTCATTATGGCAAAGTGCCAGTCCCGCTGTCGGTGCCGACGGTCGCGGTGAAGGCTGCCTGTTCGGCAATGCCTTGCTTGCTGTGCGAGAATGCCGCCCGCTTCAATGACAACGCATCGGAGATGTTCGGTTTTGGTTACTCACTTTTCCACCAATGGCCTCGATTCCGCCTGTGGGCGCAGCAGTCAGACCCTTGTCAGCACTGCCGTGACCGAGGATGTATCCTGCAAGTCGTGCCAGCGTTCGCTGGTCAAACCTGAAGCTTCGGCTTCGAAAACCAAGGCGCCGTCGCTGGCCGAGCTGCGCAAGACCGCCAAGGCGGCAGTAGCTCCGGTTGAGGCTCAGGCTGCAGTGAAACCGGCCAGCAAGGCCGTGAACAAGCCTGCCGCCAAGCCGGCCAAGGCTGCCGAGCAGCCTGCCCGCCAGGGTGGTTTCAGCGTGAAATCCGCCTGGGCCGCGCGCCTGGCCGGGCAGGGCGACCGTTGCCGGTTGCCGCGGGGCAAGGCCAAACAGCGTCACGTCTGATTGGTGTGGGGCCAGCACCGGCCTCATCGCCGCCAATGGGCCGCACAGCGGCCCCTGTTGACCCCACCATCCGACCACCCTGTGCAACGCGGCGCGTTGGCGTAGAATGGTCGACTTTGTTCAATGACACCCCGTAAACACATCCGCCTGGCCACCTGGCCGGGGCGATCGTCGATGTCTTTACCTATCTGATTAGAGGGCTTGGTTTTGGCTCAATACGTCTACACCATGCATCGGCTGAGCAAGGTCGTGCCGCCGAAGCGGGAAATTCTCAAGAACATTTCCCTGTCGTTCTTCCCGGGCGCCAAGATCGGCGTACTCGGCCTGAACGGCGCGGGTAAATCGACCCTGCTGCGGATCATGGCGGGCGTCGACAAGGAATTCGACGGCGAAGCCCGTCCGATGCCCGACATCAACGTCGGCTACCTGCCCCAGGAGCCGCAGCTGGACCCGAGCAAGACCGTACGCGAAGTGGTCGAAGAAGCGGTCAGCGTGATCAAGGACGCCCAGGCCCGCCTGGACGAGGTCTACGCTGCCTACGCCGAACCCGACGCCGACTTCGACAAGCTGGCCGCCGAGCAGGCCAAGCTCGAATCCATCCTGCAGGCTGCCGACGGCCACAACCTCGAGCGCCAGCTCGACGTCGCCGCTGACGCCCTGCGCCTGCCGGCCTGGGATGCCCGCATCGAACACCTGTCCGGTGGTGAGAAGCGCCGTGTGGCCCTGTGCCGTCTGCTGCTGTCGGCACCCGACATGCTGCTGCTCGACGAACCCACCAACCACCTGGACGCCGACTCGGTGGCCTGGCTGGAGCGCTTCCTGCACGACTTCCCGGGTACCGTGGTAGCGATTACCCACGACCGTTACTTCCTCGATAACGTCGCAGGCTGGATCCTCGAACTGGACCGCGGCGCCGGCATCCCGTACGAAGGCAACTACTCGGGCTGGCTGGAGGCCAAGTCGGACCGTCTGGCGCAGGAATCCAAGCAGCAGAGCGCCCACGAGAAGGCCATGAAAGAGGAACTGGAGTGGGTGCGCAAAGGCGCCAAGGCCCGCCAGTCCAAATCCAAGGCCCGTCTGCAACGCTTTGAAGAGATGCAGTCGCAGGAATTCCAGAAGCGCAGCGAAACCAACGAGATCTACATCCCGGCTGGCCCGCGCCTGGGCGACAAGGTCATCGAGTTCAAGAACGTCTCCAAAGGCTATGGCGACCGCGTGCTGATCGACAACCTGTCGTTCGCCATGCCTAAAGGCGCCATCGTCGGCGTGATCGGTGGTAACGGTGCCGGTAAGTCGACCCTGTTCCGCATGCTGATGGGCAAGGAACAGCCGGACTCGGGCAGCATCGAGATCGGCGAGACCGTGCAACTGGCCTGTGTGGACCAGAGCCGCGAAGACCTGGATGGTGCCAAGACCGTCTTCCAGCAGATCTCCGATGGTTCCGACATGATCCGCATCGGCAACTACGAGATCCCGTCGCGCACCTACGTTGGCCGGTTCAACTTCAAGGGCGGCGACCAGCAGAAGTTCGTCAAGGACCTTTCCGGTGGTGAACGTGGCCGCCTGCACCTGGCCCTGACCCTGAAAGAGGGCGGCAACGTGCTGCTGCTCGACGAACCGTCCAACGACCTGGACGTCGAAACCCTGCGTTCGCTGGAGGAAGCTCTGCTGGACTTCCCGGGCGCTGCGATCGTGATTTCCCACGACCGTTGGTTCCTGGACCGTGTGGCTACCCACATCCTGGCGTACGAAGACGACTCGAACGTGGTGTTCTTCGAAGGTAACTACACCGAGTACGAAGCCGACCGCAAGAAGCGCCTGGGTGACGCCGCTGCCCAGCCGCACCGGGTACGGCACAAGAAGCTGGCGCAGTAAGCCGGTTTCTGATGCACAAGAATGGGGCCCTCAGGGGCCCCATTTTTGTGCCTGGCATGAAGTGACCTGGCCCGACAATAGGGCTGATCTGCCATCGGAAGGCACCTTGTTTTGTATACACTTACATAAAAAGCACCAAATAATTTCATAAAAACGACATTTCGCCCTATTCCAGTGCGATTGCTTCTTGGTACATTCCAGAAAAAACCAATAAGTCCAATCCCTCTTGGTGAGATGTCTACCCATGATCGAATCTGTCGACCATTTCCTCGAGCGCCTGAAGCAGCGCGACCCGGCCCAGCCCGAATTCCACCAGGCGGTGGAAGAAGTGCTGCGCAGCCTCTGGCCGTTCCTTGAAGCCAACCCACACTACCTGCAGGCCGGCATTCTCGAGCGCATGGTCGAACCCGAGCGCGCGGTGCTGTTCCGCGTGTCGTGGGTCGATGACCAGGGCAAGGTTCAGGTCAACCGCGGCTACCGCATCCAGATGAGCAGCGCCATCGGCCCCTACAAGGGCGGCCTGCGTTTCCACCCCTCGGTAAACCTGGGTGTGCTCAAGTTCCTGGCCTTCGAGCAGGTGTTCAAGAACTCCCTCACCTCGTTGCCCATGGGCGGCGGCAAGGGCGGCTCGGACTTCGACCCCAAGGGCAAGAGCGACGCCGAAGTGATGCGCTTCTGCCAGGCCTTCATGAGCGAGCTGTACCGCCACATCGGCGCCGACCTGGACGTGCCTGCCGGTGATATCGGAGTGGGCGCCCGCGAGATCGGCTTCATGTTCGGCCAATACAAGCGCCTGGCCAACCAGTTCACTTCGGTGCTGACCGGCAAGGGCATGACCTACGGCGGCAGCCTGATCCGCCCTGAAGCCACCGGCTACGGCTGTGTGTACTTCGCCGAAGAAATGCTCAAGCGTCAGGACCTGCGCATCGACGGTCGTCGCGTAGCAATTTCCGGTTCCGGCAACGTTGCCCAGTACGCTGCGCGCAAGGTCATGGACCTGGGCGGTAAGGTGATCTCGCTGTCCGACTCCGAAGGCACTCTGTACGCCGAAGCCGGCCTGACCGACGCCCAGTGGGACGCCGTGATGGCGCTGAAGAACGTCAAGCGTGGCCGCATCAGCGAACTGGCCGATCAGTTCGGGCTGGAGTTCCGCAAGGGCCAGACGCCATGGAGCCTGCCGTGCGACATCGCCCTGCCGTGTGCCACGCAGAACGAACTGGGCAGCGAAGACGCCCGCACGCTGCTGCGTAACGGCTGCATCTGCGTAGCGGAAGGCGCCAACATGCCGACCACGCTGGAGGCTGTGGATATCTTCCTGGAGGCTGGCATCCTGTACGCACCGGGCAAGGCATCCAACGCCGGCGGCGTGGCCGTTTCGGGCCTGGAGATGTCACAGAACGCCATGCGCCTGCTGTGGACCGCCGGTGAAGTGGACAGCAAGCTGCACCACATCATGCAGTCGATCCACCATGCTTGCGTGCACTACGGTGAAGAGGCCGATGGCAAGATCAACTACGTAAAAGGCGCCAACATCGCCGGCTTCGTCAAAGTCGCGGACGCGATGCTGGCCCAGGGCGTGGTCTGATTCGAAAGATTGGGGCTGCATTGCAGCCCATTCGCCGGCAAGCCGACTCCCACACCTAATGCATTGTTCTTGAGAACAACGCGGTACCTGTGGGAGATTCTATGGTTGAAAACAACGGTCTTTAGGCCGTTCTGCTTACGTATTCCTCCTTCTTCTTCATC